>CAZWIU010000004.1:0-54805 GCA_964634105.1 uncultured Bacteroidales bacterium | reverse complement strand
TTCGGTGATGAGAGTGGTCGTAAAATATTGATTCAGTAGCTCAGCAGGTAGAGCATCCCGCTTTTGCGGGAGGATTCTGGTTCGGTGATGAGAGTGGTCGTAAAATATTGATTCAGTAGCTCAGCAGGTAGAGCACATCCCTTTTAAGGATGGGGTCCTGGGTTCGAATCCCAGCTGGATCACACAATTAGCAACCCAAGGGTTGCTTTTTTGTTTTAATTGGGATCGTGAGCTTTTAAACCAAATCCAGTTGGATGACATAATTAACATCCAGTGGGTTGTTTTTTCTGAATTATTCGTTAAACCGAAATTGTGCATTAGCACAATTTGGGTTTATTTAAACTCACAGAAGGAGATTAACATGAATGAGAGAATATTAAACAGATTATTCCAGATGATGTAAATCATCAGTAAAAGGAAATTCATCTCATCGGTATACACTTGACTCAAAGCCCTCTCTTGTATTAGTTTTAGCCTATGAAACTTAATCTCAGGATTTATGGAAGCATTAGTACAGACCCCAACTCTTAAACTGGAAAAAGATGTATGCTTATCCGGCGAAGAATTACAAGGCATGGATATCTTTCCAACAAACCTTCAATGCTTTACCTATTACCATTATGTCCTATATCAAAAAGGTAATAAACGAATTATCTTAAAACCTCTTCCTCACAATTTATTTAAAGTAATTCGTACATACGATTTTATACCTGCGTGAAAAATATTCTGAATCCACATAAAAAATAATCCGGAACCCGGGTTATTTTTTTTTAGTTATGACTTACAAGAATCAAAAATCGAAGAAATACGACCGCTTATATGAACAACTTTCTCAGCTTTTAATGAAAAGTCCTTCAACTATTGCAAAACTGGTTACAATAAATGCTATTCTCTACCATAAAATCCCATACATTTTCTGGGTAGGTGTTTATCTCCATCATAACAATCGTTTAACTGTAGGTCCTTATCAGGGTCCTCTTGCATGTCAGGAGTTACCATATCCCGAGGGAGCATGCTGGTACTCTGTCATAAACAGGCAGCCTCTGGTCATATCAGATGTTAAGAAATTTCAAGGACATATAGCATGCGATCCCAGATCTAAATCCGAGTTGGTCATTCCGCTATTAACTTCAAAGGATATTATTTATGGTGTGCTTGATATCGATAGTAATATTCTTAATGCATTTGATAAAGACGATCTTGACGCCGTTCTAAAAATTGTGAACTTACTTCAGTTGGGCTAGCTCTATTTTGTAGTAATTGTTTCTTTAGAAATATAGCTATCCAGCAAATCTGTAATTTTCTTAACAGAATAAGGCTTGGTAAGAAGCTGACTGAACCCAACATCTTTGTAGTCATCGAAAAAAATCTTCGGATTGTGAGCAGTCAATGCAACTACCGGAGTATAACACTTAGGGGATGGCAAACTTTCGCGTATATACTTCGTGGCTTCTAAGCCATTCATTACCGGCATTTCGATATCCATTAACACCAGATCGATATCATTTTTTAAAAGAGTATCGACAGCTTGTTTTCCATTTTCTACTGCAAAGAAAGTATGACCAAGATCTTCAATGATCTCCGATAGTAATAATCGATTCGTAAAAATATCATCTGCAATAATCACCCTTAGTTTTGACATATCCTGTCATATTAATTTCTATCCTAATTCGCTCAACGTTTTAACGATCTTTAGACTATTAATCTTTACCACAGAACCATCAAGATCAATAATTTTATCATGTTTGAATTCAGCCAGCGTTCGAATAAAACTCTCTTTTGTAGTTCCCGCCAGTTCAGCTAACTCTCTCCTTGTAAATGGGAACTCAAATTGTATATTTTTAAAAATAACTTCTGAAAAATAAAGTATAACATCAGCAATTCTTCCCGGCAATTGTTTATGAGATTGGCTCATCAGTCTGTTAAAAATAAAAAGCCCGTCATTCGATATACTGCTAATGATCTTTGAAGCAAATTCACCGTTTGTAAATAGGATCCTATTGAATACATTGATATCAACGAAAGAAATATCAGATGGTTGGATAGCCGATGCAGAATATTGATGTGTGTCGCCTCCATAAATTGACAAAAGGCCTATATAATCGCCAGGCATCGAAACCCTTAAAATAATATATTTCCCGTTCCGCCCTTCCTTAAAGATTTTAACCATACCGGATCGAATAAACATAATATGGGAAGTGCGTGTGTTTTGTCTGAAAATAATTTCCTTCTTATTAAAATTAACCGTGTTACTATTATCAATAACATTTTGTAACTCACTATCTGTGAGTAAATTACCAAACGGAATTATATGATCCTTTTCAACGTCTATAGACATACAAGACTGTATTTGTCATGTTCATTATTAAATATAATAATAAAAGTTCATGATTTGAAATGTTTCGCAGAAAATTGATGAGATACATCATCAAGTTTTAAACTATCCATTTCTTAATTGGTCAGTTTTAGTTTTTTTAACATTATCGATGGAAGTTATCCGGATATAACGCAATGATCGTTTTTGGATATTCGTTTATTTTTACTAGCTTTAAATAAAACTAAGCAGATGAGTGAAAACAAGGATTACAAAATTTTAGTAGTTGATGATTCTACTACCAACGTTGTATTACTTGAAGCTATTCTTGACGAAAAGGGATATAAGATAGAAACTGCACTAAACGCAAAAGAAGCATATTCGATTATCGAGCGAAATACACCGGATCTTATATTACTCGATCTATTAATGCCAAAAATCAGTGGATTTGAGTTTCTGGAAGAAATCCGAAAAAATCAGAATACAAAGAATACACCCGTTATTGTTGTTTCAGCATTAACAGATGAGGATAATATCGATAAGATTCTTAAAATGGGGGCCATTGACTTTGTAAAAAAACCTATTGATCTACAGTACCTGGTTGAAAGAGTAGAATCAGTGCTTCAAAAAACTTACAAATCATAGTGTATAATTGTTCCTTTCCTTCAATTTTTAAAATTCTGTGGTTTATGTTTATTTCAGCAATGAGACTAGCGTGCTAGGCTTTTTTATTCATTTGTCTGTGATTATTATCAACATTACATAATCATATCTACTTAAGGCTTCGATTTTCAAATCTCTAATAAGGTAGCTGATCAATATATTCGTTTACTTCGTTGAATCTTTATAACCCTTAGTGCTATTTTCCGTTCATGCATGAAAAGATGGTTGATGAAAAGGGTGCTGTTGGTCGAGGATAACAGGTTAGAAAGAAAAATTATCTATCATATCCTGCTTGAAAATTTAGGTAAAAAGGTTGTTGTTGACGAAGCTGTGGACGGACTGACAGCATTATTCTATTTATCACATCAGAAATATGATCTGATCATTACTGACCTTGTTATGCCACAACTTGAAGGAATGCAACTTATCGGTATTGTCGGCACTAAATATCCACAAAGTAAAATAATTGCGATCTCCGGTAGTAAACCATATTATTTGCACATGGCGAAGAAATTAGGAGTTAATAGCGTTTTTACAAAACCACTCGATAAAACCAGATTTATTTTGACAATCTGCTCAATTCTTGAAATAGAAAAGCGTAACAGTATTATTGGAAACGGAGCATAATTTTTTCTTTCTTTTATATATTGGATTGCATTAATTTCTTTTCATGCAATTCTATTAGCTTTCCAGTCATATTCAACTAAATTGTTAACATAGGTGATGTATCTCATCATCTATTGGTAACTAATATCACTTTTGTTTTATACCAGAAAGTACTGCATCTACTAATTTTATTATCTAAATTAAGTTTCCCTGAATATATCGGAGTACTTAACATGATTAAACAAGATCCTGAATTAATTATAGAGCAGGCCGTATCGGTGTTTACTAATATAAATGACAAAATAAACTCACTGATTAGTTGTTCGGCGAAAGACTTTGACACCCTGAATCAAAGTTTTAAAGAATATCATAACTCGATCAATTTTATAATTGATAAAGCCGATCTGCTTTTTAATTCAATGACAGATCTTCCTGATAAAAAGATCAATCAGTTTTTAAGATTGTTGGAGACTGTACAAGCCCGACTAAAAAAAACGTATCCATTTTTGATGGATACTGACCGGTACATATTAAATCTGGCTAATGATTTATCGGACATTTACCTGCAGTATAATATCACCAAACAAAACTTAAGCACACTTAAACTGCTTACAACAAATATTCAGCTTGAACCATACTATAGAAGAGAATATAAAGACCTTATTGCCGATATTAATGATATCACTAATCGTTGCCTGGATTTTAGCAACGAATACTTTCAACTTGAGCATCATTTCAGGGCAGCAACAGATTCTGTGGATCAATTAAAGAACCAGGAATTTCAAGCCTTCCTGCGGTCGATTGAACGCATGCATAAAAGCTATTCCAAATTAGTTGCTAAAAAAGACATATGCCCCGATTTTCATAAGAAGTTGAAAGACCTGCTATCTAAGAAATCTCTTAGTAGTTCAGAGATCATTACCAATCTCCAATATCAGGATATAGTAAGTCAAAAAATCGAGCATGTACGCCATGCTCACAAAACTCTGCTATCTCAACTAAATGAATTTTACGATAAAAATCGTTCGAGCTCAAAGGACAAATCCGAAATGATTCTTGAAATTATTTTGCAGATCCGGAATATAGGTTCTTTGCAGGCAGCTCAGCTGATTCATGCAAATAGTGAGTATCAAAAGGCTGTTAAAATAATAATTGAGAAGATTGGTGATCTTGATAATATTCTGGATGAATCGTTACACCTCATAAATTTATTTCTTTCGTCAGGAACTTCGATTGACGAATATCTTGACATAGGTATAGAAAATGAACTGATCGAATTCAAAAAGAGTGTTGTCACATTCGAGGGATTATCTTCAAACCTGTATTATCTTTATAGAACATTGGCCGATTCCAAATCGACATATTTTTTCTCTGAAAAATCGTTCTTTGATATTGTCGAGAGTTTGAGTCAGAAAATTGAGAGCATGAGGCAATCGGTTGCCAGAAATGAATTAGATAATGAGTCAGTCGATACAATCTCACAGATTATTCGAAGTTTTAACGAACTTCAAAGTAATACAAAACAACTGAGCTTACTGATCAAGAAATTTCGAAAACTATGTGTGGACGCTTTCCTACCAGTTCTTGACGAATTCTTTAAACTGCTTGAATACGAAAATAGAACGAACCTGACGGAAGGCATTGATAATATTGTCCCTGGAATCTATAAAGATCTTATCAAAGAGAAGGCCCAGATCAATGAAAAAGAGATTTATGCCCGCAGGTATAAAATTACGCAGGTTGATTATTATAAGATATTTGAGAAAGAAGTGGAGGTGATCATAGCAACACTGGATAAATTAATTGGTAAAATTGATTTTGGTGAAATTGAATCTGAGATACCTACTGAAAGTCTTGAAAAACTTAAGAAGATATATACTATGAAAAGTGAAAGAGATATACATGAAAAATTTACTGGAGTAAAAATAAAAAGAGACGAAGCGGAAAACGAAATAGAACTTTTTTAATACTTAATATCAACAAACAATGGCAAAAAAAATACTCTTTGTTGATGATTCCGAAAGCATACGGGAGATTGTAAACTTCACACTAACAAACGAAGGATATGAAGTACTGCTTAGCGATAACGGGAAAAATGCTTTCAATCATCTCGATGGCCAGGAAATTGACCTGATCATAACCGATCTTCACATGCCGGAAATGAATGGCATTGAGCTTATTAAAGAAATCAGGAAAATGCAAAAGTACCAACGTACTCCAATCCTTTTTTTAACCACTGAATCACAGACCGAGAAAAAGATGGAAGCAAAAAATGCCGGAGCGACCGGTTGGATCGTGAAACCTTTTGTACCTGCAAAATTATTAGCAGCAATAAGTAAAGTGATACGGTAACTAAACAACTGCAATTATGAATTCTAAAGTGGAAAACAAAATGAACTCATTCCTTTCTTTTAAGATAGGAAGTGAGACATTCGCGGCGAATGTTAAGAATGTGCTCAATATTCTTGAGATGACCAAGATTACTAAAGTGCCAAAAGCACCGACCTATATGAAAGGTGTAATAAATCTCCGAGGAACCGTACTACCAGTTATTGACAGCAGAATTAAATTTGGCGTTGAGGAGACAGAAATAACTTCCAATACATGCATCATTGTTCTTGAATTACATGTTGGCAGTGAACCTATTATGATAGGTACTATTGTCGATTCTGTTAAGGAGGTACTTGAATTGAATGATGCAGATATTTTACCGCCACCAAGTATTGGCACCAACTTCCGTACAGAGTATCTTAAAGGTATGGCCCAAACAGGAGATGGATTTATTATGATCCTCGATGCTGAAAAAGTATTTGCATCTGAAGAAATTGTTGATTTATCCAATATTGCTCATGAAGCGAATAAAAGTATAACCATAGAACAATAACACATATCACATTTCTTAATCAATCGTGTGATATGGATTATCAGAATTCACTCTCCCTTCATAAAGAAGAACTAAGTCAGCAGGATTTTAACCGGCTGAGTTCTTTTATTATGTCAGAATATGGCATCAAAATGCCACCCGAGAAGAAAATAATGCTTCAGAGCAGGCTCCAGCGGAGACTTAAAGCTCTTAATCTGAACAATTTTAAGGAATACGTGGAGTATTTGTTTTCTCCCTCAGGCCAGAGTGAGGAAGTAATCCATATGATGGACGTTGTGAGCACTAACAAAACAGACTTCTTTAGAGAATCTAATCATTTCGATTACATGCTAAGTGATATTCTTCCCGAACTAGTACTACAACGTAATAATCAATTTTTACAAATATGGAGTGCCGGTTGTTCAAGCGGTGAAGAGCCATATACTATAGCTATTACCCTAAGTGAATTCAAAGAGCGTCATCGTCAGTTTGATTATAGTATTGATGCTTCAGATATATCTACAAAAATGCTTGAGAAAGCTGCTGTTGCAATATACCCTGAAGAAAGAATAGCCCAAATTCCGCACACCATCAAGGTCAAATATTTCCTCAGGAGCAAAAACAGGGAAGAAAAGAAAATTCGTGTCATTTCTGCTATACGAGATAAAGTTCATTTTTTCAGGCAAAATCTGTTATATCTCCCCTTAGTTAATAACCCAGTGTATGATATTATCTTTTGCAGAAATGTTCTGATTTATTTTAGCCGGGAAAATCAGTTTTCTATTTTGCAGAAATTATGTATGCAACTTAAACAAGGTGGTTTTTTAATTCTAGGACATTCGGAGTCAATCTCGGGCATGGAACTTCCTATAGAACATATTAAGCCCACAATTTTCAAAAAGAATAATACATAACACCATGGATGAACTCATTAATTCTTCAAATGAAGAGCTTCTACTCGAATTAAAAAATAGGCTGGTTGAAAGGGAGATATACCAAAAACAGATTACCGAACTCAACAAAGCCATTACTCAGATAAGTAAAAAGCTTAACGAATCGGAAGCATTAAAAAGCCATTTTATTTCCAATGTGAGTAATGAGATCATGAATCCTTTTACATCGGTATTAGCAATTGCAGCCAATATTTTAGAGGTGGAAAAGGAGAATTGGAAAAAGGTCATTCATATGGTCTCTTTAATTCATACCGAAGTGTTCAACCTCGATTTTCAGCTAAAGAATATTTTTGCAGCAGCAAAACTTGAAGCCGGCGAAATTGCTCCTGAAATTTCCCTGATTAATATTGATAGCCTAATAAAAAACATTATTAGTTTATTCAAATATGAAGCTCGCAGAAAGCATCTTCAGATTGAATATATGAGTGAACATGACGATAAGAAATCTGAATTATTTTTTAAATCGGATGCAGAGAAGATTCATCTTGTTATTTGCAACCTGTTAAGCAATGCTATTAAATTTAGTTTTGTTGAAGGGAAAATAATTATTAAAGCTATTAAAAGCGGAAAGAATTTACAGCTCACTGTACAGGATTTCGGACAGGGCCTTTCCAAAACCAACGAACAAATAATTTTCGACAGGTTTAAACGAATAGATGACGGGATTAATTCAATAAACCGCGGTCACGGGCTTGGCCTTTCAATTATTAAAGCATTTATTGATATGCTAAACGGAAAAATTCATTTTAATAGTGAGTTTGGAAAAGGCACTACATTTCATTTACGCTTATCGGAATCGGACGATGAAATAACTGGAATATCTACTGACGCAGATGAACTCTTTTTTAAGGAGGAAAAGTTTTGATTAACCCGGTTGAACAGGATTTAAAGACTGTCTTTCTTTACCCGGCAGCCTTGATAACGAACCATGAGCCCGTTATAATTCATACAATATTAGGCTCATGTGTTGCAGTGTGCATTTATGATAAGGTTAAAAAAGTCGGAGGTATGAATCATTATATGCTTCCTCAATGGAATGGTAATGGCCTTGCCACTCCCAAATATGGCAATATAGCAATAGAAAGACTGGTTCAAGGAATGATTCAGTTAGGTTCAAAAAAAGAACATTTAGTGGCAAAAGTTTTTGGCGGTGGTGCTGTTATTGAAACAGCCCATGTGCACTTTAATATAGGTGACCGGAATATCTCAATGGCCTTTGACACTTTAAAAGAGTATGGTATTCCGGTTATTTCGCAAAGTACAGGTGGCAAGCTTGGGAGGAAAATTATATTCAATACGCATACCGGTGAAGTCGTTCAGCGCTATGTTAAATCAGAAAATCCGTAATATTGCGAATGACCGAAAAAAACAGGAATAAAATCAAGGTATTAATTGTTGACGATTCTGCAGTTGTCAGGCAAACTTTATTGTCCATTCTTTCATCGGATCCACAGATTGAAGTCTTGGGAACAGCTGCCGATCCTATTTTTGCAGCCCGAAAAATTGCTCAGGAGATTCCGGATGTTATTACGCTCGATATAGAGATGCCCCGGATGGATGGACTTACTTTTCTTCGAAGACTTATGTCGTTACACCCCATTCCCGTTGTTGTTATTTCTAGTCTGACAGAAAAAGGAACAGAAACTGCTTTAAAAGCTTTGGAATATGGGGCGGTTGAGATTGTAACCAAACCTCAAATGAATACGAAAGAATTCATTGAAGAATCCAAAATCAGACTTTGCGATGCAGTAAAGGCAGCAGCAAAAGCGCGTATTAACAGAAAAATTGTAACCTCACCATTTGTTGTTGAACCCAAACTAAGCGCTGACGCAGTAATACCTGCTACCAAAAGCTATAGTATGATTAAAACAACAGATATTGTTGTTGCTGTTGGGGCATCAACTGGTGGAACTGACGCATTACAAGTCTTTCTGCAATCATTACAACCTGACTGTCCGGGTATTGTTATCGTACAGCATATGCCTGAAAATTTTACGCGGTCATTCGCCAACCGCTTAAATGAGATTTGTTCAATATCTGTTAAAGAAGCGGAAAATAATGATAGTGTGATCCGTGGCAGGGCACTTATTGCTCCGGGTAATAAGCATATGCTCTTAAAGAGTTCAGGCGCACGATATTATGTCGAGATTCAGGAAGGCCCTTTGGTAAACAGACATCGTCCCAGTGTTGATGTTCTCTTTCGTTCCACAGCAAAATATGCCGGTCGGAATGCTATTGGTATCATCATGACGGGTATGGGTGATGACGGAGCCAGGGGACTCCTGGAAATGAAAGAAGCTGGAGCTAAAACAATTGCCCAGGATGAGAAGACCTGCGTGGTTTTCGGCATGCCAAAAGAAGCAATAAATCTGGGTGCAGCTTTATCCGTTTTGCCTCTTGAAAAAATTTCCTCACAACTTCTGAACCTCTGATTAAAACTCCCATTTGTTCATCCAAGTAAGCACCTGAGGCTTCTGTTAGCAACATTTCACCCCATATTAAAGTGTATTTCTGAATAAATGATTAAATTTAATTAGATTTGAAATTTACACTAATCACCTGCAGGCATGAAGATTCATAGTGACAGCGTCAATGTTACACAAGCTACTATTTACAGTTTTATCGGTGCCCTTCTGTTTTTAGGTGTGGCGATGTTCTCATTATATCTTAATGAGGTTTCTGAGACCATTACTATTTCTTCCATGATACACTTGTTTGTTGGAAGACCCCTTCTGTGGATGATAGCTTCATTACTAATCATACTGCCTGTTACCATTTTTCTTATTTATTATTTTCATGGAAAAGAGATGGATCGCCTGCATAAATATATTTCCTCAGAAGAAAAGAAGGATTCTGAAATAACTGATTTTATCGCTAAACTCATCCATGAAGAGTATAATGCCGAATTTCCATTGGATGATAAAACAGATAAGTTAGGTAAATCATTGATTAAACTTCGGGATACGCTGAAAGACAATAAGGAAATTGCCGAAAAAAGGAGCAAGGAAGATGAAATCAGGAATTGGATAGCAGAAGGAATGGCCAAGTTCGGTGAAATACTGCGGGCTGATAATGATAATCTTGAAAAATTTGCTTTTAATGTAATTAAAAATCTCACAGATTATATTAATGCCATCCAGGGCGGATTCTATCTTCTCAATAATACCAATGAAGCCGATAAATTTTTTGAGTTAAATGCATTTTATGCATACGGCAGAAAAAAATATGCAGAACAGAAGATTAAGTGGGGTAAAGGAATCATTGGAACCTCGGCAATTGAACGTAAGATAATTCAGCTGAATGATGTGCCCGATTCCTATATTAATGTAACTTCTGGACTTGGAAAAACTAATCCTAAAAGCCTTATTGTAGCTCCTTTGATTGCCAATGATGAACTTTTTGGAGTATTTGAAATTGCCTCATTGAATGGGTTTGAAAGCAGTCATATCGATTTTGTTCAGCGTGTCTCTGATAGTACTGCCTCGATTCTTTCTACAGTTAAGATGAATATGCAAACTGCCCGTCTTTTAAAAGAATCTAAAGCTCAGGCGCAAGCACTTGCATCGCAGGAGGAAGAGATGAGGCAAAATATGGAAGAATTACAGGCAACACAGGAAGAAGCTGCCCGCCAGGCTGATCGTTTCATGAAGCTTGAAAATACAGTAAATCATACTATGCTTCGTGCCGAATATAGTGTTGACGGAAGACTGATCTATGCCAACACTAATTTCCTTCGCAAGTTGGAATACAGCTCAAACTCGGAAGTTGAGGGAAAGCATATCTCAATGTTCATCAATAAAAAAGATGAAGAATGGTTCAAACGTATATGGAATGGCCTTGCATCCGGCGGCAGGCACTTTGAAGGGTATATGAAACATGTTACTAAAAATGACAAGGATCTGTGGACAATGGCCACTTATACCTGTATCCGAGATGAAAATGAAGTTGTTGAACGAATTTTATTTCTGGCATTGGATACAACTGAGCAGAAGAAACTCAGCCTTAGCCTCGAAGGTATTGTTGATGCAGTTAATCGTGCAAGTATTAAGATCATTTTCGACATAAACGGTAATATCAAGGAATATAACGAATCATTTCAGTATCTTTTTAAATACTCCGATAAAGACCTTACCCATCTTACCGTATTTGATCTGATCGATTCTCTTGATCTCGATCTTTTCAATAAAAAATGGGAAAACATAGTAAGGGGAATGAATTTCCAGGGTCAATTCAAGGTCAAAACAAAGACTGAAGAGAGTAAATGGATCAGAGGTGCCTTTAGTGCTGTTTATACAATGTATGGCGAAGTAGAAAAAGTTGTTTATATCGGAAATGATATAACGAATGAGAAACTGATGGAGATTGAGACAAAGAAACAGCATGAAATCCTCAAAAAACAAGAAAAAATGCTTCGTGAATCTGAGAAGGAGTTAAGTCGGAAACTAAAAGAAGCTAAGCAGGAAATGAAAGAACAATTTAAAGAAATTGAGCAAATCAAACTTCGCAATGAAAGGACACTCGAAGGTGCGCTGGATGCGATCATTACCACTTCACACGATAATAAAATTATTTTCTTCAATCACGCTGCTGAAGTATTGTTAGGCTACTCAAGAGAAGAGGTTATGAATAAGAACATAGGTGTGCTATTTGATGTCAATACCATCGATCAAGATGATTTTCTGCAAAAATATACAGGTCCGGGCGATCATAAAGTGATCGGTCAACGAAAAGAGGTAAAAATTAAAACAAAAAATGGTGAAGAAAAGTCTGTGCTTATATTACTGTCGAAAGCACATGTTGATAAAGAAACAACCTATACCGCTTTTATACAGACAATTGAAGTAGAACTCTTCTGAATTTTGTTATAGTCGAAGGTTTGCCAGTTGAATTGTTTACTTTTCAACTTTATTGAGCTGAATGAATAAGGGCACTATGAAAGAAAAGCGTGGAAAGAATAAAAAGGCCTTACAACAAGGTAAGAAAAAGGCGCCCTTACCTCGTTCTATTCAGTTAACTAATGAGTTGTTCACAAAAGTTAGTTCATTATTTTCCTCGGGCTATTTCATTTACAATCTATCGAAACAAGAGTTTAATGCATCGGAAGGGTTGCTGCTTTTATTCGAAAATTGTTTGCCTCAAGGCGAATTATCTCCCACATTGCTCATTGAAAACTGTCATAGTGAAGATAAAGCGTTTCTGCAGGATTTGTTCACCATGCCAATAAAACCTCAGCCTAAAAAAATAATTGGCCAGTTCCGGTTGTTTCAAAAAATCAGAGACTCTAAAGAGATAAAGTATTTCTGGCTTTCGGCAATGTATGAGTTAAATCCTAAAAATGAATTCATTCTTACATGCGCCATAAGGGATATTACAAAAGAATCTAAACAGTTACGAGATTTGCAACGTAACCTGGAGAAGGCCGAGGATGCTGATAAAATAAAAACCATTTTTCTTCTTAATATATCGCATAATATCCGTACACCAATGAATTCAATCCTTGGATTTGCTGAATTGCTCAGTATTACAGATCCAGGACCTGAAAAGAGAAAGGAATTCATCCAGGTAATCAAAAAACAGAGTAAGGGCTTACTCCAGTTAATTGATGATGTTGCCGAGATAGCTAAGTATGAAAGCGGAACAATGACGGTTACCAAAACTCCTGTTAACCTGAACTTTGTGATAAAAGAAGTAATAAAGGATGTTGAGAATATACGATCGGCTATAAGAAAGGAAAATGTCAAAATTATACAAACCCTTCCCTCACACAAAGGAATTGAGATATATACAGATGCAGGTCGTTTACACCAAATTTATGTAAACCTGGTAAATCACTCACTCCGATACACAATGGAAGGATCGATCGAAATTGGATATTCTCTTCCATCAGATAATAAGATTGATTTCTTTATTAAAGATACAAGTCGGGGTATTAGCAGGGAAGATCTGAAAAACATTTTTGATATCTATACGTCGACGGAGAAAACAGAATATAGTAGGTACGACGATCAAACGGGACTAGGATTAAATATTGCAAGATCAATTCTGAAACTGCTGGGTGGTAAACTCACTTATGAATCCGATATTGAGCAGGGAACATCGTTTGTTTTTAATTTGCCTTATGAACCTGCTCCCGTTCATTCCAGATCGATTGAAGAAGAACTGGCTTTCAACGGAAAATACAAATGGAACAACAAGGTTATACTCATTGTGGAGGATGAAGAGGTGAATGGTCTTTTCCTTGAAGCTGTATTGCAGGAAACAGGAGCACGAACCTTATATGCAAAGAACGGATTGCAGGCAATCGAATTATGCAAATCCATCAGCAAAATTGACTTGATCCTAATGGACATCAGAATGCCAGTAATGAATGGGCTTAAAGCCACCCAGGAAATCAGGAAATTCAATACGAATGTTCCTATCATTGCACAAACCGCATTAACCCTGGAGGAAGATCGTCAGAATTGTTTGCTTGCCGGGTGCAATGACACAGTCATTAAACCTATCGAGGTCGAGGAACTTCTTTATTTAATAAATAAATATTTCGCTCATTAAGGATTTATGTTTATTGTCTTACATCATCCCACACTAATTGTGTATATAAAAAAATGAAGATGTCTTCCATACTCCATAGAGAAATCCACATCAAGGGACAGGTGCAAGGTGTGGGTTTTCGTTATTCGTGTTTAAGAATTGCAAAATCGCTAGGAGTAAAAGGATTTGTCAGGAACGAACCGGATGGAAGTGTATATATAGAAGCGGAAGGAACAGAAATTCAACTCAAATCATTTATTGATTGGTGCCGGCAAGGGCCTCGTTATGCAATGATTGAGAACGTTTTAGTGAACGAAGGTGTTATAAAAGGATTTAGTCAATTCAGTATTAATCAAAACTGATACATACTTCATGCATAGTAACGGGACTATCACCGAATTTACATACAGTGGTGGCAATAAACCAACAAAAGCATTATATTTTGTAACAATAATAATGCTAATACGTTCACTAGTATAGTGTTGATAATTTTTTTTATTATCTTTTAAAAAAATATCTATGCTTCCAACCTCACGAAAAATATTAGTTCCTTTTGACTTTTCGGAACTTTCAAGATATGCAGTTAAGCATGCCATTCAAATAGCTACCATCACCGAATCGAGTATTGTTTTTTTACATGTTGTTAATGATTTGAGTGAGGAAGCAGAAGCATTAAAACGTTTGCAGGAAGCTGCTGCCTCATTCGAATCGTCTTTCGGAATTAAAATTGAATGTAAAATAAGGCCAGGACGTGTTTCCACAACAATCAAAAAATTTGCTGAAACCATCAATGCATTTATGGTAGTTATGAAAACCCAAAAGCCAATCGGTAAAGAGAAATATTTCGGGACACGTGCCGTTCGGTTGATGATTGGCTCACGAATCCCGTTTTTTGTAGTTCAGGCACCTCCCAGGCATTTAGCATTACGCAGGATAGTTTTTCCTATTGATTTTAGAAAAGAGAATAAAGAAAAACTCGCCTGGATCAGTTTCTTATCGAAATACTACACATCAAAAATATATCTTTTTAAGCCTAGTGGTAACGATTATGTTGTGCGAACCAATGTTGAATTTGCCAAACGTTTTCTGGAAGGTAAAGATATCGACTATGAGATCATCACTGCTAAAAGAAAATTCAACGTTGCAGCAGAAACTCTTGAATTCGCTCACCAGATAGATGCAGAACTTATTATTA
Source organism: uncultured Bacteroidales bacterium (assembly GCA_964634105.1). Taxonomy (GTDB): domain Bacteria; phylum Bacteroidota; class Bacteroidia; order Bacteroidales; family UBA10428; genus UBA10428. The sequence goes on along the minus strand of CAZWIU010000004.1, from coordinate 39,680 downwards.
TCATGCTAAGTAAGAACATTACCATGGCTAAGGTCATGCTCGGTCTTCAGGATCAAAAATACATCTCAAACGATTACAAAATACCAATAATGTGCCTGAATCAACGATCCGACCTGAAAAAATACGAAGGTTTCTATTAACTGAGCATCTTACACAAGCTATCAGATAGCTTCAATATCTTTCTTTTGAATCCATCCGGTTTTTCCATCCGTTAATTTAATTTCATTCCATTCAACGGATTCGTCCATGATATATACCTTCGTTCCTTCATGAATGATAAAAAGATCAGTGCTTGAAGTATTTGGCTCTGATTTTATTGTCACTGCAGGAGATAGTACAATGGCGCCATTTCCACTCATAATTAATTCACGCGACTTATAGGAAAGGTAGAAAGTGATTAAAGATACTACCAAAAGTATAAATCCGAAATAGAAACCTACCCGCTTTACAATCATTGTCATAGACAGAAAATAGACCAACAGGAGCAAAACTCCTATAGAAAAGCTGATCATACTAATAATTGCCCATGTATTTGAGTGGAGCAACATAATAAATTGATTCATCCACCCTGTTATTAGAAATTCGGGGATCTGGTTTATTTTGTCTACTGTATATAACTGTGCTTTCGCCAGGTTATTCTGAGCTTTTTCATTTCCCGGATCGACCAACAATGCACGCTCGTAATTCAGAATTGCACGGGGATAATCGCGAAGCTTATAATAGGCATTCCCAAGATTAAGATACAGCTCAGCCGATTCAAAGCCACTGTTAAGAATTAAATTATAGTTTGAAATAGCACGTTCAAAATCACCTGCTGCATAAGCGTTATTTCCCTTCAGGAAGGTAGAATCGTAAGTTGTTTGTCCCACAATACCTGATGAGAATAACAATGATATGAATAGTAATTTATGTAGCTTATTCATGGCTAAAGATTTTGATCAAGTTTATTCAATATTCTCACTGACTGATCGAGGATTTCAGATCTTTCCGATTCCATACCCCCCGGTGCATATCGTGCAAATTCACAAGTGTTTATCAGCTTAATAAAATCACTGATGATATTTTCGTCAATAGCCCGCTCTTTAAGTACTCCTTCAGCTTTCTCCTTGGAAAGTTCCGAAAAAGGAATTCTCAATTTATCAGAAAGGTAATTCCACAGGGCCTGTTCAAGTTCGTCGTAAAACTCTTTCTTGTTATTGGCTTTTAATAGACTACGTGCTTTTTTTAAACGTCTGACAGCTACCTTGCCGGCTCTTTTATTTCGATAGCGGGCAATGTCAGCACTTCTTTTTATCCTTTCTCTGCGAATTACTATGACTGCTAAAAAGATGCATATGAAAAGGGCATATATTAGATAAAAGCCCATAGAACCGAAAATAAAACTACGTTGAGGACGTAATTGCGTTTTAGTCTCAATATATCGGATATCACTTCCAAGCAATTCTATATCTTCCTTTGACAGATTACCTGATACGATGGTTGTTGTATCTCCGTCTCCTTTTTCAACAAAAATCTGAAACGACTGAGTATTAACTGTAACATATTTTTGTATTTCAGGATCGAAATAAACAAGCGAGAACGGAGGTATTGTATATTCACCCGGATGCCGGGGTATTACTGTATATTCAAAACTCAACTTCCCAGATTTACCCTGGTTGTTGTTATCGAGCCGTGCTTTTCTCAAGGGGTCAAAAACATCAAAAGCAGGAGGGAACTCACTATTAACCTTTTCAATAAGTTTTAAATTGCCTTTTCCGCTCACTGTAACAGTAAAGGTTATGGCATCGTTGGTTTTAACATGGTCTAAATTGGCATTACCGCTGATCTGAAATTTACCAACTGCCCCTGTAAATCCAGCTGGCTGATTCCCCGGTAAAGGTTTAACATTTAATTTAAGCCTGTTGCTTTTGAGGTTTAACTTTACTCTTTCGAACTGAGGACCAAAAAACTCATCAAAGATACTTTGAGGCCTACGTTGTGATTGTTTTTGTATGATAACTCCCAAATCGAAAGGCTCTATGATGATTTCACCTGATTTTTGCGGATATAAAATTACTTTTCTGAGAACACCTGTACCATAAATATCGTCCCCTACCCGCTCCCGCTGCAGACTTGTCAGAGGAGGCAACTCAACTTCCTGTTGATAAAAACCAGAGAATATCGATCCTGTAGATGGTGGCTCAATCTCGGATACACTCAATTTACTATAAATTTTTATCCAGGCTGTGATTTGTTCACCAACATAAACGGATTGCTTATCACATTCCAGTCTGACATAAATATCTTCGTTACTTACCGAGGCATCCGATCTATCTGCTGATCCAGAGTTAGAACCCGTTGCGGTATTAGCTGTTTTTCCGGAGGACACTACCTCAATTTCAACTGTGTTAGATTTGATTTCGTTTCGTTTATATTTACCTGTTGCAGCATTAAGAATGATTTTTCCATCCTTAGATGGTGCCTGCAGATAATAGGTAAAAGTGTATGATGAAGACCGTGTAGTTCTGCCGTTAATAACACTGAATGATGTGCTTGATCCTGTCATTGGCCCTCCCAGGTATTTGCATTCTCCAAAATTCGGAGGTGTAAATTCATCTACGTTTACATTCAGCGTATACGTGAGCTGAAATTGCTCACCCGCCCTGACCACCTTTGGAGCTTCTGCAACAAAAGTAACTTCCTGCCCGTAATTAATACCCGGGAATACAAATAATAAGACAAGTGTTGCTATTACGAAGGAAAACCTCAAATATTTTTCATTTCTCATATTATATTTGTATTGCATCCAACATATCACCATTCTTTTTCAACTGGAACCTTCCGAACTCTCATTTTCTGTTCCTCAACTTTCTTTAGGACATCTTTCTCATCCTGTTCCATTGCCTTAAGTAAGCGTTCAGCATCCTCTTTCGACATTTTTTGTTCTTTAGGCTGAGAGCCCTTTTCTTGTTGTTGTTGTTGTTGCTGTTGTTGCTGTTGCTGTTGTTGCTGTTGTTGCTGTTGTTGTTGTTGCTGTTGTTGTTGTTGCTGCTGCTGTTGCTGCCTAACCATGCTCTGAGCAAGGAAAAGATTATGCTTTGCATCTGCATTATCAGGATTAAGTCGCAGACTCTGTTTGTAGGCTTCGATACTCATCTCAAGTTTTTGGGCTTTAAAATGGGAATTTCCAAGATTATAATAATATTTTGCTAATAGATCAGGATCCTTTTCAGTCTGGGTTAAGGATTCATATTTTGAAGTAGCAGCTTCGAACTGGTCTTGTTTATATAATGCATTTCCAAGATTATAATTTGCTTTACCTGATGTTGGATCTTTGTCCAACGCTTTCCGATAGCAATTTTCAGCTTCGCTGTATTTTTCATTTGCATATTCTCTATTGCCTTTCCGGATTTGTTTTTTAACCTGTGCATGAATAAATACAGGTTGAAACAATAACAGCATAATGAGTATCTCTTTCATAATCATTTCTTTTCAAATAATGAATACCTCTTAAAATACTGATTTCTCCTTTCAAGAATGAGTAGATCCAACAACAAAAGAAGCAGGGCAAAGGCAATAAAGTAATGAAATTGGTCATCATACTCTGTGTAGACCTGAGATTCTATTTCTGATTTGTTCAATTTATTAAGATCGGTATAAAGTTTATTAAGCCCTACATTACTTGTAGATGCCCCAAAGAATTCACCATTACCGGCAGCAGCAATTTCACTTAGTATTTTTGGATTCATCCGGGAAATAACGACTTCTCCCTGCCTATCCTTCATAAAACTGCTCCTTTGATTCTCGACTCTTGATAAGGGAACAGGAGCGCCTGCCTGTGATCCCATTCCTATCGTATATACCTTAATACCTTTAGATGCCGCCTCCCGTGCCGCCTCCACAGGATCTCCTTCATGATCCTCGCCATCAGAAATAACAACAATCACTTTCGATGCTTCGAGATCCTGGGTAAATGATTTTGCTCCCAGGTTAATCGCAGATGCAATAGCGGTTCCCTGCCTTGAAAGCATTTCAGGGTTTATGTTGGTAAGAAACATTTTGGCTGAAATGTAATCGTTCGTGATGGGTAATTGCGTATACGCATCTCCTGCAAATACTATCATGCCTATTTTATCATCTTTCATTCGGTTAATCAATGCTACGATGGCTTGTTTCGCCCGTTCAAGCCGGTTAGGCTTAATATCTTCTGCAAGCATACTCCGCGAAACATCCAGGGCAATTATAATTTCGATGCCTTCACGTTTTACCTCTTCCAGTTTTGAGCCAAATTGTGGTTGAGCCAGTGCAACGATTAATGAGGCTAAAGCCAACAGAAATATTGTAAATTTTAGAGTTTTCCTTCCCGGTGAATATAAAGGGATCAGCAACTCATGAAAAGTTAACTCGGCAAATTTCAATATCGCTTTCCGCTGGATCCTTCTGACGACTATATATAATACAATCAATACAGGAAGTATAGCTAATAGATATAAATACTCTCTATGTGCAAATCTGAACATATTCCTTTTAAATTAGGGTAATGTAGGTAATATAGTAATTCGGAATAAAAACCCGAATAACAGGATAATAAAAGCTGTAAGGGCAAAAGGAAGATACCTTTCATTTTTCCTGCTGAATTCTTTTACATTTATTTTTGATTTCTCCATCCGATCAATTTCGTTATAGATCTGTCGAAGCTTATTATTATCAGTTGCACGGAAATACTTGCCACCTGTTATATCGGCAATTTGCTGAAGTACTTCCTCATCAATTTCAACCGGAACAGACATAATATGTGTTCTTCCAAACATATCCTGCACAGGATATGGGGCATTTCCATGGGTGCCCAGCCCAATCGTATATACTCTTACACCAAATGTTTTTGCAAGTTCGCCTGCCGTAATCGGATCAATAACTCCCCGGTTATTAACACCATCTGTGAGGAGGATCACAACTTTGCTCACAGCTTCACTATCCTTTAATCTTTTTACTGCATTGGCAAGACCAACGCCAATTGCAGTTCCATCTTCAATCATTCCGCTTTTGACATCTTTAAACAGGTTGATCAAGACACTATGGTCGGTAGTGAGCGGACATTGTGTAAAACTTTCAGCACTGAATACCACAAGTCCAATCCTGTCGTTGGGTCGGCCTGATATAAACTCAGTGGCAACATCTTTAGATGCCTCAAGCCTATCAGGTTTAAGATCCTGAGCCAGCATACTTCCAGAGATATCCATAGTAAGAATAATATCGATACCTTGTGTAGTTGTATTCTCCCAGCTATCTGATGATTGGGGTCTGGCTAGAGCTATAATAAGTAATGCAATAGCTAACAGCTTTAGAGCATACAACACGTGGTCCAGTATCCTTCTGAAAGGTGTTGGTAATCCTTCAAGAGGTAACGTTGAACTTACCTGAACAAAAGAAACAGAGTTCAACGAATAAATGTACCATAATACTGCTGGAATAAGCAGAAGTAGTAATAACAGCAATCTGGGATGTGCAAATTCGACACCATTCATATTTTTCTAACTTCTTTAATCAACTTTTGGTATTTCTTGTTTTGATTCCTCGGGGGTTTCTTTCGACTTCTTAACAAAATCAAAAGCATTCTCGAGATGGACAATATTCTCCTCCGGATCGGGCTCTCCTTTGGCAAATTTCACAAGGTCGGCCAGATTTAATAGTCCTTCGAGGTTGGAGTAATTAATATTATCAAGTTTCTCGGCACGAATATGTTCTAATATTTCATCAGAAGTCAGTTCCAGTGCCGGAATATTAAAACGTTTTTCAATATACCATCTGATAATGTATGTAATTCGGGTATAATATTCCTTCACCTGTTTTTGTTGCCAAAGTTTCTGAGCTTTTATTTTATCCAACTCGCGTAGTGCAGTTATATAGGCTGGTTCTTCAGGTTTAATCGGCCTGAATATGGGCTTATTTTCTTTTTTTCTTTGCAGGAAAATGTACAGATAGTACCCAGCCCCTGCTATTATAAGGATAATCAGAACGTATAATAGTACCTCACCAACTGTTAACGGAGCTTTTTCTATACCCTCTATATCCCTGACAGTATAGGTTGTATCCAACGCTACGCCTTGAACCATAATATACGTAGCTCTGGAGAAAAGAGTATCAATAGAATTGTTATCAGTATAAACAAATGGCTGAGGAGGTATATAATAAATACCCGTATCAAACGAAGTAATTTTTAACGATACCCTGATCTCATTTAATTCATCGTGAACTTCAGATGAGTCGATGGTTGGTTTTCCAACAACTTCAATACCATTCGTTAAGGTATCAGAGAATACAGGCAATTTAAGGTATACGTCCTGTTTCTTTTCAATATTGTATTGAAGCTGAATTTGATCGCCGATAGTTATAACATTTGTATCAAGAAGAGTCTCAATTGAAAGCTTCTGGCTGAATAGCTGATCAAGAGTTATAATGAGAAGAAAAATGACCTGAGAATATCGTATGATGTATTTCATATTTCTTAAAATCAAATTCTGCTTTTGAATAGCTGCATCAATGGTTTGACATAATCCTCGTGAGTCAGAATATCGACATTGTCGATACCATACCTGGTAAATAATTCGTGCAACAATTTTGAATTAGCCAACCACTTATCGCTGTATTGTTTCCGGGTCGATTTACTGGAGGTATCAATCCACACCAGTTTACCAGATTCTGCGTCCTTCATGCACATCAAACCGACTGTTGGTAATTCGGCTTCGCGTGAATCGTATACTCTCAATACAATGAGATCGTGTTTTTTGCTACCAATTTTCAAGGCATCTTCAAACCCGGGGCTAATACAATCGGAAATAAGAAATGCCGTGCATCTTTTTTTGATGGTATTAATAAAATATTGTAATGCCTCGCTTATGTTTGTTCCGCGACTTTGAGGTTCGAAATTAATGAGCTCACGAATAATACGAAGAGTATGTTGTCTTCCCTTCTTTGGCGGGATGAATTTCTCCACCTTGTCGGAGAATAGTATTGCACCTACCTTATCGTTATTGGATATCGCTGAAAATGCAAGCACAGCGGCTATTTCTGTTATTAATGTCTGTTTCAGTCTGCATTGCGATCCGAATTCCCGTGAACCACTAACATCTACTAATAACATTACAGTTAATTCACGTTCTTCCTCATAAATTTTAACATACGGATGATTGAAACGAGCTGTAACATTCCAGTCGATATTTCTGATATCATCGCCATACTGGTATTCACGCACTTCACTGAATGCCATCCCTTTTCCTTTGAAGGCGCTGTGATATTCTCCCGCGAAAATGTGCTGTGATAATCCCTTGGTTTTTATTTCGATCCGTCTTACCCGTTTCAGTAATTCGGTAGTATCCATTGCCTATCAGAATTAATTTGCTTTCAATTTGGTTGTAACCGTAAAATACCACTCTTCCTCTGTCAGATCAACCGAATATATTTTCCCTTTATCTGTATATGTCCAGGAATTCTTTCCTGCCTTTTTATAGTGTTGATCCAAATCTGATATTACCTCATTAATATTTGAATAGTCGCACATTTTTCTCACCATTGTGCATTTATCATTATCAGACAGAAAGAAGAGTATGGTTATCTCCTCAATTTTATTTTCATATTTCAGATAATTGTAATGAGGATTCGTAATACTCGTATTTAGTTTATATTTTTTATAAGAGTCTTTCATTACCTGCATGATCTGTGTTTTATCCATTCCGATAAAGTTTTGTCCAATGCTCTCAACCCCGAACAATATACTTGTAAAAAACAAACCAATAGCAAAAATTAAAACTCTTATAACCATTTTCTAAGGAACTTCAATTGTATTTAACACTTCAGTAATAATATCCTGAGAGGTTATGTTTTCAGCTTCAGCTTCGTATGTTAAACCCATTCTGTGCCGCAATACATCAGGGCAAACCGATCTCACATCTTCAGGAATAACATACCCTCTTCTTTTAATGAAAGCATAAGCTTTTGCAGCTTTGGCCATATTTATGCTAGCACGCGGTGATGCTCCATACTGAATCATACTCGAAAACTTAGTCAAATTATACTTTTCGGGATATCTCGTGGCAAATACTATATCCAGGATATAATTTTCGATCTTTTCATCCATATATACCTCTTTAACAACCTCTCGTGCCTTTAGGATACTGTTGGTTGTAATAACCTTTTTGGCTGCAGGGAATTCGAATTGAAGATTTTCTCTTACTATCAGCAATTCTTCATCCTTCTTTGGATAGTCAAGTATTACTTTCAGCATAAATCGATCCATCTGAGCTTCCGGCAATGGATAAGTACCCTCCTGTTCTATCGGATTCTGAGTGGCTAATACCAGAAATGGTTTTGGCAGCTCATGGGTTTCTTGTCCAATTGTCACTTGTTTTTCCTGCATGGCTTCCAATAATGCGCTTTGAACTTTTGCCGGTGAACGGTTTATTTCGTCGGCCAGAATGAAATTAGCAAAAATGGGGCCCTTTTTTACCATGAATTCTTCTTTTTTCTGACTGTAAATTAATGTGCCTATCAGATCAGCAGGCAATAAGTCGGGTGTAAACTGAATTCTGCTGAATTTTGCATCTATGGTGGTAGCGAGTGTGCTAATAGCAAGAGTCTTTGCCAAACCCGGGACACCCTCAAGCAAAATATGGCCGTCGGATAGTAAGCCAATCATTAACCGTTCAACCAACTGTTTCTGTCCAACGATGACCTTACCCATTTCTAAATTTATCAGGTCAACGAATGAGCTTTCCTGTTTAATCTTCTCATTAAGTTCTTGAATATTAATATTCACTTGGTTCATAACTGATGTTTTTATATGCAATTTTTTCGGAATCGAAAGTAATAATTAATGTTCTTTTAGCCATTCTGCAAGGTTTTAAAAAAAGCTAAATAGAAACGGAGAAAGGGTGATTTTATGTTAAAAAATGTTAAGCAATGATCACCCTGATCTTTCTTTGTTACCGTTCTATACTGATTAACCTTTCATGGAAAGTTATAAATTCGTAATTGAAAATAACTTAAGCATATATCCCTTGTTGGCAGAATTTTGCCACAATTTATACACAGAAATGTTGCACTATCGGTATTTCATAGTGATGCAATTCAATGGAAAAAACTATCATGGTTGGCAATTACAGCCGAATTCTCTTACTGTACAAGCTGAATTAAACGAGAAGCTTGGTATCCTTTTGAAGATGCCTGTGGAAACAACAGGAGCAGGACGAACTGATGCAGGAGTACACGCCAACTACTTTGTAGCCCACTTTGATAGTCCAATTAATATTGATTCAATGCTGTTTTCTTTAAGCTCCAAGCTCAATAACTTTTTATCCAAGGCTATATATGTTGACAAAATAGTTCCTGTTGGTTCAAATGCGCATGCGCGTTTTGATGCTATCGATCGTACCTATAAATACTATATTGCAACAAAAAAAGATGTATTTAACCAGGATTTTAGCTGGCACATATTTTGTAAATTAGATACTGCTATTATGAATAAGGGAGCGGAGGTAATCATGGAATACAACGATTTCACTTCTTTCAGTAAGCTTCACTCCGACGTCAAATCCTACCTTTGTACCATTAAATCGGCTTGTTGGACACAAGAAGGTGATCATCTTATTTTCACGATCACTGCCGACCGGTTTTTACGGAATATGGTGAGAGCTATTGTAGGCACATTGATAGATTTGGGGCGACATAAGATTGATTTGAACCATCTCCGGACAATTATTGAAGCAAAAAGCAGGTCTTTTGCCGGAGAATCAGCTCCATCAAGAGGTTTGTTTTTACATCATATTTCATATCCCTATCCCTTGTAATAGTATTGATGTTTAAATCTTTTTGAAGAGATTCAGAAACAAATAATTAAATTGGACGTTAAACATATTCAAATGTATTTAAAATGAGAAAGATCCTGATTATAGTGTCTATCTTTATCTTTATGAATCAATCCCATGCTCAGACTGATCTTTCGCGGGCTCAAACGATGTTCATATACAATTTTTCAAGACTTATAGAATGGCCGGCGAGCTATAAAACAGGACCATTTGTAATCGGAGTTATTGGCTCATCAACCATAGTTAACGAACTTAAAACATATACAGCCGGAAAATCAGTCGGAAGTCAACCAATTATGATCAAGACTTTTAAGAATCCTGCTGAAATAACTACCTGTCATATTTTGTTCGTAACCTTTTCAGAAACAAAGCAAATGCAGACTATAATTCAACAGCTTTCTTCAAAGAATACCCTTGTAATAACTGAAAAGAATGGTGCAATAGAACAGGGTTCAGCAATTAATTTTGTTGTCATCGGGGATAAACTAAAATTTGAGTTAAGCCCGGGTAATGCAACAAAATATGACATTAAAATCAGCTCTAAGCTGAATGAGATGGCATACAAAATATATTAATCAGTCGGGGCCGTTCCAAACTTGCCATGATCGTTCCGCCTGACCAATAAGCATTGGCAATCCATTTATAAGGATTGCCTTTTTTTCTTTCCCTTTTTTGAGAAAAACAGTTTCTTCCGGGTTATAGATCAGATCATACAGGATATGATGCGAACCTATATATTCGTATGGAATTTCAGGACACTCATCCAAATTTGGAAACATGCCAACTGGTGATGTATTAATAATAAGACGATGGTTCAATATCAAATCCTTATTTAAATCGTTGTATGATAAGATTGTATTGTTTTTCGGATGACGTGATACAAATGAGAAAGCAATTCCATGCTTATTAAGAACCCAGGCAACAGCTTTTGATGCACCACCGGTTCCAAGAATTAAAGCTGATTTGTATTCCGAAGTAAGGTATTTTAAGAGGGGTTTTTCGAAACCGTCAACATCGGTATTATAACCTCTTAATCGTATGTCGGAGCCGGACCGGAAAATTTTTATTGTATTAATTGCTCCGATATCTTGGGCTATCGGTACAATTTCGTCAAGGTATTTTATGACCTGTTCTTTATATGGAATGGTTACGTTTAATCCTGAGAGATCTTTTTCCGATTCAATCAGCAATCTGAGCTTTTCGATGCCATCAATCGGATAATTCTCGTAACTGCAATCGAATATGCCCTCGTCGGCAAATTTTTTTGTGAAATATCCCTTTGAAAAACTGTGTTCAAGCGGAAACCCTATCAAGCCAAATTTTCTCATACCAGGTTTACTTAGCCAACTTAAAAAAAATGTTATGAAATTAATAAAGTAGTATTAGCAATCAAAGTTTCCTATTTTGCAAAAAGAATTATTTAGAGAAATGATAATGAGAACGATTATTTTTTCCCTTTCAATTCAACTGGAAGAAAATCGAAGAAAGTATCACCTCTGAGCCCTATTCTAAGACATTCAAGTGGAATAACAATGTTAGGAGCAATATTTCCTAAATTAACATTTGACCCATACAGTTTAATAAAATATACCTGCTGTTTACCTTCCGGTGCTTCCCATAATATATCAGAAGGATTGATATGTGAAGCGATGGTTTTGATGAGGTTTTCATTTGCAGAACCATTGCTGTTATAGATACCAACAGTACCACTTTCTCTTGCCTCCGCAATTACTTTTACCGAACCTGCCTCAAGCTCAGTTTTCATCATCAGAACCCACTGATCGTCAGGAATGATAACATCTTTTTGTTTAGAACCAACTTCGGAGATGACAGTGAGATTCTTCGAGAAGGAACGTATATATTCCAGTTTTTCATCATGCGGCATAGCCATGGAACCATCAGAAATTTCTACCATATCAATCTTGTAGGTATCGATGAACTTTCTATATTCATCAACCATTTTACGAATGGCAAACGCTTCGAATAATGTTCCTCCAAAATAAGTTTTAATGTTTGCACTACGGTATAGTTTTATCTTTTCCTTAAGCTTTTTTGTTACAATAGAAGTACCAAATCCAAGCTTAACATAATCAGTGAATTCACCACTCGATTCAACAAAGTTTTCTGCTTCTTTTAAACTCAGACCTTTGTCCATAACCATAGTAAGGCCAACCTTTCTGGGTTTTTCGGGCCTTTCAGGAATATAAGGTAATTGAAAATTCATTTACTACCGGCTTAAGTTTTTATACTTCTTAATCAGTTGGGAGAAAGTCTCATTCTTTGAGACTATGGGAAATCTGTCCAGAAGCTCGTTATGCTCGCTATAATTGATGGATAATGCTTTTTCGAAGTATTTGAGGGCGATGGTTGGTTGGTTATCGCACAGATAATAAGCCGCCAGGTTATAGTTAATAGTTGAAATCTCGTTATTATACTGGTAAGCTTTGTTGAGAATGGCAATAGCTTCGTGCAGCTTATTTTCTATGAAAAAAATATCAGCGTGCGAAAGCCACGCTTCGTAATCGTTAGGATCCAGTTCTACAGCCCGGTGAAATGATTCTGCAGATTTATCCAGAATGTTCAATTTTCGATATGATTCACCAAGCATGTACCAATAATCGGGATTTTCAGGATCGAGTCGATTGGCATGTTTAAAATAATTCAGGCAGTTATTATATTCTTCCATGTTGTAATACGCCATACCAAGTCCATACCAGGCATCGCAACAATTTTTATCTACAGCAATAGCTTTACGATAATAAAAAATTGCCCGTTTATGCAATTCAAGCTTATCATAACATTCACCGACATATATATAAGCTTGAGCATTATCAGGCTCTATACTTATTATCTCTTTATATGACTCTACGGCTGCCAGATAGTTTTCGCTATTCACCAGTGTATTTGCCTTGCTGAAATATGCGGAAACATAATCGGGGCATATTGCTATCGCGAAATCATAGGCATCAATTGCTTTATCATATTCTTCGCGGGTTGAATAAACCATTCCCAGACTAAACCATATATGTTCAGCAAAAGGATCAAGTTCCAGGTAGCGTTGGTAGTACTCAATACTTTTTTCAAGCTGGTCAAGTTTTTCATAAACCATGGCCAATTCCTGGAGAACGGACAAGTTTGTCGGATTTACTTCGAGGGCCAACTTGAGATATTTAATCGCCAGATTGTAACGACGGGTATTCATATAAGAAAACGCGATGGACAAAATAATGTCATCTTTCCCCTCGGAACACAATTGGAGCGCCTGGTCAAATGCATTATGTGCTTCATCTTTTCTTCCCAGTACATTAAGGGCCGTACCTTTTAAAACATGAAAGTCAGAACTTGTTCCCTCTATTGGTTCTATTTCACGAAGAATATTCAAGCCCTTGGAAGGTTTTCCATTTTGAATATATACCTGTGCAAGCCTCAACTTGAGTGATGAAGAATAAGGATGTTGCTTTAGTCCCCGTTCTATTGCGTTTCTGGCCTGATTAAAATTATGCTGATCGATATAATAATCGATGATATTCTCAAACTCAAAAACATCAAAGTAACAGGCAGAATTCCTGTCAATCATATCTTCGAACCGGTTAATTGATTCGAATATTCCTTCATCATCAAAATATGAGTCGAAATTATCGTACATAGTTACCTCACAATAGCAACTCTAATTTACTAATAAAATGATCGTATTTCATCTTCAGATATCAACAGGATTTTTATTATCCGATCTTATCTTTTAAAATTACAGGTTAATAACCGGTTGATATTTTTACTACATGCTAAAATAAATCGGTAAATATATAAAGCCTTATTTATAAATCTCATGTTTTGCTGCCAAAAGTGTATTTCTAAGCAAGGAAACCCTTGTCATTGGACCCACACCTCCGGGAACCGGGGTGATGTAACTGCACTTTGGTGCTACTTCATCAAATTTTACATCTCCCTTTAGTTTGAAGCCGCTTTTTGTATCTGTCGCGGCAACCCTTGTGGTTCCGACATCAATTACTATGGCACCTTCTTTCACCATATCCGCTTTCAGAAATTCAGGTGAACCTAATGCAGCAATGATTATATCCGCATTAAGACAAATACCCTTCAGGTCTTTTGTTCTGCTGTGCGCAACGGTAACTGTGGCATCGATACCCTTTAGGGAAAGAAGTATACTCATGGGCCGGCCTACGATTTGACTTCGGCCAATGACTACGCAGTTTTTCCCACTGGTTTCGATATTATAACGCCTGATAAGTTCGACTATACCAAAAGGAGTAGCAGAGATAAATGTTGGTAGTCCTAATACCATACGACCGACATTGGCAGGGTGGAATCCATCCACATCCTTTCGGGGATCGATGGCTTCAATAATTTTTTGCTCCGGGATATGACGTGGAAGCGGAAGCTGAACGATAAAACCGTCGAGCCCCGCGTCATGATTTAATGTGTTAATCTGCTGAAGGAGTACTTCGGTGGTTACGGAATCTTCGAACCTAATCAGGGAAGACTTGAATCCAACTTCCTCGCAATCTTTGATCTTGTTTGCTACATAGGTCTCGCTTCCTCCATCATGACCAACCAGAACGGCAGCAAGGTGTGGCCTTTTATGACCCCGGGCGACCAGGTTATCGACTTCCTTTTTAATTTCCTGCTTTATTTCTCCTGAGACTTTTTTACCATCAATTAATTGCATGATCGAGATTTAATTTAAGTTAGTTAACACTTCTTCTTAACGAAATTATCTTCTCATCCCCGGCATACCACTCATCATTCTGCCCATATTCTTGCCCGACTGCATCATTTTCATAAGCTTACGTGTTTCGTCAAATTGTTTCAATAGCCGGTTTATTTCCTGTACATCGGTGCCACTACCTTCAGCTATTCGTTTTTTGCGACTACCGTTAAGTACCGAAGGATTTTCTCGTTCCAGGGGTGTCATGGAATGAATAATAGCCTCAATACTTTTAAAAGCGTCATCATCGATATCAAGGTTTTTCAATGCTTTGCCAACACCCGGTATCATCGCAGCAAGTTCTTTAATATTACCCATCTTTTTAATCTGATGGATTTGTTTAATAAAATCGTTGAAATTAAACTGATTCCTGGCTATTTTCTGTTGAAGTTTCCTGGCTTCTTCAACATCATACTGTTCCTGTGCTTTCTCTACCAATGAAACGATATCGCCCATTCCAAGAATACGATCGGCCATGCGTGGAGGGTGAAATAATTCCAGGGACTCCATTTTTTCACCCGAACTAATAAATTTTATTGGTTTTTCTACCACTGAACGTATCGATAATGCAGCTCCTCCTCTTGTATCTCCATCCAGTTTGGTCAGGACAACGCCGTCATAATTCAACCGGTCATTAAATTCTTTTGCTGTATTAACAGCGTCCTGACCGGTCATGGCATCAACAACAAACAAAGTCTCATTTGGATTGACATTTTTCTTTATTGAGGCTATTTCATTCATCATCTGATCATCGATTGCCAGACGTCCTGCCGTGTCGATTATTACCAGGTCGTTTCCTTTTGTCCTGGCCTCTTTAATACCATCTTTAGCCAATTTAACCGGATCCAGAACACCTTCTTCGGTATAAACAGGAATACCGATCTGGTTGCCCAGAACCTGGAGCTGATTTATAGCAGCAGGCCGGTATACGTCGCCTGCAACAAGCAATGGTGACTTTCCTCTTTTAGCTTTAAGGTGTAAAGCAAGTTTGCCTGAAAATGTTGTTTTACCAGATCCCTGAAGGCCTGCAATAAGGATGACGGCCGGATTCCCTTTAATATTTATATCAACATTACTATTTCCCATCAACAATACCAGCTCATCGTGGACAATTTTCACCATCATCTGACTCGGTTTTACCGAAGTCAGGATTTTTTGCCCCAGCGCTTTTTGTTTAACACTATCGGTAAACGACTTGGCAATTTTATAGTTAACGTCAGCATCGAGTAATGCCCTCCTTACCTCTTTCAATGTTTCAGCAACATTAATCTCAGTAATGCTTCCCTCTCCCTTGAGCATTTTAAAAGATTGCTCAAGTCGTTCAGTTAAGTTATCGAACATATTCTTTTTCCCTTTTTAGTGCGTAAAAGTATAAATATTCAATAGAAATTACATGCGTTCCGGGACTTCTATCCCCAACAACCCCATCGCACTTTTTATGACTTTCCCGGTAATTTCCGAGAGATGAATCCTGAAATTCCGTAAATCCGGATCAGCTTCTTTCAATATTGGATGGTCATGATAAAACTGATTATACTCCTTTGTTAAATCGTATGCAAAATTTGCTATAAGTGCCGGGTTGTAATTCGTGGCAGCTTCAACAATAATACCCGGAAAATCGTGTATTAGTTTCAGGATTGATTTTTCTTTCCGGTTTATTTGAACCGTCGAAGGATACTTTGCATACCCCTCTAAATCCATACCTTCCGCCTTACGAAGTACGGAACAAATACGGGCGTGGGTGTACTGTATGAATGGACCTGTATTTCCGTTAAAATCAATAGATTCTTTGGGATTAAAAGTCATATTTTTTACCGGATCAACCTTAAGCATAAAATATTTCAATGCCCCCAACCCGATCATTTCGTAAGTTTTTTCTTTTTCATCATCTCTTAAACCATCCAATTTCCCTAACTCATTCGCCATTTCACGAGATGTAGCTATCATTTCATCCATCAGGTCGTCAGCATCGACAACAGTACCTTCGCGTGATTTCATTTTGCCTTCGGGCAGTTCAACCATCCCATATGAGAGATGGTGAAGATCTTTAGCCCACGAGTAACCCAGCTTATCGAGAATTATGGCCAATACTTTGAAGTGATAATTCTGTTCGTTACCCACCACATATATCATCCGGTCGAAAGCATAATCCTGTTGCCGCAACTGGGCAGTGCCTATATCCTGTGTAATATAGACTGAAGTTCCGTCGGAACGCAGAACCAGTTTTTCATCAAGTCCGTCATTAGTAAGATCTATCCATACCGAGTTATCCGGTCTTTTGTAAAACACTCCGCGATCAAGTCCGTTGATTACTGTAGTACGACCCACTGCATATGTATCAGATTCATAATATATTTTATCAAAGGCAACCCCTAGGCGTTTATACGTGCTTTCAAAACCCCTGTACACCCAACTGTTCATTGTCGACCATAATGCATGAATCTCAGGATCGTGAGCCTCCCAACGCCTGAGCATCTCTTGTGCCTCCAGAATTATGGGGGCTTTCCGCGCTGCTTCTTCCTGAGTTACTCCGCCTGCAACCAGCTCAGCAATTTGTTTCTTATATTCAAGATCGAATTTCACATAGTAGTCGCCCACCAGGTGGTCCCCTTTCTTGCCACTCGATTCGGGAGTTTCATTGTTGCCCCATTTCTGCCAGGCAAGCATCGATTTACATATATGAATACCCCGGTCGTTTACAATATTTGTCTTAACAACTTTCTTGCCTGTAGCTTCAAGGATCTGGCATATTGACCAACCCAGCAGGTTATTCCGGATATGCCCCAGGTGTAAAGGCTTGTTTGTATTAGGAGAAGAATATTCTACCATATAGAGCTCAGGCTGGCTGCTCATCTTCGCTCTGCCATAATCGGGACTACTAGCTTCGTGCTTTAAAAAATCCAGGTAGTATGATTCAGTAACCAACAAGTTCAGAAACCCTTTTACTATATTAAATTTCTGAATAATGTCAAGATTCTTCTGAAGATACTCACCTATGTCCTGAGCTGTCTGTTCAGGCGATTTCTTTGAAATGCGAAGGAGAGGAAAAACAACAAGCGTGATGTCGCCTTCGTATTCTTTTTTAGTTTTTTGTAACTGAACACTTTGGTCATCAGCTGTTGCATTATACAATACCTTAACACATTCAATAACCTTTTGTGCGATGGTTAACTGTAAAGACATGATACCTAATTTGCGTTATCTGGAATAAAGAGGTACAAAGATAATATTTGAAATGAATCTCATCTCAGCATGCTATAGCGAATATTCGACAACTGTGAGGAAAATGCAGACTACGTCGAATCATCGGTTTCGCAGGAGTTCACAAGAAGGAATATTGCAGGAAACGAATTATAGTCTTCAGCTGATTTCACCGTTAAGAGAACACAAGTAGCCCAGTTTATACAGGTCAAAAACAAACAGGCGCGGGTTGCTGCTTAATAAATTCCTTCGCAAACGATATTCAAATTTCGAATAAAGATATCTTACAATAATATCGAGGCCTAATTTCTTAAACTTTTTGTAATAGGCTAACAGGGTAATATCGCGGACCAATTTCTTTTCATTCCCATTAATCTTCATAATACGCTTCAAATTTTTGATCCCTTCACGTGTTTTACGGAGGAATTCCTCACTGGATTCCAATCCGAGATGAATCACGGGATTATCGATATGTAGTATCGATACATTGTTCTTTGCCAATTCATAGCCAAATAAAGTGTCCTCGTGACCATAACCTTTTATCTTTTCGTTAAAAAGTATGTTCTGCAAAACCTCTTTTTTTATAAAGAAATTATTCGTTTTAAACGCCCTGGTAGGCTGATGATTTCTCTCTTCTGCAGTAAATTGTTCGCGCCTGATGCCATGTAACCAGTGCAAACGTTTATCAGGATTCAACTTCTCGGCTCCGTTATAGATGGTACCGCCGTATACCACCCTTGCTTTTTCAGAATGATCGATATAGTTCTGAATAAATGATGAGGACTTTATGGCCGAATCGCAGTCTAGAAAGAGAAGATTATCATACCTGGCTAATTCGGCCAGCTTATTTCTGATCTTTGACCGGCCTATATTGACCGTTTCTTCGTAATATTTAACACCCTTCAGGCTTGCAATATCGTGGTTCATTTGCTTGTACTTTTCTTCAGAAGCGTCGTCGACCACAATGATTTCAAAAGGAATGCGGGCTGCATTAGCCTGTAAACATACATTTTTAACTAAATCACGAATATCGAAATTATAAACAGGTATTAAGACGGATAACATGGGTTAGGGCATCAAAAGTTTCGCAAAGTAAAACGTATTAATTTTAATATTATTGCTTATTAATATTTTTTTTCAGGAATTACGAAAAAATGAACAGATTGTTACTGATATCCGCCACAATTGCATTAATACATAGTACTCAACTTATTGCCCAACCGGTTGACCCCCTGATTATTTCTTTTACTATGCCAGGATATTCCGAGAAGGTGGTTACTATCGGTTATTTTTACGGGAACAATACCTATCTGATCGATTCAGTCAGGTTGGATAAAGAAGGAACAAAGATTTACACCGGAGAATATCATGAAGGATTATTTTTACTTGTTTTACCAGACTCTTCCGTTTTCGAATTCATGGTAACTAACGGTACATCCTATAACATTTCATGCACTGATTCGGGAGATATTAACAGGATTACGCTGAAAGCTAACCAAGTTGCTGATGCATATGTGGACTTTTCAAATTGTGTACGACAGCATAACCATGCCATAGACTCGTTAAAAGATCTTCTGCAAACAACGGATGATTTTCAGCAGAAAAATAAGCTTAAAAAAGACCTGAATTATAAAAAGGAACAGCTCGATAGTATTACAAACAGCTATATCGAGGCGCAGAGAGGAACACTACCCGGAAATTATATCAACGCACAACAACCGATTAAAATGCAACATGTCAGAGAGGTAAATGGGAAAATGAGAAACGATTCATTACAATGGATTACTTCACTAAATTATTATAGAGAACATTATTTTGATAATGTGAATTGGAATGATCCGAGATTAATTTATACACCGATCATTGCTGATAAAATTGATCATTATCTTGAGAACGTATCGGGGAAACAACCGGAAAACCTTCTCAATGCTATTGATCATATTTTAAATCTGCCGAAGAATACTGCAACAAGGGACTTTATTTTGAAATATTTATTTATGAAGTACGAAGAAACTTTAAATAAAGCAATCAACGAGTATCTTTTTCTTCACATACTAGATAAGTATATTTTTGTGGAGAATATCAGCTGGATCGATAATGAAAAAATCAGCCGGCTAAAAACAGAATATGCTCAGCGAAAACCTGTTGCTTTATTTACAAAAGCCCCAGAGATAAGTCTTCCGGATAAAAACAACGATATACAGTCGCTTTATGCTATACGTGCAGACTACACTATTATATTCTTCTGGGATTACAGTTGTAATACCTGTAGAAGAGTGTTGACGGATCTTGTTGAATCGATTTCAACATACAATCCACAGTATGTAAGTATCTATACAGTTTATACCGGCACTGATCTTGATATATGGAGAGCCTTCCTGGAAAAACGTATTCCCAGGAATTGGATAAATACGTATCAGGCAGGATCGTTAGTATATACCGATCTTTTCAATATTTCTCATACTCCCACTCTGTACCTCCTGGACAGAAACAAACAAATACTGGATAAAGGCCTGACCGTTCCTGAGGTTGATGCTTTTCTCTCCAGAGCTATATCCGGGAGGAAGATTATGGAATAAAGCTCGTAATTACGACTTTTTCTCGTCGTCCTTGATGAGGACAGTAAAAATAAACAAGATTACTGCCGATGCAGCAAATACAACAAGCAAAGAATATAAGGTATTCAGCATAACCTTCTGAAGGTCAATATCGATCAATCCCCAGATTCCAAGGATAGCAATCAATGTGAAGATTAGAATAAGGCCGATAAGGATGTAAGAAACGGATTTTTTTATTGTTATCATAGTGCCGGTTTTAAAGTAAGACGAAAAAAGACGGAGTAAGTTACACAATTATTTTTAATGATCATCAGTCCTAATACCAACTCAATCCTTTTACACACTTTCTCTTACAGATTTCGGCAGATTTTTCAGCTGATTTACGCAGAGATCCATATATATTTAGGTAAGACATACCTTCCTTCAACACTGAAAATCTCAGTAGAAATCAAGTATTGATGCCTTGTTCCGATAATAATCCTGTCCTTTTTAATAATCGAATTGCTGAAAGAATTCTCCCTGTCTTGCTTTCACCTGAGTATCGAAATATTGGCCTGTTGTGGGTATCCCATTCTCAGTAAAGTCAACACCGCCCCAGCTGTACTGCATCTTTCTGAATTCCCGTACATCATCACCCCTTATAACAATATAACGATAGGTTGTAAGATTCTTTTCTTTATATACCTCAAGCGTAACACCTGCGGGATATTTATTACGTAAGGCTTTCAAATACTTTTCTCTTTCGCTGTCGTTAGCAAATTTCAGTTCTTCAAGTTTCGGAGGAGCAGACGAAGCAGTAGCTTTAGCAGTTGCTTCGTTGTTCACCGTTTTCCGGTTAGCCTCCTGTTGTGC
Organism: uncultured Bacteroidales bacterium; assembly: GCA_964634105.1. Taxonomy (GTDB): domain Bacteria; phylum Bacteroidota; class Bacteroidia; order Bacteroidales; family UBA10428; genus UBA10428. The sequence goes on along the minus strand of CAZWIU010000004.1, from coordinate 18,504 downwards.
CAGAATCCTTTCAAACTCAGCTATTTTGTTGAGTCTTTCCTGTGGGTATTTTTCTCCAGGTTTTAAATTCAGGGCTTGCATGTAGGATGATTTAGCCGATGGATAATCACGCTTATCGTATGCCTGATCGGCAGCAGAAATCAATGAGTTATAGCGTTGCTCGAATGCAGCTTTTTCCTGTCTGTCCTTTTCCTTTAATGCCAACTGGGCATCTATTTTAGCAATTTGTCCGGCAGGATACGATTCTCCTGGTTTAATAGAGAGCGCATTCTGATATGCCACTTTTGCTTCAGCCAGTTTATCCTGTGAGAAATACTGGTCGGCCTGTGAAACGGCATTAGAATATTGAAATTCTTTTGCCCGCTGTTCATTCGCTGTTCGCTGAGCTTCAGCCAGCAGAGCATCAATTTTTACGATCTGTGCAGATGGATATGATTCAGCAGGCTTTATTGCAAGCGCACGCTGATATGCAGCCCTGGCTTCTTCCAATTTCGCAGCGGTAAAAAGATTATCAGCTTCAAGGACTGTCTTTTTATATTGCTCATCCCTGGCTTTCTGTTCGGCTGCCAGTCGTTCCTGCTCCCTTAATATTCCGTCGATTTCAGCAACTTTTTGCTTTGGGTATACTTCTGTCGATTTTAGTGCAGATGCTTGTTGATAATAGGTTTTTGCCTGGTTGTAATCTTTCGCTGACAGAAAGCCATCGGCTTTTGAGATCAGAGTTGAATATTGCTGGTCGAGCGATTTCTTTTCATTTTCTTTTTTGACCTGTTCAGCAATTATTCCATCTATCCTTCCGATTTGCTGTTGAGGATATGCCTCAGTAGGCTTCAACCCTAGTGCACGCTGATAAACAAGCCTTGCTTCAGTATATTTTGCCTGGGCGAGAAGATTATCTGCTTCCTGAATGGCGGTTGCATATTGCGTATCACGAGCCTTCTGCTCAGAGGCCAGGCGAGCATTTTCCTGGCTTATGCGATCAATTTCAGCTATTCTCTGCTTTGCATACGTATCAGCAGGTTTTATCCCAATGGCCTGCTGGTAAGTTGTTTTCGCCAGCTCATACGATTTGTTTCCAAAATATTCATCGGCTTTTGTAATAAGATCATTATACTGATGTTCTTTCTGTTGCTCGGTTAATAGTCTTTCGATTTCCTGAATCCGGGTCCTTGGATAGCTCTGATCAGGGTAAAGATTCAATGCCGACTGATAGGATTGCTTAGCTTCTTCATACTGCTTATCTGTGAAGGAATTATTCGCCTTTGCAAGCAAGTCGTCGTATTGCTTTCTTTTTGTCTGTTCGCTGAGTTGCTTTTGTTGTTCAGCAGCAAGACGTTGTTCGGCCTGGGCTAGTTTATTTTTAGCGGCAATATCATCCGGTTTTTTTAATAATGCCTGTTTATAAGCTTCAACAGCCTGCTGATAAGAAGCAGCAGCAAGCAATTTGTCGCCCTGATCGATAGATTCCCTATAGGCTTTCTCAAGCGTCTGCTGTTTTTGGGCTTCAGCTGATGCCTGCATGCTTTTCACTTTATTCAGTTGTTGTTTAGCATAAGCATCGTTAGGATCAAGCTGAAGAGCAGTTTTATATGCCTCTTCTGCCGCATCCAGATTTTTTTGTGCAAGAAAAGCGTCGCCGTCATCGAGGGCTTTTGTTATTTTCTGCTGCTGAGCTGCCTTCTCGGCTTGATTTTTTGCCTGTTGGCGTTCTCTGGTCTTCTGATCGATCTCAGCGATTTTTTGTTTTGGCAGGGATTCTTCAGGTTTCATCATCATGGCCCGGTTGAAATGTTGCCGTGCTGCGTCAAGATCATTATTCTGAAGAGCAGTCTGGCCCATTGCCATGGCTTCGGCAAAAGCTTTATCGGTGGCTGCTTTTTCCTGATCCTTCTTCTTTTGCTGTTCGATTAAGGGTTCAAGTTCCGTCATTTTCTGGCGGGGAAGAGATGCTTCCGGTTTGATCTCTGCTGCCTGCCTGTAAAATTCTTTGGCTGCGGCATAATCTTTGGCCGCATACGCATTATTTGCTTTAGCAATGAGTCCGTTATAATTCTTTTCGATATCAAGATTGGCCTGCTCCTGTTGCCGTTGTTTCTGGATCAGGGAATTGATCTCATTGATCTTTGATTGCGGATAACTATTCTGTGGCATAGCCCTGAAGGCTTCAGTATATTTAGTTTTTGCAGCCTCATAATCTTTTGCTGCATATAGCCTGTCTGCTTCTGCAATAGCACTGTTATAAACCTGTTCATTTTTCTTATCGAGCCCTGAGGCTTTATCCAGATCAGCAATTTTACGCTGCGCTGCCTTATCAGCCGGATAAATATGTAATGCTTCTTCGTAACTGGCCCTTGCTTCTTCATATTTTTTCTGACTGGCAAGATTATCAGCCTTTTTCATTGCCTCCTGGTACTTATCAGCCTGGCACTTTTCAATATCACTAAGAAGCTGTTCAATCCTGCCTCTGATCTTATTAACGTAAGCTTCGTCAGAAATAAAATCAGCTTTATTGGTACTGAATTTGACACGATCGACAGGTTCCGTCAATACGGAAGTATTTACTCCTTCACAGCCGGGAAAGAGACTCATGGCAAATTCCATTGTCCACTTTCCGGTAACTTCACTTGGCACTTCAGTGTTGAATGCAATTTTCTTACTCAGTAATCCGGCTTTTTCCACCTCAATAAGATACTCCGAGTTAATATCCAACGCAAACCGGAACTCACCACGGCTATCTGAAAAGACACTCTGGACTTTTGAACCATTCTTATAAAGAGTAACTCTAGCATTTTCGATAGGTTCGAAATTATTTTCTGCTGTACCAATCACTTCTAATGATGAAATCTGGGCATCAGCATGGAAAATAGCCCCAGCCATCAAAAAACAACCAACGGCAATAACGTAAAAATATCGTACACATCGTTTCATGTCTTCACTACTTTATTACTATTAAGTTACGATAAATTGAAATATGAATTTTATTTCTGTTTAATAAACTTCAATACGCGCATTTCCCCGGGATATTCGACCTTTAACAGGTATAGTCCCTCGCCCAGGTATTCCGGGCCGAATCTGATATTTGGTTCAGGGGAATAATACGAATCCTCATACATTTTGTTACCCATCATATCAAATACAGTTAGTCTGATTTCCCCTTCGATCTTTTCTTTAAAGAGCAACTGCTGGTCACCGTTTGCAGGATTGGGATAAATTGTCACATCATCGACAGGGTAAGACTCATATACATTGTTTACAGGAGGGTAAAAGTCAAGGGCCAAAGGATACAGAGCCAGCGAAGCGTTGAACTGCTGGTTTCCATCAGTAAGTTTTTGCCAGTTGCCATTTATTAAAGTCATTGCAGTATTCAAAGAATCCGGTTCTTCACGAACGACGACCGACACAGCAAACGTGTCGACAGGCTGTTCATAAGAAATTTCATAGCCTACAAAGAAATGCTGGTCAACAAGAATCATTGTATCAAGCCTTATCAGATTCACGGCAGAAGGCAGCAGTTCGAAATTGTACAGGGTTTTACTGAATATTTCCCGTTCGGGTTGAAGATCGCCTTCCCATATCTTCAGTAAGACCTTTGAATTGCTGTTGAATGAGAATGACCTTGAAACATGAATATTCAAGCTATGTATATATTTAGACCCGTTTCGGTAAAAGTGTTCTGCATATACAGTAGAATGCAATTCATTATGGCCTGATATGTAGCCCCATCCAGCAGTAAAAGCGACTGTTGCAGGTGTTTCATCGCCTGAAATATTGGTCAGTTCTTCCGATTCCCCCATATATTTATCGAGGTTATCCAGTTTAAGCGTACCGGTGTTCAATGGGTCAAGCCAAGATTTCAGATGCTGTCTGACATCCATATAATCGAACCAACTGTTCGATAATTTCTGATAGTAATCATAAATATATTCTGTGCATTCCAACCCACCGCCTGTAAGAGTACCAACAACCCGGTTATCATTATTAAATAAGGGCGCCCCGGATGAACCGCTTTCGGTAGTTCCTAAAGAATACCTGGGAATCAACCAATGTGAATCCGGATCATACGGACTAAAACTGGCATGCTGTACCTGATCATCATTCTGACAGTATTTCTTAACATCACCTTCGGGATGATGGATGGAATAGCTGGTATCAACATTATCGCCGGTAGCATCCCATCCTGCATAAAGAGGTGAGAATTCGATCGGAGGTTTTTCAGAAAGCTCTACCAGCGAAAAATCAAGATTTTCAGCCCGGCTTCGCAATGTGCTTCCTGAAATAGAGTGTATCTGACCATCAGGGCCATCGCAATACGGACTTTCATAGTCGAAATACGCAATGGTTCTGTTTGCCGAATATTCATCATTAATACAATGGCCGGCAGTTAATATATAAGGTGTCTCATCAAGCCGGGTATTATTCATCAAGGTGCCTGTACACCTAATTTTTGAAGTAGGTCTCTCGATAATGAGACGACAAACAGAATACTTCTGATGTTGCACATTACGATCGCTGATGCAATTTATATCGACATGACAATCGGCTGACCATCCATAATAATCATCTTCTGTTGACTTATCAGCCAGAGAGCGAGGGTATCCAATTCCGACCGAGGAAATGATAATGTTCATGAAATCTTTATCTGGAGAGGTATTCTGAAGTTCAATAATAATGCTATCGCCGGGTATGTCAGGTAACGAAAGAACCTTGTATCCATTAACATTTCTGAATGTATATGCCCCCAGCACATAATGGTTATCCGTCGAATAGACAAACAACTTATAGCCAGGTTTCAAATCATAAGGACTCATGGTAACTGAAAGCGAACTTGCCTTAGCTGAAGTGAGACCCAATCTGCATATGTATAAATCCGGTTTAACTGCATTCCATATACCCTGATTTGCAGGAGAAATATTCGTCTGAATAACGGCAGCATATTCACAGTCTTTATAATCAGGTAAATCAGTAACTTTTCTTTTTGCTGATGCTAAACTATCAGCATTCTTAAGGCGAACATACGGAATACCTTTCCCTTTATCATATAGATAGCCAACCGGCTTTCCGGGAAAGTTGGTCTGTGCATTATTAATACACGGATTAAAAAAAAGAAGAATACTTATTATTCTAATCAGTTCTTTCATGAATCTTCAAAAAAGAAAGTTATAATCTTATTCTAAAACGATCTACTCCTCGACAAAATATCTTATAACAAAAAATTTAGAAACTGTTTAAAAATTTTATATCATGCTTGTTACCAAAAATTTGCGTTGATATCCTATAAACCAATAGATTCGGTCTGAGACCAGAGAATCTTAGTGTAATCTTGGTGTCCCTAATCTTTCGGGATCGAACCTTTGTGGTTATACTCTTTTGCCACTAAGACTCAACGACACAAGGAATCACTAAAAGTTAGACAATCTCTAATAAATGCGCTCAATAACGATTTTTTTTCTTACCAACGCAACTATTTTATATAGGAACCCATCTGACATTAAACTATTACTAACAATTTACTTATGGCATTTAATTTGTGAATAATTGATCAAACCAAATATTCAGTACCATGAGAGCAGCAATAAACGCCCTGCAAAATAAATACAGCGCCAGCTATTTTTCAGATAACGAGTTATTCACAAAATACTTATCGAACAGTACATTCCGCGGTTTTTATTATGATGCAGAAAATAAAAGTTATGGATTATCTATACATTTTTCAGCCGGTCGTGATAATGAGCTCATCATCTCGGCCATAGAATCGCAATGCGGCATTTCAATAAGTCAATATGAAATTGTTTCCAAATCGTACTCAATAGAATCGATGGCATACGATAAAGTCCTGATTTCAGTTCGTAATTACAAGATTGTTCATGGAATCAGGATGAAGGCAGATGCTGATATTCAGCTACCGGCAATAGTAGAGTTTGTGCTTCTGCTTCTCAGCCGCGATTCGATGTTCATATATTTCCCCAACCCGGAGTTGTATGCATCGCCGATAAAATCTATTAAAGGCGGATTGGTACTATCGCGTGAGAAAGAAGATCAATCAGATTTTATTGAGAAGGAACAAAAGAAAACAGAAAGCTTTTTTCATGTGTAAACATATTTTCGATTGACTGGCGTCAATGTTTATACACTTAAGGTAGGAAAGGGGATTATCAGCATGGTAATCTCCTTTTCATTTCTACCTGGTGTTCAGGTAACACATTTCAGATTAAATATGTAGTTGAAGTATGAAATCCGAAATATCACCAGCGTCCATCTATTTTTGTTCCGCAAAAACTGCATCTGCTGTTTTTTATGCTGTTTGAAATCACCGAAAAGCCTATTCTTTCAACAACTACTTTTTTACATCTGGGACAATGAACATTCTCATATCCCTTTCCGGGAACATTGCCTATATAGACATACTTACACCCTGACGCTACTGCAATTTCTTTCGCCTTTAACAGAGTTTGCAGGGGAGTTTCCGGAAGCTGGGTAAGTTTATATTGGGGGTGAAAGCGGGTCAGATGCAAAGGGAATGCTGAAAATCCGTTGTTAACAAGCCACTCGCACATTTGCTTGATAGTATCCATGTTATCGGTCCAGGAGGGTACAACCAGGTTTGTTACTTCCAGCCATACGCCTGTATCTTTCAACGATTTGAGTGTATTTAATACTGGCTGCAACTTCCCTCCTGTTAATCGCATGTATACATCATCGCTGAAAGCTTTGAGATCGATATTCGCCGCATCAAGCAAAGGAGCCAGCTTCAGGAGAGGTTTTTCATTAACATAACCGTTGGATACCAATACATTTTTTAGTCCTTTATCATGAGCAATTACCGCGGTATCGTACATATACTCATAAAATGTAATGGGTTCCGAATAGGTATATGCAATAGAAGGACATCCATTTTTTATGCAGTTTTCAACCACACTGGCAGGCATCAGATCGCTGTTTTGCGTATTCTTCGGCGAAGTCTGGGATATCTCCCAATTCTGACAGTTCAGGCATGCCATATTACATCCGGCTGTAGCTATGGAATATATTTTCGTAGACGGATAAAAATGTAATAAAGGTTTTTTTTCAATTGGATCAACATGCACTGCACAGGGATTTCCATAGGCGATGGTATATAATTTACCATTGACATTTAACCGGCTATGACAATCGCCGGTATCGCCTGTGCTTAAGCTGCATTCATTAGGACATAACTCACACCTTACTCCCTTTGGTGTAACGCTATAGAACATGGATTCACGGCTCCATTTCGAAAGGCCCACTTTCGTTTGCGAACTGGCCAATGAACCTACACAACATAATCCGCAGGCGCCTGTCAGGCTTTGCTTTATGAATTCCCTTTTGCTAATGGACGGCATAATGATATCCTGTAAATCATAAATAAAGTTACGATAGAAAGCGGCTTAATTTTCAAATAAATAAAAAAACATAGTTTCAGAATACACTCCTTTTTAAATTCAGTATTACTCCCAGCAAACTGACCACCATCAGTATCATGCATCCTGCCAGTATGCCAGCCAATGGAATTACAATTACAGAATACACCAATACGCCCAGTGCCGATCCAAGCATATCGACAGAGTAATTAACAGGAGCCGCTTCGGAAACCTGCATAGAAGAAAGTTTCGTTGCAGCAACATAGATATATCCTGTAAGAGCCGATGGAATCAGTGTTAGCAGAATGAAAAGCAATATTAACGCAGTATCACTATTAATCCGGTTTGCTAACTGCCATGACAAGATCAGGAGAAGAGAGTAAATCACTAAGAGTACCATTGAGAGAATGAGGTTCTTGGCAGCAACGATTTTACCCCGACCATAATTAGCACCAAGCCATAGCCCAACCATAAATACTGCGATGATTATCCCAATGGCAGAATATACATAACCAAATACAACCTGGAAGATGAAAATCAGTAGTATCTCAACCGATGCAGCAACAAACCCTGCCAGGTAGACACTTTTTGAAACAGAGGTCGATCTGAAAAAGGGAATTAACAACAAAATAACAGGCACCACCAATACTAACCATAATTTCAGATTGAACTGAGACATGAAATGAACGATATTAAAATACACAGGTTGCGGTTTATTATCGGTATTGATTACTGATTCTTGTGAAATACTATTGATTATTGCATTACTTCGCTGCTCTATTAACGCATCATCAATATAATACGCATTCACATAGGTATTTTCAATTGAATGGCGGTTGTATAATTCTGTAATGGCTATTGAAATGTCTGCATCGGAGGCTAGAAAATAATCGCGCTCACCCGGAATAAGGCATACGTTCTTAAAATTATTACTCAAGGTATTATATATGGCTGCATCCAGCCTGAGCTTTGAACTGCTCATATAGTTGCCTGTGGGACTAATTCCGTAAATAATAACCGCTCCCGGATTCAGATGTTCTTTGAGCAACTGAACAAAGTCCTGGGAATATAAGCGATTAATCTGCAAACTTGCAGGATCGGGTAGCGCCATAACAGCAATATCAAAGCTAGCCTTGTTATGATTTAAATATCGCCGGGCATCACCATATATAATATGGATCCTTTTATCTTCGGGAAGCGGAGCATATTTTTCTGCCAATTTAAAAAGTGCGGGATTGAGTTCGACATAATGGATATTTTCAATGGATGGATATTTTAACAGTTCTTTTATCATTCCAGAAATACCCCCTGATACCAGCAGGATCTGAGAAGGATGTTTGTGTTGTAACATGGCATAATGAACAAATTCTTCGCTGATGATCGTATTTTCGCTGGAAAAAATTAAATTACCATCCTCATAGAAGCTGTATTGACCGGCATTTTCCAATACAGTAAGGTTTCCATAATAAGTTTCAGCAGTTTCAATGACATTCTGGTTTACAAATAGAAGTGACCGTATTTTTTCATCCAGAGGATAGCTGAAAAAGATGAGGAGGAGAAATGAACATAGAACTGTAACGATAAGATGAATCATTTTCCGTTGCAGAAAAAAAAGCAAACCATTTGTAACTATTGCCATAAACAATAGTGATTCCATAATGGAGAACCATTTCACCATGATAAAAGAAACGCATATCCCTCCTGCCATGCTGCCTAAAGCTTCAAATCCATATACCCGGATAAAATCGTCATCTTCATTCCGAAATAATTGAATCAGCCAGGCATAGGTTAATCCCGACAAGACACATAACGGGAAAAGCAATATACAGATTACGAGTACAAAGCTGAGAGGATGCACCATAATACCCGGAGGAAACAGAGTAGTTTTTAGTATCGAAAGCAGCGGTATCATTAATAGCGGCAGTATACTTATTATGCGTATGATCACCGATACCTTTGATAGATCAACCTGGAATTGTTTGCTCTTTCTACCTAACCAGGCCCCAATTCCGATGAGGAACATCCAGATACCGAGAGTCCATGCCATCATTAATTCATTTCCCTGGAATACTGTGGTAATCTCGCGGATATAAAGCACCTGGATGATGGTGGCCATAAATCCGGAAAGAATAGCCAGGTGAAGAGACGCACCATTTTTCTTCTCGGGCTGCAGGACATCAGATTTTTTCACTTCGGTTTTTACCGATCTGTTTTTAAATAAATTAACGTAGTACTTCCAATGCCATATAACGTGAAACACGGCGACAAAGCTCATAGCAATCCCTGCATTCACATGCCATTTGAGAATACTTTCAATACCATCCCACTCCAGTTTGTAGTTTATTTGAATTGCAAGCAATAAACCCAGTAAACCAGTGGCCAGAAAAGTACATAGCAATATAATATTCCAGCTTTTGCGATGCGAAGCAATGCTCCAGATACCCAACCATACTAAGAGGTAACTAAATGCATACAGCAATAATGCAAGGATACCGATCGGTATGATAAGGTATTGAGAAATCATACAGATATCATTTACCTGAAATTATGTTCACTGAATACAAGCGCCTCATACGTATAAATATCGGCATCTTTCCACCCATTCCAACCGATACCGGCTTTATCCTGTGCGCAATGACCGAGGAATTCTTCTTTCGTCCAGCCTGTTCCGGTAGCCACCTGCGGAAGAAAAGTTCCGCCCCTCATCCCCTTTTTAATATAGATACCATGCTTGCCCAGAATAATTTCATCGATTGATTTAATCTTCTTCATAGGAGTAAGCACCGATATTTCTATTTCGAGTTTAGGAACTTCAGAGGACACCACAGGCATAAAGCGGGTATCTTCAGTAGCAGCAGCTATGGCCATTTCCTGAACAGTTTTATATAAAGGATCCGCTTCCGAAAAATTACCAATACAACCACGCAACTCACCGTTTTTTGTCAGGGTTACGAAGGCTCCTGCATGAGTCAACAGGTTAGAGGATAATTTATCCAAATCGGGCGTTGTATATTCTCCTTTGCTTAAATATTCAGTAATAGTATTGCGTGCCAGTTTTAATAACGCTTTTTTATCGGCATCATCGAGATTGAAATTAACTTCAGTGTTTGCCTGTTGTTTTTTATATGCACATATTCCATAGTAACCGACTACCTTATCCATATCGCCATATTCGCTATCGCCTGAATTCTTATATATGATACCTGTATACTTGATATTATCCATTTTTTCTGTAATATGAAGCAAGGTTAATACCGACATCCAACCACACATGGCGGTTACTTCGTTGGGGGTGTTGCTGTTTTCACACAGGTTTTTTGTTTTTAAAAACTTTTCTGAAGAATTGGAAAAAATAGCGTTTGCCATAGCTCCATCCGATTTTACAGCATCGTTATATGAAGGGTAATGAGAAAAATCGGTGCTGATCACAAACAGGTTATCCTCATTAAAATAAGGTTTCAGAATTTCCGCAAGTTTTTTACTTGTTTCTACCGATTCGCCACCAATGATGATGGGTACAATGGTAAAAGGTTTTTCTAACCAATATTGAAGGAAAGGAAGCTCGACTTCCAGGCTGTGTTCATCTTTATGAGGCTGACTTGTATCATTAAAAACCTGACTTTTTGAAACCAATTCGTTGGCAACAGGATCAACGGGTACGCTGCCCAACGGGGTAATAAAATCGCCCCCGGTATATACGGAAGCCCCGTTAAAATACATAGTATGACTCGAACCGATAAGGAATATTCTTTTAAACTGTTTATCGCGGCTTATCTGGCGAAAGGTAGTGGCAGCCACTAGTCCTGAATACGGATACCCGGCATGAGGCACTATTACAGCCAAGGGGTCGCCTACATCTGATTTTTCGGCCTGGCTGAAGAAACCGGCAAGCATTTTTGTCAACTCTTCTTTCGATGCCGGATAAAATCTACCAGCAACAACAGGCAGGCGATTAACCTTTTTAGGCGGTTCCGGCTGGGCTTTACACGATGATAATACAATAAAGGCCAGCGAAAAAATTATGATACGGCTAATAAGAGTATGCATGATCATGGTTTTAGAAGAGAATTAAAATTACCCAAAAATCGTGAGGAGGAAAAATAAATAACCCGTATTGCATCGATTTTGTATCGAGACTGTAATCCATGAATTTTCAATGACGATTTCCCTACACTTTTTTCAAATTACTCTCGCAGATGTTATATTTTCGTTATGAAATTTTTTTCGACTATGCCATCCGATACCAACATCAGGGAAAGAATATTGAATCTCAGACAGGTGCTTGACCATCATAATCATCAGTATTATGTTCTTTCACAGCCGGAAATCAGCGACTTTGAATACGATCAACTGATGCAGGAGCTGATCGACCTGGAGAAACAATACCCAGAATATAACGATCCGAATTCACCTTCGTGCCGCGTAGGAAGCGATATCGATAATGAATTCAAACAGGTAGCCCACAGGTACCCGATGCTATCGCTCAGTAATACCTATTCTGTTGAGGAACTAATCGAGTTTGAGACCCGGAATAAGCGGATAGTAGATGAGCCTTTCGAATACATATGCGAATTAAAATACGACGGGCTGTCCATAAGCCTTACCTATGAGCATGGTAAGCTTATGAGGGCAGTAACCCGGGGCGACGGAGAAAAAGGCGATGATGTCACTGCCAATGTACGGACTATAAAAAGCATACCTCTTATTTTAAAGGGAGACGATTATCCTGAAAATTTTGAAATACGGGGTGAGATCATACTTCCTCATAAAGGTTTTGAAAAAATGAATGAAGCCCGTGCAGCAGCAGGAGAACCCCTTTTTGCAAACCCGCGTAACGCTGCCTCAGGAACGCTCAAACTTCAAAATTCGTCGCTTGTTGCCAAACGTCCACTAGATTGTATTTTTTATGCACTCATTGGTGAGGAACTACCCTTTCAGTCGCATTATGAAAACCTCCTTAAATCGGGTGAATGGGGATTTAAGCTGACGCAGCACAGCAAGAAATGCCATTCGATGGACGAAGTAATCAATTTTATCAAGCACTGGGAGATTGAGAGAAAAAAATTACCCTATGACATTGACGGAATTGTTATTAAAATAAACTCTTTTGATCAGCAGAAACGGTTAGGAAATACCGCTAAATCGCCACGCTGGGCAACCGCATTTAAATTCAAAGCCGAGCAGGCCCTTACCCGCTTAATTTCTGTTGATTTCCAGGTAGGACGTACTGGTGCAATAACACCTGTAGCTAACCTTCATCCTGTGAAACTCGCAGGAACAACCGTGAAAAGAGCTTCGCTCCATAATGCCGATCAGATTGCCCTGCTAGATATCCGTATAAATGATTATGTGTTTATTGAAAAAGGCGGGGAGATCATTCCCAAGGTTGTAGGAGTAGATAAGAGTAAACGTGATATGTTCTCAACACCTCTTGAATATATCAAGAATTGTCCTGAATGCAATACAGAGCTGATCCGTATCGAGGGAGAAGCAAAACACTATTGCCCCAACGAAAACGGATGCCCTCCACAGATTAAAGGGAAACTGATTCATTTTGTATCCCGTAAGGCGATGGATATAGGCCTTGCTGAAGCAACCATTTCGCAGTTATACGACCATAACCTCCTCCACGATCCATCAGATTTTTATTCTTTAACAAAAGAACAACTGGTAGGATTAGAACGATTCGCCGATAAATCAGCCTCGAACCTAATAGAAAGTATTGAACGATCAAAGATGGTCCCTTTTCATCGTGTCCTGTACGCTTTAGGGATCCGTTATGTGGGAGAAACGGTAGCAAAAACGCTTGCCGGACATTTTAAATCGATGGATGCTCTCAGGAAAACAAGCTATGAAGAACTCACCTCGGTGAATGAAATCGGCGAACGAATTGCCCTGAGCCTGATAGAGTATTTCAGCGATGAGAAGAATAATGCATTACTTGACCGTTTACAACAAGCCGGCCTGCAAATGAAGGCCGAGGAGAAGAAGACAACAAGTGCTTTACTTCAGGGAAAATCGCTGATCATTTCTGGAACATTTTCACGTTATAGCCGCGAACAGATAAAAGAGCTTATTGAGCTGCACGGGGGGAAAAGTGTAAGCTCAATCTCATCTAAAACCGACTACCTGGTAGCCGGAGAGAATATTGGCCCCAGTAAGCTTGAGAAAGTGAAGGAGCTTAATATCCCAATTATTAGTGAGGAAGAGTTTCTGAAGATGATTGGAGTATGATTTATGAGGGGGTGTTAATATGAAAGGGTGATGGGGTGACGAGGTGATGGGGTGACGAGGTGATGGGGTGCCTGCCCGACGTAGCACGTAGTGCGTAGGCGGGATGAGGTGAAGAGGTGAAGGGGTGAAGAGGTGAAATGTTACACCCTACGTCATTGCGAGGATCCCGAATAAGCGGGAGACGTGGCAATCTAGCAATGTAATTGCTTTGCCCCGCCGGAGCTCGAAGACCGTAGAAGGGTGTAATCGTTGAACTGTGTAATCGTGTAATTGTTTAATTGATGATTTGATAAGGTGAGGAGTTGATAAATTGTGTAATCGTGTAATTGCTTTGTCCGACGTAGCACGCAGTGCGTAGGCGGACGAAGGAGGTGATGACGTAAGACTCCGTTGAGGTGAGCGTTGGTCCAACTCGATAGCGTCCACCTACGTACTCTGTGCTTCGGTGGACAGGCGTTTTAAGATTTATTTTAGCTATTGGATTTAGAGAAAAAGCGATTTAAACACATGTTCAATGGAGGTGCGCACAGCTCCAGTTGAGTAGCGCATGACTTCGACTCAATGGCACACAACTCCAGTTGAGTAGCGCGTGACTCCAACTCAATAGCGCACGACTCCCGTTAGGGAGCGCGTGACTCCAACTCAATAGCGTGCGACTCCCGTTAAGGAGCGCGTAACTCCAACTCGATAGCGCACATCTCCCGTTAAGGAGCGCGTGACTCCAACTCAATAGCGTGCGACTCCCGTTAAGGAGCGCGTAACTCCAACTCAATGACGTACAACTCCGGTTGAGGAGCATGATAGTCCGACGATATAGATGTTAACAATTCAACAGTTTAACATTTCAACCATTTTATTATCCATGCTTTTTTCATAAACTTGCATCATGAAAATAATTGAGAATACTAAAGCATATATGGGTAAGCGTGCCATCAGCTCATATCTGCGTGATGCAAAACGTGAGCTGAAGGCTGTAAATCTGCATAAGGCAAAAACGATAGGTATTCTTTTTGATGCTACCCAGCAATCCAGTTTTGAAATTGTCAAGGAGATGGTTAAAGACCTTACCACCCGTGAAAATTCGATTGAGGTATTGGGATATGTCGACAGCAAGCAAATGATCGATCAGTATCTTTACCGGAAGGGATTCGAGTTCTTTACCAGAAATCAGCTAAACTGGTATTACAAACCCATGCCGGGTGTTATCGATGCTTTCATTAAAAAACCTTTTGATATCTTAATCGACCTGAGTCTTGATAACCCATTTCCTATAAAGTATATTATGACCTGCTCACAGGCAAAATTTAAAGCCGGCCGATTTTCGAAGGATAATGAATATCTTGACCTGATGATCGATATCGAGAAGGAAAATGAAGCCATGAAAGACATCCGGCAGGAACTGGAAAAGGATAATGCCAAAAACAAATCCAGTAACAAGGAAGTTGAAAAGATCATCAATTCGAAAATACAACACGAAATTCAGCTCAATTTTCTGATCAATCAATTAATGCATTATCTCTCCATTATAAAAAATTAGATGAGTATCTATTTTCTTCATGTAAACAGAAATGTACGTTACCACATTCCGATGCAACTTGGAATCCAGGTTCCAATACCCTTGGATTCAGTATTTAATGCGGAATACCGCCCATATTATCGTAACATATAACATTTATTAAATTATTAGTTGATGACAGAACGCTTTTTAGGTACAGGAGTAGCACTGGTTACTCCATTTCACGAGGATAAAACAGTCGATTTTGAAGCAATTGGCCGCATGGTTGGACATGTTATCGGGGGTGGCGTTGAGTATGTTGTTGTGTTGGGCACTACCGGTGAGGTGGCTACCCTCTCAAAGGAGGAGAAAAAGCAGGTAGTTAAAGAAGTCGTTAAATCAACGGCGGGAAGAGTGCCGGTTGTGGTTGGCATTGGCGGTAATAATACGGCTGATGTAGTTGAATCGGTTAAATCTGCTGATCTGGAAGGGATTGCTGCGATCCTTTCAGTTGCCCCATACTATAACAAACCTACCCAGCAGGGATTGTACGAACATTTTTCAGCCATTGCCAAGGCAAGTCCTCTGCCTGTAATCATCTATAATGTACCCGGAAGGACTTCTTCAAATATAAGCGCTGAAACAACGCTAAGGCTTGCCAACGATCATAAGAATATTATTGCAACGAAAGAGGCTTCGGGTAATTTTCAGCAGATCATGCAGATTATCAAGTATAAGCCATCTCATTTTAAGGTAATTAGTGGCGATGACCTACTTGCCCTGCCAATGACCTGTATTGGTGGATCAGGTGTTATTTCAGTCGTGGCCAATGCATACCCGAAACAATACTCGGATATGGTGCGCGCTGCGCTTAAAGATGATCTGTCCACTGCCAACCGTTTGCATTATTTACTGACTGATCTTATTAACGCCTTGTTTGAAGAAGGGAGTCCGGCGGGTGTTAAGGCAGCGTTAGAGATAATGA
Organism: uncultured Bacteroidales bacterium; assembly: GCA_964634105.1. GTDB lineage: Bacteria > Bacteroidota > Bacteroidia > Bacteroidales > UBA10428 > UBA10428. The sequence continues at coordinate 2,414 of CAZWIU010000004.1, read as the reverse complement.
AAGTATGCGGGAAAGATGTCCGTCTGCCACTTGTGCCGGCGAGTGATAATCTGATGAAGAAGATCGGGAAGATGATTAATGAGATTGGATGATCAAGTTATTAATCAGACTAGTTTTTCTTTTTTTAACCACGGAGAACACGGAGAAGGCACAGAGATTACAACGTGATAATTCGCTCTGTGATTATTGTATATTTAAAGAAGGATTTTCGGGAGTAATATCAGTCTCTTTATTATACTTTTCAGACTTCTGAATATCCCAAAAGAATTATTTAATGGCAATAATGTATTATAGCTAAAATAGTAATGACATAATATATCGTGTTACTATTCATTAAACATAGAGATTTTATTCAATAACAATTTTGTACTGAGTTACCTTTTCATCATCCTGTACCTGGATTATGTAAATACCAGGATCCAGACTGCTGACATCGATTGTTTCATCGAGCGCGTGATCCTGTTTATAGACAATTTCGCCGTTGACGTTGATCAGTTTTAGGGTTGCTTCTGATGCCAGTTTAATATGCAAGTTATCATTAGCCGGATTGGGGAAAATTGATATTTCTTCATAAACAGAGGGCTCAAGTCCGACCGGCTGATATTCCCAGCTTACCAAAGCAACACTGTTGTAATTACCATCCATATCAAAAACACTCTGTGAGGGTAGGGCTACAATTACCTGTCCATAAGCACTTGCAGTTACTGTAAGGGTATAATGAAGATGTTCTGATACAGGCACCAAGGAATTTATTGAAGCATTACTCAGTACAAAATCAGAATCATAGAGATCATAGATTGTTTCATCAAACAATACATCTACCTGAACAGTAGCATTGGATGTTGTTGTAAATCCAGTGCTTAATATGGCTGAGGGAGGAGTCACATTAAATGACCAGTTTTGGGTAATTAATTCATTTTCATTCCCTGCCCTATCTGTTAAAGAACCTGCCGGAATCCCGATGGTTAAATCTTCGCCGGAAAGATCCACTTCGAAATAGTAATATAGTCCTTCCTGGTAAGCATCGAAATAACTTAGCGATCCATTCGTAATATCCAGATCGGAAGGTTCAAACCCTATCACAACTTCGCTGAAATCAAGATAAACGGATACTGTAGGTCCTGCTGACCAGTATGCATCAAATGTTGCAACGGGGGGAGTGATATCATAGGACCAGCTTTTACTGGCTGCCAGGTTTGGGGTACCTCCAAGATCGTTCAATGTACTGTCAGGTATATTTACTATTACTGTACCTTCAGCCAGCGCTGTAATATCTATGGTATATTCCAGTCCGGCAGTCACTTCAGTAAAATTATCCGCTGAGCCATTGATAACCTCGAGGTCACTAACTTCGAAACCGGTGATTTCTTCAGGCATTGTCACGGTCACGGTTTGAGTAGGTTCATTTGTTGCTACAGTGGGAACAGTAATCCTGGGCACGGGCGGTAACTCAATACCCAATCCTTCCCCTGCACGGATCTTGACCCCCGGAGTCTGCTCATACGCCCAGTCAACAATAGTAAGCGGATCCAGTAGGTCGCCCATGCTTACCCTGATCCAGCCATAATGTTGTTCTGTGCCGATATAGAAACGAACCCCAATAAATTTTTCTTCTCCCCTGAAATCGCCTGCGGCCCAACCGGAAGAATAAAAGCCATAGGGACCAAAATATTGAATATAATAGCTTATACCCATAGCACCCGACCAGTATGGTTCGTCAATATCAGCCCACGAATTTACTGCAGATTCGATCATCTCCCCCAGCTCTAGGCCATCCACCATCGGTACCTGCAAAAAAGAAGAATCGTTATAATAAGTATAGATTGGTACTGAAGCTATTCGTGTAATCCAGCTGTTATTATAGGAGTCGGTTTTGGCATTAAATATTACGCCATAGCCAAAATTATACCTATAGTAATATGAACCAAAGGTATATGATTCGCCATCAACATATAGCATCATGTTAAAGTCATCAACAAAATTGGTATCAAGATCAAGTGCTGTGGTTTCTTCCGGTAAATTGAGCTCCAGATTCTGAAGGCCAGAGTATGCAACCTGGCCGTCGGCTTCGGCAGTCAGTGATACTAATGCACCTGCGGCTGCAGCATATCCTGAAAGGCGTGCAGCTAATGATAGATTCGGCTGGAATTTATTTTTCATGAAGGTTGGTGTTTATCCTGTTTATATGATTTCAAAACTAGTTAAAGTTTTCTTCAGTCACAAGGCGGGCAGAAAGATTCGGGAAAAAGGCAGGATTTTACCGTGTGTAAAAGTAGCCGGGAAGCAAGGCAACTTATAAGCGGAATGCAAATCGGGGTTTGCAATTTAGGAGAGGCAGTCTCACGTGTTAATTTAACCACAAAGAACACGAAGGTTTCACAAAGGACTCGGAGATTGAAAACGGTTGAATTATA
>CAZWIU010000003.1:0-80555 GCA_964634105.1 uncultured Bacteroidales bacterium | reverse complement strand
TTACAGGGGGGTGGTCAACATCCCGGATCACTGGTCAATATCACCGGAATTTGCACGGACACCCTGGAATCCACAACTATCAAATATACAAGTTTCCATGGCCTGCCTTTAGCTGTATAAGAACTCTTACCCTGATTATGCTCTTGCAGGCGTTTTTCGAGATTCTCTGTCTGGCCAATGTAAAACTTTTTAAGGATTTCGCTGTAAAGAATGTATACCGTAAACATAGTATTTCATTTAACAAGAAAGAGGTGCTGGTATCAACACCTCTTTCTCCAAAAGGTCGGGGTAGTCAGACTCGAACTGACGACCATCACGCCCAGGCGTGATACGCTAGCCAGTATAAATGTTATTATCCAGGAGGAACCGTTTTGCACCTCGCTTTTTTATTTGCTTTTCCAATTTCATAGCGGACACCCTGGAATCCACAACTATCAAATATACAAGTTTCCATGGCCTGCCTTTAGCTGTATAAGAACTCTTACCCTGATTATGCTCTTGCAGGCGTTTTTCGAGATTCTCTGTCTGGCCAATGTAAAACTTTTTAAGGATTTCGCTGTAAAGAATGTATACCGTAAACATAGTATTTCATTTAACAAGAAAGAGGTGCTGGTATCAACACCTCTTTCTCCAAAAGGTCGGGGTAGTCAGACTCGAACTGACGACCACTTGCACCCCATGCAAGTACGCTAGCCAACTGCGCCATACCCCGAAAATTTTAAGCGCTGCAAAAATAGAGTATTTTTATTTATCCTGAAATTAATAAATGAAATTATTCGAAATCCCTGTTATTCGAATAAGATTTTTTAAATAATTGTGCATTTATCAGTTGCTATACTGTATACATCATACTGGCAAAACTGATGAATGTATATTGTCCTCTTTTCTGATTGTTATCCTATTAACCAATTACTGAAGATTCGTAAACATTTTAGGGTGTAGTAACCGTAATACTTTCTCTATTTTTAACCGCAGGAATAATAAAATAGTTTTATTATGAAAATAGCTTCATCTTTAAAAAACTATACCCTTACATTCATTATTCTTATTACAATCATTTTTATTCCTGTTAAGGCTTCTGCCGAGACAGTCTACCCGGCAAATGCTTTCCTGCAAGATAGTATTGCCCCGGATACAACCGGGATGGGTAACCTGAGCGCCGTCGATTTTGCCAAGAAATTCTACCGGGGATGGAATCTCGGCAATTCACTGGAAGCAATAGGCGGGGAAACAGCCTGGGGAAACCCGCTTGTAACTCAACAACTTATCGATTCAGTGAAAGCTGCCGGATTCAATACAATTCGTATTCCCGTAGCATGGAGCAGATTTACCGATACATCCACGTATTCAATAGATACAAACTGGCTGGCACGTGTGGAACAGGTTGTTAACTATGCATTGAACGACAGCATGTATGTTATTATCAATGAACATTGGGATCGCGGCTGGATGCAGCCTACCTATTCGCAACAAAGCTATGTCAATAACAGGTTCAGCATTATGTGGGAACAAATCGCCATTCGTTTCAGGGATTATGATAATCACCTGCTTTTTGCCGGCACGAATGAAGTTATGAAAGAAGGGGACTACGGGACCCCGACAGTAGAGTACTATACAGTACAGAACGGTTTTAACCAGCTGTTCGTTAATACCATCCGATCGACAGGCGGACGCAATACATACCGGTACCTGGTAGTTCAGGGCTTTAATACCAACATCGATTACACAGTCAGTTACTTTGATGTTCCGCAGGATGTTGTCGATAACAGGCTCATGGTTGAGGTACATTATTACGATCCGTACAATTTTACCATCAATTCTGGCAGTTCTCTTTACGTTTGGGGCGATGATGCCCCGAATTCCGAATCGTGGGCAAATGAGGCCCATGCCGATGAGCAGTTTCAGAAAATGAAGACCAATTTTGTCGACCTGGGTTATCTTGTCATCATTGGTGAATATTGTGCAATGGCTCGTTTGAACCTGGGTGAGGTAAACAACAGCATTCATGCTCAATACCGGTTATACTACATGCAGTATATTACCCGCTCGATGTTGCGACATGGTCTTGTACCCTACTATTGGGACAGTGGTCATACGACCAGCGATGCCTCCGGCTTGTTTTACCGCTCAACGGGCGTGCAGGCGTATCCTGAAATCATCCAGGCTATAATGGATACAAGCAATGTACAGGCTCCTGTACCTCCTGTTGGCATGTCATCAGCTAGTGAAGAGGATTTGCTGTTATATCCTGTTCCCAGTGATCAGATAATTAACGTTGAATTACCAACTGATACAAATATTACGCTGAATATATATGATTCATATAGTCGTCATACTCTTACCCTCGATGCGACAAATGGATTGAATTCATACAACATTAACAGACTGGCTCCCGGAATTTATTTCCTGGAAATAGCTACGAAAGATTTGCGTATTTCCAAAAAGTTCATCAAAAACTGAAGAAGGCAGTATAATGCTGCCTTTTTCTTCTTTTTTAATTAAGTACTATTTTTTGTGTCCGCAGATTATCTCCACTCATAATCGTGATAAAGTATAATCCTTTTTGATAGCCTGTCATATCAATCAGTTCCCGAATCATGCCATCGCTGGTTATCAATGACTTTGAGAATACCTGTTGTCCATCGATATTTGTTATGTACGCCTGCACAACAGGGTCGGTTGTAGTTAATTCAACAGTAAATACCCCGTTAGTCGGATTCGGATAGCATATGAATGCATCGGCTGTAAGACTGTTATCGGGAATAAAATCATCCGTTAGCTTGTTTATAGTAAAAGTCTGAAATACGGGAGGAGAATATCCGTCGGTGATAAAGTATTTTACCCCAAAGCCTGTACCGGAACCTCCGGGCGCTGTTCCCGAAAGAAGGGCCGAATTTTCCTGCAGATCCGATAGCTGTAACCAATAGGGGTATGTTATTCTTCCGAAAATAAGCTCATCGCCTTCTTCATCGTTCCAGGTTATCTGATATTCATATGGTTCATAAGCTCTGCATGTCACGACGGGTGTTGAGGTAAATACCGGCGGCATAGAATTCACATTGCCGGGAGTTGGTGTTGTGAAATTCCTCCATCCTTCACCTCCGTCGGTATACCTCCCATACGATATATTTTCAAGCTGAGCCGTATAATGCAACGTTTCAAAACAGGTTCTTCCGTCGGCACTCAGTCCGATCGCTCCTCCCGATGCCGGTAACTTGAATCCAAGGTGGAGAGGGCCCTGTTCGGTATCCTCATCGGCCCATATTATTTTATGTTCACCGGGACCAATGATCGTTTGTTGCGGAAAGCTAAGCGGGATCTGATACATACCCGGATTATCCGGATTGTTTGTAAGGAAAAGGCCTGCAATATTCACAGGTTCATTTCCTGTATTCAGAATTTCAATCCAGTCGTTATACTCATTCTCTTCATCGGCATTAAAATCTTCGTTATCGGCAAGCACTTCGTTAATTCTCAACGATAGTATGGCCTCTGTGAAGGTAGGCACTGCAGGAGCCCCTCCGTCTGACATACTCTCCCTCCAGTTGCTGCCTTCGTTATTATCGAGGTCTGCTGATATAAGTTCGATAGACCGGTCTTCAGCCACTGCCGGCCAGGGCGATTGTTTTATATACTGCACCGAGTCGATGATTGCCCCCAGGTCATCTTTAATAACAAGTTTTCCTACCGAATCGTGCAGATCACCAACCGTCCACTCGAATACCTGTGTATAATCGCCTAATTTCACCAGGCTGCTGTCGGAGGTCAAAACAATATACTGGCGTGGGCCTATAGTAACCGATTCAGGGAAATTAAATGCTACATTCCCCTGTAACGAATAGTTGCCAACATCGATGGTTGTTGCATGCTTTGGATTATAGATCTCGATAAATTCAGGAATATCGCCTGACGATATAAGATACATGATCTCTGTTATCATAATGTCTGCTTCCGGTTCAAATATGGCTTCAATGGTTGTGTTTTCTGATAAGCTGAGGGTAACATTCTCTGATGTGGAATCGATACCACTCACACCCTCCCACCTGACAAACCGGTATCCTTCGCTGGGTTCAACGGTTAGCGATAAAGGAACATTGTTAAAATATAATCCTGCGGAATCGACAGGAACTTCAATACCCTGAATAAAGAATCTTCCATTTGTTGGGTCATCGGCAGTGACCGTCAGGTTGTACATACCGCTTAATGTAAATCTCTCCTGGATGAAAGATCTCATATAATCGGGCCGCTGAACAGCGAATTCTCTCATGAGGTCGACATAGCCTTCCCATTCCTCGATTGTTGTAAAGTGTGTTCCATAGGGATTAAACACAACATCCTGTCCTCCGTATGTTTCGATCTGCATGGGGATCTCTTCCCTGATACGGTTCTGCATGCTGTCGATCATGTGGAGAACCCTTTCCGGTTTGTAGGTTGTGTTTATATGCACCGCAAAGGTCTGGATAAACTCATCGCGGAAGGAAGGACTTTTAAGCATGGCCACCATTTTTTCGGTCGACCAGGGCCTTAAATAGGGCCATCCGCCCCCTCCGATATCAGATGCAGCAAATGTCAGCGTATTTGAATAAGGTTCTGTACGCGCATACTCTTCGCAATAAGAGTAACTATCGGCATCACGTTGCTCAAAGCTAAGATCCGTATCGTACATGATCCAACGCCATTTGCCATAGTTTTCTTTTTCGCGCCAGAATTTAGAGTTCAGGAACATATCGATATTGGCAATGTATATTTGCGCGATCTGCAGATTCATGTAATTCGAAATATCCACCCTTCTTTTCAGTTCTTCATACAATACCGGGTTCGACATGTTATTATAGTACAGATAATTCCTAAGATCGTTGTACTCCCTGGCATTTCCATAAATAATTGTCTGGTCATCGCTGAGCATATCGATATTATCGGGATCGGCGCCATAGTTCATTTTTACATAATGCTCATTGATCTTTTCCTTGAAATCGATGATCCCATAAAAATTACCGTTTAAGTAAAGAATGCCGTGTTTGCTTGCCTGGGCAGCAATAGCCATGCTGTTCCGTGCCAACGCCTGACATAAAGCATCGCGGAAGTAAGTCAAGGACCAGTCGCTGCCACCACTCCGTAAGATAACAGTTTCCCATTTATCGAAAGGCTTATCATCGAAAAACCGGTAGTTGAATTCACCTTTGCCATAGATGCTTCGCGCAAAGAGAGCCAGCGATTTTTGCGGCATGGTGCGTGAGGCGTTGCCATACACCTTTATGCCTGCATATTGATTGATGGAGTTAGTGCCATCGGGTTCAAAGAGCTCAACATTCACCATTTTTTCAATATCACTTAAAGGATGTGAAAGGATACCCTCTGCCCCTGACAGGCTTTCGCTGTTGCACGAAATGGAGACAACAGGCAACCGTTCCGATACATCAAGCGCCATAAAATGTTCATCGATGAAATAGGTATTCACAGCAGTTTTACTTGGGGCATACTTATTGGCAAATACTTTTGCTTTAATGATGAAGGTTTCACTACCGGTAATAGCAGAAGAATAAAGCGCAGAACTTTCAGTCGGTTCGCTGCCGTCGGTCGTATACCTGATCTCAGCATCCTCAATTGCTGATGATAACATCACTGTTTGTGAGCCTGAATAGAATCCGCCTGGAATTGAAAAATCAGGCGGCGGGGCAATACCTTCCAGGTTGCCTGATACATTAGCTGTGCCGGGTGTAGGATCGGGGAAATAAGCGAAATATGAATTCCCATCGGGAAACCTGCCGCACGAAATATCATTCGATTGTGCTCCGAACGTCAGTGAATCAATCAGGATAGTATCAACTCCGCTTACTTTAAAAATTCCAATTTCTTCGCCATCGAGCGAGAGCTTGAAATTCGTGTGTAATTCACCCTGACTTTGATCGTCGTCGGCATAAATCAGGAGAAAGCCTCCGGCACTAATAGACACAGATGATGAGAATCTATATTTACATGGATTATCAAGGTTATCTGTAATGTAATAACCGTTGAGGCTAACAGAAGCCCCGGTAGTATTGAACAGTTCAATCCAGTCGTCATACTCACCCGCCTCATCCTGAAGTGTGGCAGTATTTCCGGCCATGAATTCATTAACTACAACCTGACCATTTAACATAGCAGACAATGCAATAGCAATACATAAGGTCAATGCGCTTTTCATAAAACAGGTCTCTGTCTAGAAGTTAAAATAAAACCGAAGATGCAAAAAAAAATGCTATTAACGAGTAGCATACTATTAATTCAGCAATTTATTGATTTATCATTTTTGCTAACGTCATCGTTGATCTCATCGTCATTCCGTTTTAAACAAAATATTTCGTATATTTCTTTGTTTATTGAGTCTTCTCATTCGATTGCATACCTTGGCTCTAACGTATAACCTAATATTAAAACAATGAAAAAGAACATGGGTAACATCGACAGGGTTATCAGATTACTGGTAGCCGTTGTAATTCTTGTACTCTATTTTATAAAAGTTCTGCCGGGCACATTGGGTATCATACTGCTAATCGTGGCGGGTATATTTGTACTTACCAGTGCCATCAGTTTCTGTCCGCTGTATGTTTTGCTGGGAGTAAACACATGTAAGAAGAAAGCATGAAATGCCGTCGGCAGCAGAAGATTTCTAAAACGAAAGAGGCTGTATCAAAAAAATAATACAGCCTCTTACACCAAAACCATGATAAATAGTTAATTTGTCGATGCCGATTCTTTCCGGTCGCAGACGCCATTTTTATTCTCATCGGTAAAATTACCTCCCATGCCGGATCCATTTCCGGTGCCTTTACCTTTACAGCATCCATGGCGCATACCTTTCCCTTCAGACATGCCCGACATGGTTGCTGAAGAATCTGATTTTACTGATGTCCGGCTTTCAAAATTGTCGCAGACACCATTCTTATTATTATCTACATAAGCAGAACCTTTACCCGGCGCGTTCTGCGGTGCGTTATTACCGGGGTTATCCTGAGCCACAGCCCAACTTGTTATAGCCATTAAGGCCAACCCTGTAAGAAAAAGTTTTGTTTTCATTCCTATTTGTTTTTAGTTATTATTGAATTACTCATTAGTTGTTAAATCTTCTGCCATGATGCATACCATCGTGCATTCGTCTGTGGCCTCTTCCTCCGAAATATCCTTTCAGTGTATCGTTTATAAAGAGCGGCCGGAATAACTGGTTGAGTTTCTCCTGTTGCTGCGGATTGCATATATTTTTCATATCCAGGTAGTACCTGTAAGAAAGCTTTTTCAGATCGCCATGCAGCCGGCCAATTGAATCTGACAGCATATCCAACCTATCGGTATTATATTGATCCGATGCCATTTCCAACATCATCTTTTCGCGCAAAACAGCCAATTGCTCAGATATTTCCCTGGCCTGTTGCCGGAATCCTGCATTGAGGCTTTGGAATGCATTTAGTTGTTCGTCCTTTAAATTCAGATGACGGCAAAAATACTGTCCGCTGAAATTGCCCGTGGTCGCATCGGCTGATCTTCCCGAGAATGGCTGCACCGAAACGGCATTCGTTGAACGGTTTGCATGAAATAATACTGTAGCCAGCGTTGCCAGATTCAGGACTGCCAGAACAACAACAGCCCATACCAGGATATTATATTTATTTTCTGTTTTCATAGTGTTTAATTTATTCGACAGATAGTACATCGATATATTCCATAGAAGCATCGTTCATATAGCTCATTTCAACAGGTATTTCCGGCTTATCAAAAGTGCCTGCATAAGTATGGCCTATCATTACACCGGTAAATACAGCAGCAGCAAGAGAGACTCCGACGATTAACGGCTGTAAAGCACGTTTTAAAATGGGTATAGCAGCTTGTACTGCTGTCGCTTCCCCGATTGTTTCAATATGCGACATTACCCGTGTCGACAGGAATGGATTTGGCTGCATCTTTTTTTCTTCCTTAATGATCCTGTATGCTATAACCATCTGCCTGTATTCGGAAGCACAATCTATACAACTATCAAGGTGCTCTCTGACCTCCAGCTCCATTTCGCCATGCAGCTTACCATCAAAATAAGTATCAAGTAGTTTCAGGCATTCTTTACAATTCATTTTTGTCGGTTTTAATGGTTAGACACAAAACAATTGTTTTTCCTACGGTTAAAATTATTTTTTTTGTTTAGAGGCCCTCAGTTTTTGTCGGAGGTTTGCCTTGGCTCTTTGTAATAGAGATTCAACCGCCCCTTCGGTGATGTTCATAATGGCCGCTATTTCTTTTTGCGATAATTCATCGTACTTGCTCAGCACAATAGCTGTCTTTTGCTTTTCAGGCAGTTGGTCCAATGCCTGCTCAAGCCAATCGTGATGTTCCTTGCGCAGCACTATGGTTTCCGGATCTTCCGTATCGGCAATTTCAATAACCCGCTCAGGATCTTTGTTCCGATCAGACGATATTTCGAAGTATCGCAAGAGATTGTTTCCAAATTTTTTTCGTTTTCTGTTCAGCGAAGCATTCACTGCAATACGATATAGCCAGGTAGAAAATGAAGATTCGTTTCTAAAGCGTTTTATCGACTGATAGGCCTGAATAAAGACTTCCTGCGTCAGGTCATCGGCATCTTCCTTATTGTGAACAAAACCAATACAGGTACGAAATATCATAAGCTGATAACGTTCAACAAGAACATCGTACAAATCCTTTTTACCTTCCAGGATTCGTTGAATTATTTCATTATCGGTCATCACATTAATCGCTATAAGTCTTCAGATCTGTCTGCTTAATAGCCCGTAACTCTTTCTTTATGGGCTGACTAATTAACATAAGAACGTTCTATAAGTTCATTTTATATTCTGCCCATCCTGTATTGTATAAATTTCAGGGACCGGCTCAAAAAGGATACTTCAAAGTCCAGTTAATGAAAAATTTCACATTCATTGAAACACTCAATAACAAGAGTAATTTGTTTAATTGGCAGGCCGGAATAGAATATCAGCCTAAATATATTATTTCACCTCAGGTTATCCTCTTTTAAAAATATCCATTAGCGCCTGCTCTTTTCTTATTGAAATATCTTTTTCATGTAATGCTATCAGATCGTCTTTTTCAAAAGTCTTTAATAGCTTCACGGCACTTTCTGTCGAAATTCCCGCAAAATCAGCAATATCCTTACGTGAAAGAAGCTGGAAAATCTCCGGAAAGTCATTTTTTATTTCATTCAAATATAATAAGGTACCGGCCATCCGGCCATTCATCTGTTTATAAATGACGGTTCCAAGGGTATTAAAAAGCATTGAATTCTGTTCACAGTACCTTTTTATAATATCATAACTAAATAATCCGTTTCGCCTGATCACATTAGCTATCGCTTCTTTTTCGATCAGAAGAACCTGGGAATCAGTCAACGCAATAGAAGAATAGTTAAATGAATTCCCGGTAAAGACCGATGAGAGCCCTACAAATTCACCAGGCTTAATAATTCGTAAGTTAAATGTTCTGGTATTGTCACCTTCCAGGTATTGCCTTGCTATTCCGCTCATGACAAAAAGGACATACGATGCAAAGGCGCCCTGTTTGGTGAGGTTATCGCCCTTCCTGAATAAAACCTGGGTTTTGCTGGCCCTCACCATTTCGACTTCCTCCGGTGTAAGCTTCTGAAAACAGGGAGCTGCTATATCGCAAATAAAGTCCTGATCGGTCTCATGAATGGTTTTCATCAATACATGGTGTTGTTATAATACCAAAGTTAACCGAAATCAATAAAATTCTTGATCTGTTTCAATTCCAAACTTGATGGGTTTGTCCCATAAATCCTTTACCGGTAAAGCAATCGCCCTTAATTTTGTACCAAAGAAATTTAAAACAGTAACATATGCTATACACAAATTTGAAACATATTGAAACGGCAGATGAACACGCCAAAATCATCAATGAGAACGAAAACGTTGTTGTTGTATGTGGCCGCATGGGCCCCATGTGTACGCCTGTATATCATCATGCCGAAGTATTGCAGGGTAAATATCCGCATATCCGCTTTTATGATATGGAATTCGACAATCCTGAAGCGTATGTAATACGCGATTTACAGGAAGTGCAAGGGTTCAGGGGAATTCCTTTCACGATCTATTATAAAAAGGGTAAAGTAATTTGGGCAACATCGAGTATTCAGACAATGGATCAAATGATCTCGATTCTCGATAAAGAATATCCTTCTCTTGTAAATGCCTGAAGATTATAAAAATTAAGTTCGCATAATTATGAATACAATAATATTAATTACGGTCTTAATAATCGCAATATTGATTGCCTTTACATACATCTCCCAGGCCAGGATGAGAAAGATTCCGCTTGTTTCGGATCATGAAAATATTCTGGAGCTCAATAAAACCAATTTCAAATACCAGCTAAAAAATAAAACCGTGTTGGTTGATTTCTGGGCCAGCTGGTGTGTTCCATGTCGTATAATGGCGCCTGTATTGAATGAGATTGCAGCTGATCTTAACGGGAATACGCGCATTGGAAAGGTCAATATTGAACAATACGGGTCGTTGGCAAACGATTATAAAATCCGGAACATACCCACCATGGTACTATTTAAGAACAGACAGGAGATAGATCGCTTTGTGGGTATTAAGTCGAAGGAGTATCTTATAAAACAACTTCAACGTGTTGAATAAATGAGAGGAAATTTCGAGTTAATAATTAATGATAATCGGCCTGTGGTAATTGATTTTCATGCTACATGGTGTGGACCGTGTAAAATTCAGTCACCCATTCTGAAAGAAGTTTCGGATGAGATGGGCGAAAAGGTCAGGATTATAAAAATAGATGTTGATCAGAATTATGAAATAGCTCGCCGGTATCAAATTCAAAGTGTTCCAACCATAGTCATAGTTAAAAACGGAGAATTGAAATACCGGCAATCTGGCGTACATACGAAAACTCAACTAGTAAATGTCTTACATCAAAATATAGATTAAGGGTAAAATGATAGAAGTAAATTCTTTGGCCTGTCCTCAAAATCATCGTTGTCCTCTTTTGCAGGTTTGTCCGGTAAATGCTATCTCGCAACAGGGATACGGATTGCCGGTAATCGATGAAGAAAAATGTATTGAATGCGGAAAGTGTATTAGGTTTTGTCCTATGAGCGCTGTGGATATGAAGACCATAAAGTATGCATGAGTTGAATCGACTACAGTAACAGTATGCTTATTCTTCCGACGCAATGAAGATAAATTGTATGCATGCCATGAGACGTAAAAAAAGAAAGTATGATACAAGATATTATAGAGAAATGGAAAAAATAGAAAGCAAATCACACGATAAACTGTCGAAAGAGTTTTTCAAATCTAAAACTTTCTGGCGACCTGCGCTTGCGGTATTGATTGGCGGACTGGCTGGTTTCGTGTTATATCTTCTGATAGGCTCTAAATCAGAAGCGTACGCTATTTTAAGCAATCCATACAAGAGTGTGGCCTGGGGGATAGTATTTGGATTATTCCTGACTTTCAGTCCGTGTATCAGGGGAAGATGTTAAATAGTATCACTTCCTGAACGTCAGATTAAGTATGAAGAGAATGTAATAATTAAACGTTTAAATAAACAATAAATGAAAACACTTTTGTTATCAATAGTATTGTTATCGGCCTTATATATAAACGGATACAATCAAACTCCTGGAACTGTAGTTCATCTCACCAATGAGCAATTCAAAAAAGTTGTTTTTAACTACGAGACTTCCAGTGAATGGAAATACCTGGGAAACAAGCCTGCCATTATAGACTTTTATGCTGATTGGTGCGGACCTTGTAGAATTATGTCTCCGCGCATTGAGGAAATAGCCCGGGAATATGCGGGTAAGATAGTAGTCTATAAGGTTAATACCGACAAGGAACAACAACTTGCCGCAAATCTCGGAATACAAAGTCTGCCGACGCTTGTTTTTATTCCTCAGCATGGTCAACCCCAGGCATCATTGGGAGCAATACCAAAGGAAAGCTTAATCAAAGCAATTAATGAAATTCTTTTAGTGAAATAATTATGAAGTATTATTTTAATACCACTGTCAATAAGGATTTTAAAACATCCAAAACCCTTATCACCGAAGCATTGAAAACAGAAGGTTTTGGTATTGTTTCGGAAATTGATATTCAACGCAGCTTAAAAGAAAAACTGGGAATAGAATATAAAAAATATGTAATACTGGGAGCCTGTAATCCGGCTTTTGCCTTTAAGGCTTTACAGGCTGAAGAGATGATAGGAACTATGCTACCGTGCAATATTGCTATCATTGAAAGAGAGGGCGGCGATACCGAAATAGCAGCAATCGATCCGAAAGCATCTATGATGGCTGTGGAGAACAATGAGCTACAACCATTGGCTGAAGAAGTAACGGGAAAGTTGAAAATGATGATTGAATCAATAAACTAAAAGATCAGTTCAAGGGAATCAGGTATCCCAGTGAACAGGATATAAATGAACTCACGGGGTAGCTTACCGGGTCCCTGGTGGTAGGTATATTTAGAGAAAAACCAAGCTCTGCATCAAAATCTCCGAAGTATATGCAAACGGGAAGATAAAGTTGTGTATTGAGCAATCCGAATACATCGTCGGTGTTTGTTGATGTTTGTGAGCCCTGCATACCGCCCATATTGCCTGAAACATTGTACTCCACTGTTTCCGAGCCGAAAAACATAGATATTTCAGGCTCCAGCAGTATTTTATTATAGTTGCCCATACGGGCTAACGTAATGCGTGAAAAAACATTGGGGGTAATATTCATGCCCAATTCCTGCCCGAATAACAGGTTAGCCGAGAGGCGCCCGCCGATCCATTTATTGCGGAGTGTAATGCCTGTTCCGAGGTTATTGGAATACAGATGTACAGTGTCCGATTCCCCGTCGTTATAAAAATACCTGTTGTACGATGCCCTGAAAGACAGGTTCTTCTTCTTGTTTACAAACCTGCTGATCCCGGCGGAGACAATGGTTGTGCTGTATCCGGGATCGATCTGACTGTACCACGATCCGGATGTTCCGATAAAGAATCCTTTGGAATGAAAGAAATAAACAGTACCGTTTAAATTATACATATCGCTGCCGATTTCTCTCCCGGCATAGTACGATTTACTGTCGCCTGCTACACCGGCGTAGAGATAACAAAACGATGTAGGCGGTTTAATAAGTTTCCGTATTTCCCTGTCGTTGCCCATCACATCAATCAGGAGGGAATCAAGTCTGTCGGTTTGTGACCATACTGAAGTTCCGCTCAGCAGTATAAAAATATATATAATTACCGGTTTCATTTTACTCTATATTTAAGTTGTTGCTCTTCATTTCTTTTATAGGGAAGGCCAGGTAAAACCGCCTGGAATCCCCTGACCTGCCCAATCCTTACCCTTTAAAGGAGGACTTCATTAATGGCCTCCGCCCTGTCGGCCAGTTTGGGTTCTAGTGTTCTCGCGATTTTGTCTCATTTGCTGCTGCTGATCATCCGAGGTTGAAGTCCGAAACTGGTTACGTTGTTCCCTGCGTACTTCATGGTTTTGCCTCAGCATGTTACGTTGCTCTTCAGTCAGCGATTCCCTGAAAGCCCTGCGGCGTTCATTCCTTGTCATGTTCTGGTTCTCAAGGATCTCTTGTTGCTCCTGTGTCAGCGAAGCGCGGAATCGTTCACGATTCTGCTGACTGACCATGTTCTGTTGTTCACCGGAATTTTGCTCCCGTACCTGCGACTGTTCCTGTGTTCTTGTTTGTGCCTGGGTACCGGTTGGTTCCTGTGTGTTAACCTGTTCCCTTACCCTGTTCTGGTGCTGATTCCTGTTTTGAGCACCGGTTGAGTCTGACTGTGCAAACGTGAGTCCTGTAAAAAGAAAGAGGATCACTGCACTTCCTGTTAATTTAACTGCGAAATTTTTCATACTGATAATTTTTAGTTCAACCTGTATATGAAGCTTTTCTAGTAATTCATTTTCGCTTCTTTATCTATAAACCGCATGAACTAATCCTTACCCTACTTTTTTTCTGATTTTTTTAGATTATGATATATATTTTGGATCAAAGTAGTGGATCGGATTGTTAGACTGAACCAGATGAAATACTTAAATTATTTAATCTCGATTCAATTCCCTCTGTGGTGGTAAAAAAAATAACAACAGCGTACTACTGAGGACTAAAAGGAGTATCATAAAACAACCATCGATAGCTTGTCTTGCAATGAATAATATCCTAACCCAACTAATAATAGATATTGAGGAAAATAAAAGGCGTAAAGGGAACTGCATCGGCATAAAGGCTGGTAGTGCCATAATCTTCGGCGGGAATACGTATCAGGTTGGAATACCGGATATTCTCTTTATCCAGCACATTTAATACAGAAATGCCTGCATCGATATGAAGTTTGCGGTTTGAAAATTTATATAGTATGGCTGCGTCGAGCCTGCTATATGCCTGCATATATTGCACAATCTCAGGCAACAGGCCGGGATCAGGAAATCCCGATCCGTAGACAAAATTGGCTGAGAAATGGAACGATTTTATTTTTGCCAGTCCTGCCACTTTAAGCTCATGCCGCTGATCGTGTATAGCCGGAAAATAATCATCTGTGGGGAAGTAAGAAAACTTCTCCTGCGATTGGCTTAACGTATAGCTTATCCATAACGTCTGATTCCTGAATTCCTTTTTAATAAAGAAATCCAGCCCTTTTGTGTTGCCATCTCCCTCATAGGCGGTTTTTATACCCGACGATTCCAGGTACCTTGTAATTCCGCTCGTCTGGCGCAGGTAGCCCTCAAGGCTGACAGTAAAATTACTTCTGTTATACGATAATCCAACGACATAGCTCTCCGACTTCAACACCGGGATCTCTGAGTTATCACAAATCGACCAGTCGAGCCTGTAATTTGCTGCAGTGTCTATGGTCATGTTCTTCGCCACAAATTGGTTATAAAGACCAGCAGCAGTATTCACCCTGAAATAATCGGTAACCCTGTATACGGCTGAAAAACGCGGTTGAAGATAGATCTTCTCCGAAAGCGAATAGAAATCTGTGCGAATACCCGGACGCAGCGTAAGCTTCTTAAACAGGGTAATATTATCCTGTATATATAAATAAGGGAGCTGAAGAGTTGATGTCTCATCAACCTGTGTAATGGAGGATGACTCCTCAAGTTTATCGGTATAATAATATAGTAAGCCTGCACCTATATCCAACGTTTGCTGTTCATTCAGGATGATCTTGTTTTCGATCCGGCTGTTTATTTCGTTCAATTCCAACATTCTGTTTTCATCGATATCGGTGGTCACCTGGTTCCCGGAAGTCCTTGTGATCAGTTCAATTTGTTCTCTCCTGGTTTCCAACGATGAATAGCTGACTGTAAAATTGCTGGTATTTTTTTTATTCCAGGTCATTCCATAGAATGCAGAGCCGCCAAACTGAATATTCCCTTCATGATAATCGAACGACAATGTCCTCTGTTGATAATCCTGGTCGAAGCTATAGGAGAAGTTGTCCTTCCCTCCATACAGACTAATATAGTAGTTGCTGTTCCTGCCGCTGCCCGAATATTTCAGGTTCATGTCGCGAAAGTAATAGTCTGGATCAACAGTATGTTCAGCCACAGAGCTTTGTCTCCCTCTGCCAAAACCCGATGATGCTATATCGAGCGACTTATACAAATCGTAATAGGTTTGCCGGTATGCGGCAACCAGGGCAGATTTTTTAAAAAACGGAATACTGAATTTCCCGTTTATGGTCATATTGTTAATGCTGAATTGCACCGATGGTGCCAAACGGTTCCCTTCCGATCCGGTAATATCAACAATTCCCCCTACCCGTTCACCATACTCGGCGCCAAAACCTCCCTTCATCACTTTTATATCCTTGGCCATATATGGATTGATGGCGCTGATATTATCGTTAAAATTCTTCATACCATAGAGGGTAAAACCATCAAATAGTACCTGGCTCTGACCTTCATAGCTCCCCCAGATGATAAAATCGGCCGACTGTTCCCCTGAAGCCAGGATACCCGGCTGCAGCCTGAGAAGATTAAAGATCGAATTATCGCCGTTTCCGGGCAGGTAGTACGCCACTTTATGGTTCAGCTTCGATATCCCGGGAGCATTCCCCATCTGGATTGAATGTTCCACCACAGAACCTTCAACAACGATTTCCTGCAACGCTATTACAGATGGGGTCATCCGGAAAATATACCCTGTACCAGGTGAAACAATTGTATCGAAGATATAGTAGCCCAGGTAGGATATGGTTAAAGAGAATGTGCTGTCGACAACAGATGTATAGGAGAATTTGCCCGATGCATCGGATATAAGTCCCCGCCCGTTGATCAATATCCCGGAATAAGGAAGGCTTTCATGATTTGTTTTATCCAGAATCCGTCCTGCTACGATATATCTTTTTACTTTCGGTTTAACCTGAACTGTGTAAAAAACATAAACCCCGTCGGCCAGCTCATATTTCAGTGGTAAACCTTTAATCAAGTAATCGATTGCCTGGGTTGGATTTGAAAAGACTTTATTGACTGTAATTTTATAGGAAGAAAGTTGCTGATCATCGAACGAAAGCATCAAACCGTAAGTGTCACGTAATGTTATCAAAACCTGGTTCAGCGGCTGATCAAAACAACTGATCCTTATTTCCTGCGGATATGCTTCAGAAGGAAGAAAAATAAGGATGAGTATAAAAAGAAATCCCTTAGTGTATGATAGCTTAATCGTTCTTCGAAATCGTGTACTCATTATCTGATGTCCTGGTATATTTCAGGTTGAAAGGTCTGCAAACTAAATTTAATGCATTTTCTGCGGGAACAGTAGCCATGAATGTGCCTGTATAAGTATTATTAATAGCTTCAGAAAAATTTATCCTGATATTATACTGCCTGCTTATCTCCTCAAAGACCCTGGCCAAAGGAACCGATGTAAAGCTCAGTTTGTTCTCCAGCCACGACAGCGTCTGATCTTTGTCAAATTCATTGTGTGCTATCAGCATGCCTTCCTTACTCACCACAGCCTGCTCACCGGCATTCAAGATCACTCCGCTGCCAGTTAGTGTTGCTTTAACATTTACTTTTCCTGTAATACAGGTAACGAGATACTCGGTATTTCGTGAATAGATATTAAAGCTTGTGCCCAGCACAGTTGTTGTACCTAACGATGATATCACTTCGAATTTCTTCCCTGGTCGTACTTCGAAATAAGCTTCACCTTCAAACTTCACTTTTCGTGAGAAATTCCATAATAAGGGTTTGAAAGAAATTGTCGATTCCGCATTAAGTTTTACTCTGGATTGATCGGGAAGATTGATGCTGCTGTGTTCACCGGCAGGGACAACAATGGTTCGTGTATATAAGAACATAATGAAAGAAAAACCAACTATGAAAACAGCAGCTACTGAAGCAACCATCCGGATCCATGTTGCTGAAATCGTTTTAGCACCGGTTGCCTGTTGCGATTCCAGCTTCTTCTCAAGATCTGCCCAGATCAGCTCTTTACTTCTTCCCCATTCAACAGAAGTTGAAGATATGATCTTCTCCACTTCAGGGGAGAGACCGGTTATATTTTCACTATGTAATTTATTTGCTGACATTTATTGCTGTAATGTTTTTTTTAAATATGCGAGTGCTATATTCATCCGTTTTTCAACCGCCTTAACACTTATATTTAAACGGTCGGCTATCTCCTGGTATTTCAACCCTTCCATCCGGGCCATCAGAAAGACTGTCCGCTGTCTTTCGCCCAGCGATGCCAGGGCTTTCGTATAGTTATCGAAGAGCTCCTTATACCGATAGCTCTCTTCGGGTGATATATCGGCTGTATCAAATTTTAATGATGCCCGGTAGTTCATTTCAAGTACCTCCCTTCTGTAGCGACTTACAAACATATCGCCTGCTATTTTATAGAGTAATCTCAATGCAGTCTTCTGATCAACCTCAAGTTGTTTTTCCCATACCCTCAGAAAAACATCCTGGGCCAGATCCGAAGCCTGTTCCTTATCTGCTCCACGGTAAACCAGGTAGTTTCGGACAGAATCGAAACAGGTGTCAAACATTTTTTTAAAATCCTCTTTTGTCAATTCACTAAAAACCTAATTACTAACCGGAAGTCGTTTATCTAAGTTAGTTATATTCTTAATCCGAACAGGAAAAGTTATACCCTACCTTTTTAATGAATATTTTTTCTTTCTGCTTTGCCAGCATACATTCAAGCGTGTTAGTAAAAGATGAAAACATATACATCGTTTATTTTATTCTGACCCAACAGTATTATTAAATGTTAAAAAGAATAAAAAAGATTTATTATAATCATTTGTTCATTATATTTGTAATGATCATATGCTCATTACATGCCCAGGCCAAAAACAATAAGAAAAGTTAACAAACCCCCTCACTTCAAGGGTTTCATGCCAATAGGAACAAGTGATGAAAGCAATCCATTGGTATTGAATTTAGAAGAATATGAATCGATAAGACTTTGTGATCTCGAACTTCTGGGGCAGGTAGAAGCCTCTCAGCAGATGGGTATTTCGAGGCCTACTTTTGCAAGGATTTACGAAAGCGCCCGCCGAAAAGTGGCCCAGGCATTCGTTTTGGGAAGGCCGATAATCTTTGAAGGTGGTAAGGTATATTTCGACAGCGACTGGTATTCATGTAATAGTTGCGGCTGTTGGTTTAACCACCCTGAAAAGGAGAAGATAATACAGCATTGTGCCCTCTGCGGTTCAACGGAGATCGAACAGTATTCGTTAAACCAGCAATCGGATCAGAGCGAAATATGTATATGCCCTGTATGTGGTTTTGAGAAAGTCTGTTCATCCGACACACCCTGCATAAAGGAAATATGCCCTGCATGTAAATGCCAGATGAAACGAAAAGGCGTTTTAAGCAGCGCAACTCATCAGGAACTACATAATAATAAACCGGGCAAGTTTGCTTCTTAATCATGGGGGCACCACTAAATAAACCTTGAAATTATTGATCAAAACATTACACGATAACTATGAAGATAGCAATAACCTCCACAGGGAATAGTCCCGATTCTAAACTTGACAGCCGCTTTGGCCGCTGTTCATACTTTGTGATATTCGACAGCGAAACCCAGTCTATTGAATTCATCCCAAACCCCAACAAGGAAAATGTTGAAGGTGCCGGTCCTGCTTCGGTTCAACTGGTAGCATCGAGAGAAGTGAAAAAAGTTGTGTCGGGAGAATTCGGCGCAAAAGTCAAATCCATTTTCGATAGTCTTAAAATCCAACTGGTAGTGATCAACGACCCTGAAAAAAAAATCAGTGATATAATTAACCTATTAAATCAATCAGCATAAATGAAAACTATTCCTGAAAAAGTAAGCCTGGCATGGAATTCAAGAAAAAATGCCATAGTGCTCACAACAGTTGATATGAGAGGGATTCCAAATTCAATCTATGCAACCTGTGTGTCGAAATACAATGAATCTACTTTTATTATTGCTGACAATTACTTTAAAAAAACAAGGGAAAACATACTTTCAGGAAACAAGGCCAGCTTGTTGTTTATCACTGATGAGGGTACGTCGTACCAGATCAAAGGAAATATCAATTACTACACCAGCGGCGAATTTTTCGATGACATGAAGCGATGGAACCCCGCAAATCATCCGGGCCATGCAGCAGCTGTCCTGACGGTGGAAGAAGTATACTCCGGGTCGGAAAAATTAGTATAGTGTGCGCAAATCTTAGAAGAACAAGAATTATCTATGATATAAAAAACAGGAGGTCAACATGCCAGGTTTAAACAGGAAAGGTCCTCAAGGCAAAGGACCAGGGACAGGCAGGAAAATGGGCCGGTGCAATCCGGACAATAAAGGAAAAACCGACGAGGAGATTCTTCAGAAAAGAAGTTCTCATCAGACAGGGAAAAATCAGGCTTCAGGATCAGGCAGAGGAGGAAGATCCGGAAAAGGAATGGGAATGGGAAGAAGGAGAGGTTCTTATTTCAGTGAAAACGAATAAAATAAGTCATGTTACCACAATTAAAAAGAAAGTCTTGTGACTAAAGAACATAAAAACAAATTCAATAACACATAAAAACATAAATAAAATGAAATATAAAGTTGCTATTCCGCTAGAGAACGGGCGATTATGTGCACATTTTGGCCACTGCCAACAGTTTGCCATTATTGATGTCGACAACGATGCTATTGTTGGAGAAACACTGATGACACCGCCTCCACACGAACCCGGATTACTCCCCGGTTGGCTGGCAGGTTTCGGAGTTACCGACATTATTGCCGGAGGTATGGGACAACGTGCGCTTAATTTATTTGCCCAGCAGAATATTCGTGTTAACTATGGTGCTCAACCCAAGGACCCGAAAGAACTGGTGACCGACTGGATCAACAAGTCGCTGGTTACCGGTGATAATGCATGTGACCATTAAAACCTGAAAAGATGATTTCAGACTATCGCTGCTTTTTTTGTTTCACCCGTGCATTTGAAAAACTGCTCGGAGAAGAAAATCTTTCCATCGGGGACAGAAATGCTTTTACCCATGAAATGGCAGCTCTATATATTAAGGAACAGCATAATTTCTCCGCACCGGTATTTTCAAGAGAGCTCCATAATGTATTGAAACGCTATACGAATAATCCCGATCCTTATAAAGAAGCAAAAAAACAAAGCAACGACCTTGTCCTGAAGATGTATCCCGAACTCAGAACTCAAATCCTGCTCTCGGATAATCCTTTCGACACTGCATTGCGACTGGCCATTGCAGGTAATATCATCGATTTTGCCATCAGCAGCAGCTACGATCTTCATGCAACCATTAATAATGTATTGCAATCGGATTTTGCAATCAATCACTCGCAGGAATTAAAGAAAGCGCTTAGCGATGCGAGAACCGTTTTGTACCTGGGCGACAATGCAGGAGAAATTGTGCTTGATAAATTACTTATCGAAAACATCATGCATCCGAATCTGTATTTTGCCGTACGCGGTGCGCCTGTTCTTAACGATGCTACAACTGAGGATGCCGAATACGTTGGGATGGACATGGTTGCAGATGTCGTCCCAAACGGGTATGATGCTCCTTCCACCATTGTCGAAAAATGCTCTGAGCAATTCAGGGAGGTATTTGACATGGCTGATGTGATCATTTCAAAAGGGCAAGGCAACCTCGAAGGATTGCTGGGTACAAAAAATAAAGACATATACTTCCTGCTGATGGTCAAGTGCAATGTAATTGCCGATGCTTTGAATGTTAAAAAGGGTGATTTTGTGGTAAAAAAAATGAACGGCTGAATATGAAAGTTGCAATTGCAAGCGGCAAAGGCGGTACGGGTAAAACAATGGTTTCGGCAAACCTGTTTCGTGCTGCTGAAAAAGCAGGTATACAGGTTACTTTGGTCGACTGCGATGCGGAGGAACCTAACGTAACAGCCTTTATTGCGGGAGAAATTGCATCAACCGATCCGGTAAAACAACATATCCCGGTAATTGACCCGGCTGTGTGTACCTATTGTAACAAATGCAATGAATATTGCAACTACCACGCTATCGTATGTTTGCCTCCTGCCAGCTTCATCCGGGTAGTTGAAGATCTTTGCCACGATTGCGGGGCTTGTATCGAAGCATGCAAGGTTGGCGCCATCACCGAAATAGAAAAGCAACTGGGAAAGGTAACTGCCTTTCAGGTCTCGGAGCATGCCCAACTGATAGAAGGGCGTGCCAATATTGGTGTGTTTTCACCTGTGCCTGTAATTAAAAAAGCCATTCTGAAAGCTGGTGATGGGCCGCTTATTATCCTGGATTCTCCCCCGGGCATCTCATGTCCTTTCATCACTACCGTGGATAAAGCCGATTTCGTGATCCTGGTTACCGAGCCGACTCCCTTTGGGTTAAACGATCTTAAACTTTCGGTAGAAACTTTACAAAAACTTAACAAACCATTTGCAGTGATTATCAACCGCGCAGGAATAGGAAACCGTGAAGTGTATGATTGGCTAACCCTGAATAATATACCCTTATTGTTGGAAATTCAATTCGATAAAGAAATTGCACGGATCTATTCGGAAGGAAAATTACTGACAGATGAAAAACCTGAATTTCAGAAAAAATTTTCAGGACTATTGACAACCATATGCCACCAGCAACATTTTGTTGAATGTGATAAGATAGCATAACATATATAATTATTTAAATCGACAGAACAGTAATGAAGAGAATTGTAAGAATAACAGCTGTCATCTCGCGGGTACTTGCAGGCTGTGTCTTCGTTTTTTCAGGTTTTGTGAAAGCGGTTGATCCGTTGGGTTCAACATATAAATTCACGGATTATTTCTGTGCTTTCAACATGCCCTGGCTCGAATCGGTGTCATTTCCGTTAGCCATTCTTTTAAGCGCTCTTGAATTCACTATCGGATTTTGTTTATTGATTTTCATACAGAATCGTTTGGCAAACTGGGGAGCATTACTGTTTATGATCGTTTTCACACCACTCACGTTGTGGCTTGCGCTAACCGATCCGGTGCAGGATTGCGGTTGTTTTGGCAATGCATTGATACTTACTAACTGGCAAACTTTCTATAAAAATATCATCATCTCTCTGTTCGTCATTCTGTCTTTCCTATACCGGAATTCAATGATTCGCTGGGTAAAAAGAAGAACCGAATGGATGATAACAATCATCGTATTCATTATCGTTGTAAGTTTTTCATGGTATAACTATCAGCACCTGCCAATACTTGATTTCAGGCCCTATAAAGTCGGCACCTATATCCCCGCCAAGATGATCATTCCCGAAGGCGCCCCTTCCGATGTTTACGAACAATTCTTTATCCTTCGTGATACACTTTCAGGTAAAGAAATCTCTATCGAAAGCAATGTATATATGGATGACTCTGCCTATTGGGGCAGAAACTCATCATGGAAGTTTATATCTGCATCAGAAGCAGTGCTTGTAAAAAAGGGTTATGAACCACCTATTCACGATTTCAGCATAGTATCTTTTTCGGGCGAGGATATTACTCAACAGGTGCTTGCCGACACAGGATATTATTTCATTCTTGTTGCATATGATCTTATTAAATCAAGGGAAAGACATCTAACGGAGATCAATACATTATACCATAAAGTAATTGATGCCGGGCATAAAATAATATGTCTTACATCCTCGAATGAAAAAGAGGTTCAACAATTCAAAGAAATGTCGAAAGCGGAGTACGATTTCTATATAACTGATCCCATAACGCTGAAAACGATTATAAGGGCAAATCCAGGATTAGTATTGCTTCATAAAGGGACTATCCTGGCTAAATGGCATTCTAACGATATCCCTGAGTTTAATCTGATAAAAGAAAAGTACCTGCATTGAAAAACGAGATTGCTATATTAAGCGGTAAAGGAGGAACCGGTAAAACAAGTCTGAGCGCTGCCTATGCCACACTCAATGGCAGAGTTATGCTGGTCGATTGCGATGTCGATGCCGCCAACCTGCACCTTGTCCTTCAACCCAAAAATTATATTGAAGAAAAGTTCATTACTGGATATAAAGCAACTATCGATTACAATATGTGCACGCAATGCGGTATTTGTGTCGATTATTGCCGCTTCGATGCAATTTCGGATATTGACGGAAAGGTTTCCATATCTGAAACGCAATGCGATGGATGCAAGCTATGTTCACGAATATGCCCTGCAGGCGCTATCAGCATGATAGTATGTGATGAAAGTTATTGGTATGCCGGTAATTTCAGAAACGGAAAAATGGTTTACGCCCGCTTAGCTCCCGGAGAAGAAAATTCGGGGAAACTGGTGAATGCAGTACGCGAATATGCAAGGAAAGCAGCGGAGGAATTCGGATTTGATACTATCATTATCGACGGGCCTCCCGGGATCGGATGCCCTGCCATCTCTTCCGTTACTGGTGTTGACAAGGTTATTATTATCACCGAGCCTACCCTGTCGGGATTTCACGACATGAAACGTATACTTGAACTTACCGAAGGCTTCAGCATAAAATCGTATGTAATTATTAACAAATACGATTTGAATGCCGCAATCACCGAACAGATCATTGATTGGTGTTCACGCAGGAAAATAAATGTCGCAGGTAAATTACCTTTTGATGAAAAAATTGTTGAAGCCATGATACGTTGTAAAAGTATTGTGGAATATATGCCCGATTCGCAGGTAAGTAATGAAATTAGGAATAGCTGGAAAATAATCAATGCTGAAGGATCATGATTTGTTTCGGAACCATACCATCGCGCCGTTTAGGCAGAAGTCTGGGCATCAATAATATTACCCCGGGCAAGGAATGTACATACTCATGCATCTATTGTCAGATCGGTATAACAAAAAGAACCCGCAGTTGCCGTAGAGAATATTACGACCCTGAGCTTATTTGTGCCGGGGTTGAGAAACAACTTAAAAAGCTCGATGCAAAAGATTATCCCGACTACCTGACGTTTGTATCGAACGGTGAGCCTACTCTTGACATTAACCTGGGCAGTTCGATTAAACAACTCAAACGTTTTAATATACCTGTTGCTGTAATAACCAATGCTTCCCTGCTGCATGATCAAAAGGTCAGGGCCGACCTGTACCTTGCCGATTGGGTATCGGTTAAAGTGGATGCTCCGGATACTGTAACCTGGAAAATGATCAATAAACCTGACAGCGAGTTGAATTTTACAAACTATTTAAAAGGGTTGGTTTATTTTTCTTCGGATTATAAAGGAATACTGGTTACCGAAACCATGATGGTAAAAGGAGTAAACGATGATCCTCAGGCCATTAATCAAATTGCCGGATTGATCTCCCGTGTAAATCCATCAGTTGCCTATATCTCAATTCCTATCCGGCCGCCAGCCTTATCGAACGTTGTGGCTCCCGATGAAGAAAGAATAAACGAAGCGTACCAGATATTTATGGAGAACGATTTGAATACTAAACTAATCCTTGGCTTTGAAGGAACCAATACAGGCTATACCGGAAATGCGGTTGAAGACATAATTAACATAAGCGCCGTTCATCCCATCAGGGAAGATACCATGTTGGAATTACTATCTAAAAATAAAGCTGATACTAAAGTGTTGGATTCACTGATCCAAGACAATATTATTCGGAAAACCGAATACAAATCGAAGATATTCTATATCCGCCAATTTCATGTTTAGAATGATTGTGCCAATTTATAAATATGGAGCACCGGTACTCAGGAAAACTTCAACAGAGATTATCCCTGAAGATGATCGTGAACAGCTGTGCGAAAATCTTTTCAGTACCCTCAAGAATGCGCAGGGAATTGGCCTTGCCGCTCCGCAGATAGGCATTCTGAAAAGGGCTTTTGTGATCGATACAACGCCTATGAAGGATGAACCCGGTATCGAGATTGTTGAAGAGGCTTATTTTAATCCTGAAATTATTTGGCATAGTTCAGGCAAGACAACCTTTAAAGAAGGTTGCCTGAGTATCCCGGAAATATATGAGGATGTGCTTCGCCCCGAAAGGATCAGGGTTATATATAGTAATACTGACGGAGCATCAATTGAGGAAGAACTTGAAGGCATCAAAGCACGGATATTTCAGCATGAATACGATCACCTCAGGGGTATCCTTTTCATTGATAAGATAAATCCACTGAGGCGAAAGGTAATATCAGGTAAACTGAAAAAAATTAAAATCAATAAATCAACATAGTGATGGAGAAAAAACAGACTATTGAAAAAACATTGCTGCCAACCATTAAAAACATCATAATTATTGCATCCGGAAAGGGCGGTGTCGGAAAATCGACAGTTGCCGCAGGCCTGGCTTATGCATTATCGATGGAAGGTTTTTCTGTAGGTTTGCTCGATGCCGATATTTACGGCCCTTCCATTCCTACTCTGTTTAAGCTACAGAATGAGAAGCCCCCGGTAGTCGAAAAAGAAGGGAAAAGCAAGATGGTGCCTTTTGTACGCTTCGGCATTAAACTAATATCCATTGGATTTTTCATCGATCCCAGGCAGGCATTACTCTGGCGAGGCCCTATGGCTTCCAATACGCTGAAACAACTGGTAACCGATACCGAATGGGGAGAGCTCGATTACCTGATCATCGATACCCCTCCGGGGACCGGCGATATTCATCTTACCTTATTACAACAGTATCAGATTACCGGGGCTATCGTTGTTACAACTCCTCAGAAAATTGCGCTTTCCGACGTACAGAAAGCTATTACCATGTTCCGTAACGAACACGTTGAAACTCCTGTTTTGGGTATTATTGAAAACATGTCGTGGTTTGTTCCTACAACACACCCCGATGAAAGATACTTTCTTTTCGGAATCGGCGGGGGACAAAAACTATCTAACCAGTTTAACATTCCATTGCTCGCACAGGTTCCGATGAATGAAAATGTATGCAGAAACTGCGATGAAGGGCATATCGACGAACTTTTCAAGGATCATAATATTAAATCTGCATTCGACGATGTTATAAAAAACCTTATTACCCGGCGAAAACTGGCATAAATTCAAATAAACCTATGTATGAAAAAACAACTATCAAGATATTTTTTAATTATAATAGTAGTCCTGGCAGTCCTGTCTGGCGGTTGTGCAGCACAAAAAAAACAACATAAGGCAGTGCCCTGTCCGTGCGAAAAAAAACACAACCGACGATGATAGAACATGAATATTCATTCCGTGTGATGTATCATGAAACCGACCGAATGGAAACAGTTCATCACTCAAACTATGTGAAATATTACGAAACTGCCCGATGGGAACTATTTCGCAGTATCGGTCTCTCCTATCATTCGGTGGAAGAAGCCGGATATATGCTTCCTGTAATCAGCATGAAATTTAAGTTTCTGAAACCTGCCTATTACGACGACAGATTAACAGTGAAGACTGCCCTGAAAGCTGTTAAAGGGGCGCGGGTATGGTTCTCTTATCAGTTATACAACACCGATAATGAACTAATAAATGAAGCAGAAACTGTGCTTGCGTTCGTGAATAAAAAGACTTGGAAACCATGCCTGGCCCCTAAGTTTGTGCTGGATACCATTGAAAAAAAGAGCAAATCGATGCAACTCTCTCACTGATACTATATCATACATATCCCATTAATGGCTTATTAAGGAATAATTCAAAAACCAATATAAAAGTTCAAATGGAACAAAACGATCCTAAAAATTTATATTCCAAAACAGACCTTCAGGCTATGTTACTTGCTGAAGAATCAAAGCTGTCGGGCAAAAACCGGGTCGAAGAAATAATAAACTATGCAAAATCAGCAGGAATAAAACGGATTGGCATTGCTTATTGCTTCGAGCTACGCAGGGAAGCCGAGGTATTGAGAAAACGGCTTTCAGAGCATTTTGAAACCTATTCGGTAAATTGCCTGACAGGTAAAATTCAGCTATCCGAAATTCTTGGTAAAAATACAAAAGGATTCTCCTGCAATCCGGTTGGCCAGGCCCTGTACCTTTCCGAAAATCGAACTGAACTAAACGTTGCTTTTGGCTTGTGTATGGGGCACGATATACTTTTTAGCCAGAAATCGCACGCGCCCGTAACAACGCTTGTAGTAAAAGACAGGCAACACAAACACAATCCATACCAAGAGTTTGAGAATTAATTTTCAAAACTTAATATGTTACTTAAATCCTGAAGTTATGGAAGAACAGTTATGTAAGAATTACGAAAAGTGCCCGATATTTAATGGAATACTGGGTGGGAAAGAGGCAACCATCAAGAGTTATAAAAAGACCTATTGTACCAACCCGTCTCCAACCGGTTGGGTTACCTGTAAAAGGTATATCGTAAAAGAAAGAATTGGGAAAGTGCCTCCTGAACTATTGCCAAACTCAAATAAAAGTATCGAAGAAATTATAAACAGTATGAATTAGAACATTATGAATGCAAAACGAATTATTGTAGTAGGAGGTTCGGCAGCCGGCCCAAAGGCTGCATCAAGAGCACGTCGCCTGGACGAGAATGCGGTTATAACAGTATTCCAGAAAGCATCTGATCTTTCGATGGCTTCATGCGGATATCCATATTATATTGGTGGTTTTTTTGATGACCGTGACCAATTGCTTTGTTCACCGGCAGGGGTAATGCGCGATTCGAAATTCTTCTGGAATGCAAAAAAGATAACGACCAGGGTCAATACTGAAGTTATCTCGATCGACAGGAAAAAAAAATGTATCGGGTTCACCGATTTACTGACAGGAGAACAAGGTACTGCAGAATATGACAAACTCATCATTGCAACCGGGGCAACTCCCCGAAGGCCTCCTATCGAAGGCATAGAACTCGACGGGGTAACTACTCTCCAGTCACTCTCCGACGCCGATTACCTAAGAAAAATCCACGATGAAGGGAAAATAAAAAAAGCGGTTGTCATCGGCGGAGGATTAATTGGTATTGAAACCTGTGAAGCTCTGAACCTGGCAGGCATTGAAATCACCCTGATTGAACTTTTACCACAACTACTCACATTCCTTGACAGGCAGATGGCTAGACTGGTTCAAAAATATGTTCAGGGTAAAGCCAACGTCATACTCGAAAATGGGGTCGCAT
Organism: uncultured Bacteroidales bacterium; assembly: GCA_964634105.1. Taxonomy (GTDB): domain Bacteria; phylum Bacteroidota; class Bacteroidia; order Bacteroidales; family UBA10428; genus UBA10428. Next base: position 52,002 of record CAZWIU010000003.1, on the reverse strand, counting down.
CGTTTCTTGGAGAAAACGGGAAACTTACCGGAGTGAAACTACAAAAAGGAACTGAAATTCCGTGTGAACTTGCAGTTATAGCTATTGGTGTTACACCCAATACAAAACTGGCAAAAGATGCAGGACTAACCCTTGGTAAAACAGGAGGTATCGTAGTCAATGAATACATGCAAACCTCCGATCCCGATATCTACGCAGCAGGCGATTGTGTTGAAATACCTAACCTGATCACGAACAATCCCATACATGCGCCCTATGGCGATTTAGCGAACCTCCAGGGCAGAGTCGCAGGAGAGAATGTGATCTCAGGAAATGTGGCAAAATTTCCCGGGACAATTCAAACCGGTATTTGCAAGGTATTCGACTATGGCGTGGGCGCAACCGGTTTATCGGAACAGAATGCCCTTAAAGCAGGGCTTAAGGATATAGAAACTGTCATCAATGCAAGTCTCGATAAACCCGGCTTCATGAAGGGCAAACTACTTATCACCAAATTGGTCGTGGACAAAAAGAAAGGGACTCTCCTGGGTGCGCAGGTTATCGGGCCGGGTGATGTTGACAAGCAGGTAGCTACCTGGGCCATGGCCATTAAAGGAAAACTTACTGTAAGCGATATGATTAACGCCGATTTACCTTATGCCCCGCCATTCTCACTTGCTATCGACCATAGTATTGCAACAGCGCACATCATGGAGAATAAGCTGAAAGGACTCTTTACAGGTATTTCGGCAGAACAGCTTAAAGAAAAGCTCGATAAAAAAGAAACGCCTACCCTGCTCGACGTTCGTAATCCTAATGAGTACGAACAGATGCGCTTAGGGATTGGTGAAAAACTTATCCCGCTGGGCCAGCTTAGAAAACGACTGGAAGAATTGCCTCAAAACAAAGATCAGGAAATTATTGCCTGGTGCAAAATATCATTGCGCGGTTACGAAGCTGCCTTAATACTTCAGGCAAACGGATATAAGAATGTGAAAGTACTTGAAGGCGGTATTATGGCTTGGCCTTTTGAAAGAGAAAAATAATACATTCCGAAATGTTTATCCACAAAGAAGGACATACTATTTTATTAACTGCTCTGATCGTCTCCACGGCAATTTATATTGTACTTGCCATACTGACTAAAAATAATGTATTGACGAGGTATATTGCTAGCATTGTCCTTCTTCTCTTCTTAGGGTTCTTTGTATTCTTTTTTCGTAATCCACAGCGTAAAATAATTGCTGATAACACAAAGGTATTGGCTCCGGCTGACGGAAAGATAGTAGCCATTGAAGAAGTAAATGAAAATGAATACCTGCAATGTAAGTGTATTCGCGTTTCTATCTTCATGTCCGTATGGGATGTTCATGTGAACCGATATCCTGTGAGCGGTACGATCGTTTATTCAAAATACCATCCGGGTAAATACCTTATCGCCAGTTATCCTAAGGCATCAGAATTTAATGAACATCATTCTACTGCAATAAAAACAACTACTGGTCTTAACATATTCGTTAAGCAAATTGCTGGAATTATAGCACGGCGCATTGTCTGTTATGCTGAGAAAGGAAAACAGGTAATACAGGGCGAAGACCTTGGCTTTGTAAAATTTGGTTCAAGGGTTGATATATTTCTTCCGCCTGAAACAGAAATTCTGGTAAAACTTAACGATAAAGTAACCGGCAACAGAACCATAATTGCACATTTTAACCCATGAACATATGAAGCTTTTTGAACAGCTTAAAAAAGATATTCGCTTTGTTGAAGGGCTGAAAGCCTGCATAAACTGTGGTGTTTGTTCTGCTATTTGTCCGGCCGCTGCATTTAATAAAGATTACGATCCCCGTGTAATTACCGATACAGTTCAATATGGTGATGAAGGTGAAATTGAACAACTACTAAAGGGCGATACAATCTGGTATTGCGGTGAATGCCTTTCGTGCAAAACGCGCTGTCCCAGGGGCAATACCCCCGGGTATATTGTTCAGGCATTGCGCGCTTTATCAATCGATTCCGGCATGTTCATCGAAAGTGAGCAGGGGCGTAAACAACTGGCCATTAAGCGCACGGTAGGCGAACATATGCTGGAATACGGATATTGCGTTTATATTGATGAAGTAAATACTAACATGTATCCCGAACAGGGCCCTGTATGGAAATGGTATAGGGAAAACCGCCAGCAGGTGCTGGAAAGGCTTGGGGCAAGCTATAAAGAAAACCGGAGCGGCACTCTTCGACAGATCCCTGAAGAATCATTAAACGACCTTCAGAATATTTTCAACGAGACCGGCGCTACAAAGCGCTTCGTAAAGCTGGAAGAACTCTCGGCTATCAAGGCAAAAGAACTGGGTATTGAATTTGACAAGGGAAAAGATGACTATTTCAATCGCCTGTACAATAGTGTTGAATCACTCGACAATTTATGAGAATCTCTAAACCATAAGGCAATTTTTAATACTATTTTATGGTGTAATTTTGTCTGAAGTTTTGCTAATACAGCTAATACTGAATTATGAAAAGAGCAATACAAGTTATCGGAATCATCATTCTTCTCCTTCAGGTCCAGTCATGTAAGGATGAGAATGATGTTCCCGATGCATTAAGTATATTGTCAGTAGTCACTGATGTAAGCGAATACGGAGGCCATGACGGGAGCATTGACCTGACCGTCTCCGGCGGTACTCCCCCCTATTCTTTCTTCTGGTCAAACAATGAACAAACAGAAGATATTTCAAATTTGAGCGCCGGACTGTATTTTGTCACCGTTTGTGATATGAACGACCAGGAACTTACCGATACATTCGCAGTTGCTCAACCCTCAGCCGGATCCCTTATTGTAACTATCACCGGACAGGATGTTTCTGTATTCGGGGGAAATGATGGTTCAGCTTCTGCATCTGTTACAGGAGGTGTAATACCATACTCCTACCAATGGTCTAACGGGTCAAGCGCACAGAATATTTCAGGGCTCACAGCCGGTATATACTATTTAACAGTTTCCGATGCTGTTCTGTCATCAGCAAAAGATAGTATTTTGATATTGCAACCCACACCCGACACAATTACAATAAGATATACAGCTGTTGATCCTTCCGAAACCGGCGCTTCCGACGGGGCTATCGATTTAACTGTTTCCGGCGGATATCCTCCTTATACTTTTATATGGTCTACTGGGCCGGAGGTTGAAGATATTTCAGGCCTTGGTGCAGGAACCTATTCAGTGACTGTTACCGACCAGCAACAGCAGACATCGCAAAAAACCATAATTTTAACGGATGTTTTAACCGACATCGATGAAAACATCTATACGATCGTAAAGATCGGCGAACAGACCTGGATGAAGGAAAACCTGAAGGTCACCCATAATCCGTCAGGCATTGCCATTGTAAGCTATGCCTATGATAATGATGTAAATAATGTTGACACCTACGGCAGGCTTTATACCTGGGATGTAGCTATGGATAGCATGGCAGAAGAAGAATCACAAGGTGTTTGTCCAAGTGGTTGGCATATCCCTTCCGACGATGAATTTAAGACCCTTGAGATATACCTGGGCATGACCCCTGCCGATGCCGACCTGGTCAATACATGGAGAGGATCTGGAATAGGCACAAGCCTTAAAGCAGGAGGAAATTCAGGCTACGATGCACTCCTTTGCGGAAGAATGGCTTCAAACGGATTCTTCTCATTGCTCGATCAATATGAATATGTATGGACCTCAACAGAATATGGCAGTAATGCCTGGCGAAGATGCCTTGATATCAGTTCAACCATGGTTGGAAGGTGGAACACGTTCCCAAAAAGCTATGCCTTTTCGGTTCGATGTATAAAAAATGAAGACTAATCTGACAGGGCCATGAAAAAGGAAAGACTGATAATAATTGCCGTTTTTTTTCTTTTCTCGTGTAATGATAATAATGAACATCATGGCGAACCGAACGCCCCTCTTGTTTATGAATCGCTAACTGCCGATAATGACACACTGATATCGGGTGAAACAACCAAGGTGACCGCTGTTGCTTCGGGTTATGATCTTATCTATTACTGGTCTTCCACTGCAGGCGATATTCTCGGATCGGGAGCCCAGGTCACTTATGCCACATCACCCTGCCAGACAGGAACAAACCAGGTTACATACAGGGTGAAGGACGGGCACGATGAATCGCAGACAAAAACAATCGACATTGTGGTTCAATAGAATTTACATATTGACCATATCCCTGTTGGCTATTTACCAGTCAACAATTTTCTCTCAATGCCTGTCGTCGGTTAATCCTGTCGGAGGCACCGAAAATATTACCGTGCTGGAGAAAAAATCGTTGCGGATAATTCTATTCTATAAATATGGTGAATCGAAGCAATACTATGAAGGAAGCAAACGCTCTGATTTCGACCTTATCAGCAAAGCATATTATAATTATTGCACCGCACTAATCGGTTATGGGCTTACAAACAAACTGACCATAGAAACTGAAACCGGTTGTTTTATAAACAAATCGCAGCGATATAACGTAGAGCCTTCTTATACGCTCACCGGAAGAGGATTTTCAAATTTTATTGTTTCGTCAAAATATAATCTGTACTCAAACCACGTTAAACGTATCTACTATTCTATCTCTGCCGGAGTTAAAATACCTTTCTCACGGAATCCTCAATGGGCCGATAATGTTGAACTGCCTGTTGAAGTTCAGCCTACCCTTGGCGCATACGGATTTGTTTTTAATTCGTACTATGTGAAAGAAAATTCGGAAAAAGGCTTACGGTTTTTCATCACTAACAGGGTTGAAACCAACCTGCCGAATAAGCAGGATTATTACCTGGGTACAGCTATCTTCAATTCATTTTTTGTATCCAAGCACCTGATGTTCCCCTGGCTTAAGAGCGACTGGACAACAATAATACAGCTCCGCAATGAGATACGCACACCCGACAGGATAGAAGGAAAAGTGAAACCTTCTTCTGGAAGTGTATTGTTCTTTATTGTGCCACAGGTAAACTACGTTTTGCTTGAAAAATGGTATCTATCTGTCATGGTCGATTTGCCGGTATATCAGTATTTTGTCGGGACACAGCTCGGCGGAGGTATTGGTGTCACCTGCAGTATTGCCAGGACTATTAATTTCACTCCTGCCGGGAACGAATAGCGCTTATTCTCAATACACCGTAAATACTATACATATAGAATTATTCGTCTTTACAATTCATCGATCTGCATTAAACATGCGCTGAGTAATGTTTCGGATTTACCAACTCCCGGTATTTGAATACAATCTTCTTAAAATCTTCCCACGTATCCCGTTTCAACGAAGGATCGCGCAACAGAGCGGCAGGATGATACACAGGCATTGCCAACCTGTTTTGCAGGGTAAGCCAGCTGCCACGTTCGCGGGTAATTCTATGCTCCGGGCCTGCCATGTATTTTAAAGCAGTAGCGCCCAGAAGTATTAATATCGTAGGATTTATCAGCTCTATTTGCTTTATCAGCCAAGGCAAACAAATATGTGCTTCCTGCGGTATGGGAATACGATTATCGGGTGGCCGGCATTTAACAATATTGCTGATAAAAATATGTTCGCTGCGGGTAAATCCACAAGCTTCCAGAATTTTATCAAGTAACTGTCCCGATTTACCTACAAACGGTTTGCCCTGTATATCTTCGTCCCTTCCCGGAGCTTCGCCAATAATCAGGATACCTGCATGCGGGTTTCCTTCACCAAAAATCACATGTTGACGTGTTTTCGCCAACTCACATTTTGTGCAGGTAAGAATATTTAATTTCAGGTTTTCCATTTCATAATTCAGAGAAATATACCAATATACATTTTACTGCTATAAAATCTGACAGAATATAAGGGAAATAAACAAAGAGCAACATCACATGCTATTTTTCAGCTATAAAAATGAATCTTGCCGCCGTAATTCTATTTCCCGGTATTGAGACGAGTTATATCATCCGAGTCGCATTTACGGCAATGGTTTGTAGGTTTTATAGTAACCATGGTTTCATTGCAACTGCGACACTTGTACCAATAATTCTCAGTGATGAAGTTTCCCCCTTGTATGATAATAGCCTTACCTTCAACAAATGCTTTCGCAATAGTTTTCCGGGCTTTGTCATATAGACGTGTAAAGGTTGGCCGTGAAATATTCATCTTTTCCGCTGCTTCTTCCTGGGTAAGATTTTCATAATCGGCCAACCGTATTGCCTCAAATTCTTCGAATAGCATAACAACCGACCCAAGTTCTCGCATTGGAATACCAAATGGCTTAAAACCTTCCATTGGGGGCGGCATTGTAATCCTTCTTGACCGGGTCCTGTTCGGCACTTACCTGAATTTTAAAAATGTATATAATTTATCTTTCGATAAAAGTCATGTTTTTTTTGGCTCCCCTGCTTAAAATTTTTTACATTTTAAAAGGGGTCCTAAATCCTATCATTCCAAATCGCAACAGCGCATCAGTATAAATCGGTATGCTAAGAAAGTAAATTTCTTATTTGTTCTTCAATTCCAATTCAGTGATTCTTTTTTCAATTTCTTTCTGAGTACGATTGAGCTCTTCTGCCTGCAATTTAAGCATTTTTATCTCATCCTCCTTACTCACGGCATGCTGCCAGGGAAAAGACTGGTTAAAACCTGAATAGGTCCAACCCTGTTCAGCTCCCCAACCAACACCGCGACCACGTCCACGGCCATAACCTCTGTTTCTCCCGAATCTAAATCCTCTTCCCATTCCTCCGCCAAATCCTTTTGCATATCCCGGGCTGTCATATCCCGAACAAAAACCTAATGCTCTTCCGGTTCTGGAACCTTGTCCCACAGGTCCGGTACGATCTCCTGATGGCATATCTTTTTGGCTTAATGATTAAATGTTTTCCCTGCAAAAATAATGTTTTAAATGAACATATGTTCATTTTATAAAACTTTTTTATTCATATTAATAGAATTCATCAGCCAACACAATGGTTGGTTTGTAATCTGCATAAGCTTTACTATCGATCCGTGTATATGCCATAATAATGACTAAATCGCCAGGCTGGACTTTCCTCGCTGCCGCTCCGTTTAAGATAATGTCATGACTATTCTTTTCTCCCTTAATAACATATGTCTCGAAACGTTCGCCATTATTGATATTCAACACATGCACTTTCTCAAATTCATACAAACCGGCTAAATTCATCCAGTGCTCATCAATTGTGATACTCCCCACATAATCCAGGTTGGCATCGGTAACCCTGGCACGGTGTATTTTTGATTTTAATACTTCAATTTCCATAGTACCAATTATTATAATCTTAAAAACCCAATTGCAGCATTATTGAGCCGATAAGCAAACCTATAACCATATTAATGGCTTTAACCTTTATAAAATCCTTTCTTGACTCGGCCAACAGGGGCAACATTCCATGCCCGTCCTGTACAATGCTATTTGCCAGCAAAATACTGAAAGGCAGCAGGTCTTGCGAAAATAAGGTAACAAACAACAGATGTGGCCCCGATTCGGGAATAATCCCAATGAATACTGCTATGAGAAGAATCATATACAGGTTGTTCTGCAGTAGATTGCTTAGCGCCAGATTAGATTGTATGAAATGCAATACTATAAAGGCTCCCCAGGTCCATAAAAGGATCCTTAATAAGTGTTTTTTCATGATATGATTGTACAGGTGCTCTTTCAGGAAGTGTTCGGGCACAGTAATAAAAACAAACAACAGGAACATGGTGCCGGTCAGAAAAGTTATTTTCTTCCAGTCCCATTCATTTGGCCCGATAATCCCTGCCACTAAAAAAACCATAAACACAACAGTAAATAAAAGTAACAAAGCCCTTTCGAACGAGATATTTTTTATCTGGGGTATAATTAAACCCGGAATAAAACACTTACAGATTTCCCTTTCGTGAACAATAAAACCCAGCGAAGATCCATATGCTTTATTTCTTGTAAACAAATGTATAATCCATCCGGCAGCAATGGCAATAATCATTAACACAATATGAAGCAATAAAGCTTTCCCGGGGAAAAGGGCAAACATTACAAAAGCTTCATCTCCCGAAGTAGCAATCATCACAGTTACCAGGCCGGCAAGGCCCATCATCCGGTGGGTATACAACGACACAACGGTGAATGCGCCAAGGCACCCGGGACTTATCCCCAGCAGGGCGGCAATAATAATTTGCAGCATAGGTGATTGCTGCATTTTCGCTGCCCACCGATTTTTAGTTTGTACATTAACATACTCTATAACAACCATCATAAACAACACGAAGGCTGTTATCATCAAGGTTTGTTTCAGCGTATCGACAACTAATTCAAACATATCCATTATTAAAAATTATAAATCTCCCCGGTTTTAATTATGTTCGTACCAAACACCTTTATGAATGTTGAAAGCGCCGGTTCAGCAGTGCAATGAGACGGATAAACATGTTCGACCTTATTGCTTTTTAAATACTCCATTGTCTCTTTTGTCTGCCTGTCAACATTTTTCAGATGAAAACCGCCGATTACGCCATGAATTTTCTTGATACCGGTTACTTCCTTTGCATGTTCAAGGGTATTCACTATCCCTGCATGTCCGCATCCCGTAATGATAAAAAGTCCTTCATGTAATTTCAAGGCAACAGCACTGTCGTCCATTACAAAATCAGGAGTACTATCTTCAAAAACAAATGGTGTATGCACCGATTCGAAATCAGTTTTCCTAGGAATTTCACCCAGGAACAGAATGTTTTCCGTGATGGAATAAGGTGAAGAAGAAGTAATCAAATCGAACTTTTCAGCAATTTCCTGTTTTGAATTTCTTAACCCGATATACGAGAAATCAATCTTCCTGTAGCGTTTAATAAAACACCCCGGGTGACAAATCAGTTTGCCGCTGTTTAAACAGGACAGTCCATTACCATGATCGAAGTGTCCATGGCTGAGGACAATAAAATCGATACGGGCCATATCAATGCCCATCATTTCAGCATTCTTTAAAAACAGGTTGCTCTGCCCTGTATCGAAAAGAAACCTCTTGCCATCAAATTCAACCAGGTACGATAAACCATGTTCGGCACCGGTATTTACACCGGGAGTATTATCGGTAAGGATCGAAATAGTCATAGGTTTTTTCGTAAAATTAATTTAAATAACTTTAAAATGAACAAAAGTTCATTTACTTTTACCTGTCAATATTGTAGTAAAGAAACATAATTTAACTAATCAGCAACAGCATCAAAAATATTGAAGTTTATTATTAATCCTGCTTCTTAAATTGTCCGTATTATCTTCAATAATGTAAAGAATGCCCAAGACAGAAGCCTTTGACAAGCATATTGCCGAATACGAACAATGGTTTATCGATAACCATTTTGTATTTCAATCGGAGCTGGTTGCCATCCGAAACGTTATACCTGCAAAAGGCAAGGGCGTCGAAATAGGTGTCGGAAGCGGAATATTTGCATCGATGCTGGGAATCAAAGATGGTGTTGAACCTTCATTTGCCATGCGTAATAAAGCAATCGGAAGACAGATCAATGCAGTGGACGGGATTGCAGAAGAACTCCCTTACCCTGATAAAAGCTATGACTATGCATTGATGTTAACCACCATCTGCTTTGTTGATGATATCTCAAAATCCTTCAGGGAGGTGCATAGAATATTAAAGAAAAATGGAAAATTCATCATCGGGTTTGTTGATAAAAACAGTCCAATCGGTAGAACCTATTTTGAGAATAAATCAAAAAGTGTTTTTTACACCGATGCTGTTTTTTACAGCTCCGAAGAAGTATACAGGCATCTGTGGGAAAATAATTATAAAATTAACCAGACCTGGCAAACGGTTTTCGGTACATTGCAGGAAATTTGTGAAATACAAACTCCGGAAAAGGGATACGGAAGGGGTAGTTTTGTTGTGGTTCAAGCAATTAAAAAATGAATGATATAATTTTTAAGCCGATCGGCATTGTCCATTCGCCATTTGAAAGTACGGTGGGTATGCCTATTCAGCCTGCCGCTGCATCGGGCATTGCAGGAACAGCAGAAGTTTATCCGGAATATGCTGCAGGATTGAAAGACCTCCCAGGTTTTTCACACATTATTCTTATATATTACTTCCACCTGTCAGGTGATTATCAACTTGAGGTGAAACCATTTCTCGATGACAAACTGCGTGGTGTATTTGCAACAAGGGCGCCGAGAAGGCCGAATAATATCGGTGTATCGGTTGTAAAACTTGTTAAAATTGAGGGATCCGTATTGCACATCGAAAATTTAGATATCGTTAATGGAACACCATTATTAGATATTAAACCGTATGTTCCTGAATTTGACCTGACTGATAATATTAAGACAGGCTGGCTAGCAAAATCAAAGCATCGTGTTTACAATAAAAAATCCGATGAACGCTTTGATTTTTACATGTAAGAATACATGATCAATAAGTAAAAAATACTAACTGTTTTCAATATCATAATTCATGGAAAAAATTTTTGCTAAAATCAGTGGAATAGAGGCCTACCTGCCCGATTATATTCTGACAAACGATGAGCTTAGCCGGATGGTCGATACTTCCGACGAATGGATAAGCCAGCGGGTAGGTATAAAAGAAAGGCGGATTTTAAAAGGCGAAGGCCTTGCTACTTCGGATATGGGGGCTGAAGCAGTAAAATCACTTCTGAAAAAGACAAACAATAAACCCGAGGATATTGAATTGGTTATTGTAGCGACTATTACCCCCGATATGATGTTTCCATCAACAGCTTGTCTGATCGCTGAGAAATCGGGTATCAAGAATGCATGGGGCTTCGATCTCAGCGCTGCCTGCTCAGGGTTTATTTTCTCGCTGCAAACGGCTTCACAGTTCATCGAAACAGGCAGATATAAAAAAGTAATACTGGTTGCAGCCGATAAAATGTCGTCGATTACCGACTATACCGACCGTACAACGTGTGTGCTATTTGGCGATGCAGCGGTTGCAGTATTGCTGGAGCCTTCAACAGAAGAGCTGGGTGTAATTGATCATTGCCTTCAGATTGATGGTTCCGGTAAAGATCTGCTTTATCTGCGGGCCGGAGGGTCACTCAAGCCCGCAACTCATGCTACCGTAGATGCCAAAGAACATTTCCTCTTCCAGGACGGGCAACCGGTTTTTAAAACTGCTGTTTCAAAAATGGCCGATTTATCGGTTGAAATGATGAAAAAACATAAAATAACAACCGAAGAATTGGCCTGGTTTGTCCCCCACCAGGCTAATATGAGAATAATTGAAGCTGTCGGGCGGAGAATGAACCTTACAAAGGATAAAATCATGATTACAATTAGCCGCTATGGAAATACCACAGCCGCTACCATACCCTTATGCCTTTGGGAAAAAGAAAAAGAACTCAGGAAAGGTGATAAATTAATTCTCTCTGCCTTCGGCGGAGGCTTTACCTGGGGTACTATCTACCTTAAATGGGCTTATAATTCCTGAACTTTATACCAGAGTTTGAGTATAAAAACATGAAATTGTACAAGAACGAACGCATAGTTTGTCCTGCAATATGGGTCGATGATGGCAAAAAGTATGAGAACCAGCCTGAAAATATTAATACGGGGTACGTTGTTTATGGACTTCATCTGGTCGATATATTTTACAGGATGGAGAGAAGAAAAAAAGGAAAACCCATTAATTGCAGCCGCCTGAAACTGAATAAAATCAATGAAGGCTATTATACTAACCTGAAACGATTTATTGCCGGGTGGATTACTCACTGAGCACTTTTCATAAGAATGAATAATACCATCGACTGTAGTTCTATCTAAATATAACACCTGACTTTTAGCCCTAAGAAATGCTTTAATTCGCTTTTATAAATATAAACATGAAAGGATTTATTCACCTGTACACAGGGAACGGAAAAGGGAAAACAACAGCTGCTTTTGGCCAGGCTCTTAGAGCATCGGGCGCGGGAATGCAGGTGTTTATTGCCCAGTTTGTGAAAGGCAAAGCCTATTCCGAAATTACTGCGGTAAACCTCTCTTTGCCATCAATAACCATTAAGCAATACGGACTTGGCTGTTTTATCTATAATAATCCAACCAACGACGATGTTGAGGCTGCCCGAAAGGGCCTTTCCGAAGTAGCTGAAATTATTTCCTGCGGAGAATATGATATGGTTGTGCTGGACGAGGTCTGTATTGCTCTCTATTATAAACTCTTTTCAACTAACGAGCTCATCAGCATACTTAAAGCAAAACCCATCACTACCGAAGTAATACTTACAGGCCGCTATGCACCGCCCGAACTGATTGATCTTGCCGACCTGGTGACTGAAATGAAGGAAGTGAAACACTATTATAAACAAGGGGTGGAAGCGCGAAAAGGGATAGAATTTTAATACATTTGAATTATGGTAAAAGCAAAAAATGAGATATGGGAAGCGTATCAGAAAGATATAGCCGATAACGACTACTACTTTGCACGCAGTTGCATACGTCAGAATATTTTTCCTGCTGCCGAAGATGTTTTCCTGAAAATTATGAAGCAGGAACTTGGAAAGAATATCTTTGACGATGCCCGGCAAACGACCTGCACTGGTATTGCTTATCATTCCGGTATAATACCGCTCGAGACAACCATGACCGTTGTCGCCCGGCAATTTGCACTGATGAATGAAGCCGGGTATGAAAATTTTACCTGCTCCTGCGTTACTTCCTTTGGTATCTATTCCGAAGTGCTGGAAACCTGGAAACATTTCCCCGAGAAAGAAAAAGAAACCCGTGAAGCATTGAAAAAAGCCACAGGCAAAACATTTGAAATTCCAAAAAATCTGGTCCATGCCAGCGACCTCATCTATAAATTCCGTAACGAGTTAGCTGCAAAGATCAAGATACGTCTAAAAAACCATGCAACCGGAGAGCCACTGAAAGTGGTTGACCACATCGGATGCCACTATGCAAAAATATTCCCTGAGAAGGGCATCGGTGGTGCAGAATTCCCGTATGTACTCGCCGGACTAATTGATGCATGGGGCGGCGAGCAGGTCGACTATCCGGAACGGCGTCATTGCTGCGGTTTTGGATTCAGACAATACCTGCTTAAATCCAACAGGGGTTATTCGGTCGCTAATTCTAAAAGGAAATTTGACTCCATGAAAGCCTATAAACCCGACCTGATCATTGCTAACTGCCCCGGATGCACATTCTTCCTCGATCGCTGGCAGTATGTAATTGCCGAAATGCAGGGAATAACATACGGTCAGGATGGTTACGGAATACCCGTACTCACCTACGAAGAACTCGCCGGTTTATTACTTGGCTATGATCCCTGGGATATCGGCCTGCAACTGCACCAGGTAACAGTTGAACCGATACTTGATAAGCTGGGAATTGTATATAATCCTGATGATAAATATAAAGGGAAACAGGGGCTTGATTTAGGAAGGCCCGAAATGCCTGAAGTGCTTAAGTGCTGCTGAGGAATAGTATTCAGTAAACCTATCTGATTACCCGCTATTATGACTGGAATATATCTTTCCAGGATTAAATAATTATATAACCTGAATTGAGTTTAGGTATGGCATATACAACTTATGTTTTGCTAATAAAATAAATATGTTTTATTTTTACCAGCCGTATTACGAATTAATAAAACGTAACACTATGTCTGTTATCAGATTTGGCGTATCGCTCGAGAAAGAAATCCTGTCGACACTTGATGAATATGTTAAGGAGAATAAATTCTCCAATCGTTCACAGGCAATCAGGCAGTTAATATCAAAGAATACTGTCGAGAAGAAATGGCTCTGCAATAACCTGGTCGCCGGCTCAATTACGTTGGTTTATGATCAGAGTAAAAATGAAATCCTGAGAAATTTGAACGAAATACAACGCAACTATCATACAGTTATCCTTTCCTCACAACACTTCCATCTCGATCTGAACAAATGTATGGAAATAATAGCAGTAAAAGGAGCAGCTGTTGTTTTAACTGAACTGGCAGACAAAATAATTGCTGTTAAAGGTGTCCGGCATGGCAAACTTACAATGAGCAGGGCGGACTAAAATTTTTTTATTCTAATAGTAACACGAAAAATAAATATGTAACACATTGTTTAACTTTAAACTCCATTTTAAATGAAAACTTTCAAGAGACCGTATTTATTAATCTTTTTACTGGCCATAATGCCATTCTCCTCTATCTTCTCGCAAGACAGCCTCAGTGATACTATCAATATCGAAGAGGTTGTAATTACAGGCACTAAAACTCCGCGGAATCTCAAAGATGTACCCGCTAAAATCGACATTATCAGCAGCAGGGTTATTGAATCATCAGCAGCGATGCAAGTCGATGATATTTTACGCTACACCTCAGGAGTCATCGTAAGCAGAACAGGCGGTATCTATAGCCAACGACCGATGGTAACGCTTCGCGGGTTATCGAGTGATGAACAATCCAGAACACTCGTACTCATAAACGGCGTACCGGTGAATACTTCAGATGAAGGCGGAGTTAACTGGAATCGTATAAATCAATACGATATTGAGCGCATTGAAGTTTTTAAAGGCCCCGGCTCTTCTCTCTATGGTAATAGCGCCATGGGTGGCGTTATCAACCTGATCACAAAAAAGCCGTCAAAATCACAGGAAATTTTTGGCGCTGTAAGCTACGGAACATTTAATACATTCAGACAAGACTTAAATGCAAGGCTCAGATCGGAAAAAGGCTTTTATGGTACCGTATCTCAGTACTATTTGAAAAGCGATGGTTTTATTAATGTTCCTGAAGAAAAACGCACTGATTTTGACATTGCCAGATCGTTAGAAGAGATCGGAGTTTCCGCCAGGGCAGGTTTTGATCAGAGTAAATGGCTTAACTGGGAGTTGCAATACGATGTTTTCAGGGACCAACGGGGTGAGGGAACTCAGATATACGCCCCCGAGGGATGCTATCGTAACTTTAATACTAATCTGTTCCGTGGTAATCTGAGGGGTGGCGATGATAAAACACGTTATAATATGAATATTTACTATCAGCTCGAACACTATTATGACATCAATGAAAAATCAAGAGGAGGCAATTATTCGCGTTACGATGTAAGTTCCTTCCGGGAAGACATGGGAGCCTTGGTAAACATAAACAGGGAATTATTCGAAAATAACACACTTACCGCAGGCTTTGAAATAAAGAAGGGTAGCATTGAAGGCGGCGACTATTACCAGACGCCACGCCAGGTAAATGACAGCACGCAGGTTTATGATACCATTTATAACGAAGGTGTAATAAAAACGTTGGCCGGTTTTATCCAGGATGAATATGCCCTATTGGATAACAAAATCAGATTAGTAGCTGGTTTACGCTTCGATCAGGTATCGTTTAAAGACGGAGATTACTACTCTACCGATCCATGGAACACAATACCCGAATTGAAAGATCATACCTGGTCGGAACTTTCACCGCGGTTAGGATTACGTTTCAATTTCATTGAACAGTTTAGCGCTTATGTTTCCTATTCGCATGGTTTCAGGGCATCAATCCTCGATGACCTTACCCGTACCGGATGGATGTGGGTGGGCCCAAAATATGCGAATCCTGAATTAGGCCCCGAATCGATGAATAATTATGAAATTGGAGTTGATGTGTTCCCTGTCAATAAGCTAAAAGTGTCAGCTTCGGGGTATTATGCAAAAGGGAAAGACTTCCTGTATTATATTTCGACAGGCGATAGCCTTTATGGTCGTGCAATTTACAGAAGGGAAAACGTTACTAATGTGACATTAATGGGCGTTGAAGCCGAGATTGATTATACTCTCCTGGAAGGCCTGAACCTGACAGGTAATTATACGTTAGCAAATTCAAAAATTGACGCATTCACGGAAAGGCCTGAACTTGAAGATAAATTCCTGACGTATGTTCCAAAACATACAGCTTCCGTATCGGTCTTCTGGACGAATAAAATTATTAATGCTGCTGTCAGAGGATTTTATAAAGGCGAGCAATTCAGCGATGAGGAAAACACAGAAACCATCAATGGATATTTTACTATGGATGTTCAGTTATCAAAGCAGATTTTCCAACACTTCATCGTTTCGCTTGATATTCAGGATGTATTTAATAATCAGCACATGGAGACGGGCGAATACATTTCTCCCGGAAGAATCATTAACGGAAGGATAGCAATAAAATTCTGATATGTGTAAGTTCAGGTATATATCATTTTTATTAATCTCCATACCCGCTTTTCTTTTCATAAGCTGTGATCAGTCATCCCGTGCTCAGCGGGATGATCTGGTTACAATAACCGATATGCTTGGGAGAAAAGTGCAGGTGCCTTCAGTAGTTGACAGAATAGTTGGGTTACGGGCTGGGACATTACGCCTCCTGGTATATATGGATGCCTGCGAAATGATTACCGGGGTGGAAGAAAATGAGAGAAGGGGGCTCACAGCCTATGCAATAGCCCACCCCGAGTTATCAGCTTTACCGATAATAGGTCCGTCTATGGGCGGTGATGTGGAACTTATACTGAAATCAAGACCCGATGTTATTTTCATTTCTTATACAACAACAGGCGACGCTGATATTTTACAGCATCGAACAGGTATCCCGGTTATTGCTATTGAATGTCCTGAATTTGGTACGGCAAAGGATACTCTCTATGCATCCCTTCGCCTGATTGGGCAGGTATTACATAAGGAAGCCAGGGCTGATTCTCTCATTGCCTATGTTCAACAATCGATCGACGAGTTGGGAAAAAGATCATCAGCTTATCAGGAAAATGTAAAACCACTGGTTTACATTGGGGCAGTACCTTACAGTGGTAATTTTGGAATAACTTCAACACAACCCATGTATCCTCCGTTTATATTCCTTAATGCCAGAAATGCCGCAGCAGAGATCGATAAACGACTCATATCGCATGTAAAAGGCACCACTGTCGATAAAGAACAGTTGATGATCTGGAACCCTGATATCATCTTCATTGATGTTTCGGGATTGAACTTGGCAAAAATGGACCTAGCAAAGGGGACTGTATTAAATGAACGTTTGAAAGCTGTTAATAATGATCAGATTTATACACTTTTGCCTTATAACAATTATGCTATTAACTATGAGCTTGTGCTGGTAAATGCATGGTATGCCGGAAAGACTCTATATCCCGACCGGTTTAATGATGTGGATATTGCAGCAAAAACCGATGAAATTACCCAAGCGTTTCTTGGACGGGGAATATTTAATGAGCTTATGGTGAATTCTAATGCTTTCAGAAAAATTGATAAAAACGAATTCTGATGCCGGAAAAGCTTATTACACAGTATAAAAGATATGTTAGACAGAGGCTTCTTTTCATTTTTTATATCCTTGTTGCCCTTTTGCTGATAGTTATAGTCTCGTTAGTATCTGGCACTGCTGATATTACTTTAAAAAAAATAGTTGATCTGCTGATTAATAAGAGCGATGCTTTTATTGCACAAATTATCCTGAAAATTCGCTTGCCCAGGATAATCGGAGCAATTCTGGCGGGAACAGCCCTGGCAGTTTCTGGCGCTGTTTTTCAGAGTTTATTACGTAATCCGCTGGCCTCTCCATTCACTCTGGGTATTTCGGGAGCCTCAGCATTTGGCGCTGCTTTTGCAATTATTGCTCTTGGTGCCGGAAGCAACTATGCAGGTTCAAACGATGTAGCAATAATCAATAATCCATATATAGTTTCGGCTTCGGCATTTGTCTGGAGCCTTTGCAGTGTAGGGATCATTCTTCTGCTGGCCAGATTCAAAGGGTCAACTCCGGAGGTTATGATCCTGGCAGGGATCATTATTTCCTCTTTGTTCGGAGCGGGTATTTCAGCCATGCAGTATTTCTCAAATAATATTCAGCTGGCATCCATCATTTTCTGGACGTTCGGCGATCTTGGAAGGGCTTCATGGAGAGAATCGCTGATACTTGGGGTGACGCTTATCCCGGTTCTGATTTACTTTTTCTGGCAGAGCTGGAATTATAAATCGCTTCAACCGGGAGACGAATATGCCAAAAGCCTCGGGGTAAAGGTAAACAAGGTACGCTTATCGGGTATGGTTGTTGCATCGCTGGCAACAGCAATTGTGGTTTCTTTTTTTGGTATAATAGCCTTTGTAGGATTAGTTGTTCCTCACATTGTACGCCGTATAATCGGCAGCGATGAACAATTCCTTCTACCTGCCTCTGCTCTTTTTGGCGGAGTGTTTCTCCTCTTATCCGATACACTTGCCAGAACAATAATATCTCCGGTTATTCTTCCAGTGGGTATCCTTACATCATTCATAGGAGCGCCTTTATTCCTTTTTATACTTCTTCGCAGGAAGGGACAAAGTTTCTGGTCTTAATCAGGATAGAATATGAAAATTACCATTCAGGATATTGAATTCAGTTACAATGGAATACCAGCGCTGGAAAGTATAAACAGCCGGTTTGAGAAAGGTGATTTTGTTGCACTTATTGGCCCGAACGGATCGGGGAAAAGCACACTTATCAAATGCATCGATGGAATTCTTAAAATAAAAAAAGGAGCTGTGTTGATCGATGAAAAAATTCTTCATTCTTATTCTCCCGAAGAACTTGCTAAGGAAATAGCCTATGTGCCACAAAACGAAAGCAGAAATACAGCACTTCGTGTGTTTGACATCGTACTTTTGGGAAGAAAACCGTATGTTAACTGGAAACCTGCTAAAAAGGACCTTTCTATAACTGCTGATATACTGGCCATGTTGCACCTGGAACATATTGCTATGAAAGATTTTAATAAACTGAGCGGCGGACAGCAACAATCGGTCTACATAGCAAGGGCACTTGCGCAGGAACCGGAAATATTACTTCTTGACGAACCAACAGCCAACCTTGATATTAAGCACCAGGTTGAAGTAATGGAAATCCTGAAGACTTTATCGGGAAAAGGTATTACCATCATAATAGCCATGCACGACATGAACCTGGCTGTTCGCTATGCAACCAAAATGGTTATGCTGAAAGAAGGCAGAATATTTGCCTGCGGAGGCAGGGAAAACATTTCGGAAGAAATGTTAGAAAAGCTCTACGATATTAAAGTGAAGATCTTCAGGGACAATGAAAACCTTTTTATTGTTCCCAACGGAATTTAATAAATGATTAATAAAGCGTATGGAAAGCTATCAGATTATACCTGTAGGGGTTGTCTTGAACGAATTTAACGAACCAACCGACCATAATACAATCAAAGAGAAGTTAAGCACTATTCTTATTGACGATCAATTTTCGAATGCGTTGCTGAAAATTGAAGAATGTGAGTACCTCGATATTATCTTTTATTTCCATAAGTCGGACGGTGTAATACTTACAGGTAAAACTCATACGGGTGATGAGCGTGGTGTATTTGCATCACGCAGCCCCAGAAGGCCTAATTCAATTGGCGTAACTACTGTAAAACTGGTATCGCGCAATAAAAACCTGCTGACAGTTAAAGGCCTCGATGCCATCAATAACACACCGGTAATCGATATTAAATGCTGCGATACGTCGTTATTTGCCTCTGAAGTTGATTCAAATCCGGCTCATATCGCTATTCTGAAATCAGATCCACGGATCGAGATCAGGAATGATATTGCCAATGGAAGAACATCTTCACTCCTTTTGAAGGCCGGACAACTGCACGGACATTTTTGTCCGGGCCTGGCAATGGGTGTAATGGCCGCCTGTTATGCCATGCAGGAATTGAAAACCGATTCGGACGGGATGGAAGATTTGCTCGCAATCATTGAAACGAATAATTGTGTTTCCGATGGTGTCCAATTTGTTACAGGCTGTTCGCTGGGTAACAATTCATTGATCTATAAAGATCTTGGAAAAACTGCCTTTACACTCACAAAAAGGAATGGTAAAGGCATAAGGATCTGTTCAAGACATGAATCGCAAGAGGCTATCCTAAAAGCATTTCCCGATTTCCAGGATCTGTATCGACAAGTGATCATAGAACAAAATCATGACCCGGAATTGACTGCCAGATATAAAATAGCAGCGCTCGAAAGAGCTTTCGGAACATTGAATATTCCTTTCAACGAGCTGTTTTCAGTATATACTATTGAAACAAGTGTGCCCGGTTATGCCCCCATACATGAAAGTGTGGTATGTTCAGAATGCGGTGAAAGTGTTATGAAAACCAGGTCAACTGAAATTAAGGGCAAGGTCGTTTGCTATTCATGCAACAACTCCCCTTATGGAATACTGGATGGTAACGGCATATACTATTCCCATCAACTTACCGCTGACGCAATCTGATTATAATTGATATCACTAAGCAGCTATCTTACAAAAATCAATACGATTGTATTTATCAGTAAATGGCGTTTACCCTTGGGCGTGCCGTCGCCATAGTTGCTCTGGCACGTCGGCGACAAGACCCAAGACCCTAAAAAGAATTTAACCCTGTGCCAAGAGCACAGGGTGTTCAATCCCGAATAGCTTCGCTTTCGGGATTAATTCGACTTACAATTTTCATGTCATGATATTCATGAAAATTGAGTCTCATTAATAAAACATACTCCAATGAATAGTATATTAAAATACCTCGCCAAATGGTTTGTATTTGTGGCACTCCTGATCAGCAATAAAACATATTCACAACTTTCATTAACGGATAGTGTGAACATACCGGTATTTATCGATGATCCGCGAAGAGAGATCATGAGGTATATCGAAAACGGGAGGACCGATATATTGCTTGTGCAGGCTGGTCAGTTGCACGGACATATTTGTCCGGGCCTGTCCATGGGGGTCATGGCTGCCTGTTATGCGATGAACGAACTGAAAAAAGACTCTGCCGGACTGGAAGACCTCACAATTATTATTGAGACAAGAAGCTGCGTTAGCGACGGAGTTGAATTTGTGACAGGTTGTTCTTTTGGAAAAGGCTCGTTGATATTTAAAGACGTCGGGAAAACAGCCGTTACGGTTATCAACAAAAATGGTAAGGGTATCCGGCTTTGTTCGAGACATGAGTCGCCTGATATAATTAAAGCTTCATTTCCGGCATTTCAGGAATATTACCGGAAAGTAGTTATTGAGAAAAGTACTGATCCCGAAATGATTGCTGCTTACAAGAAAGCATCTTTCGAAAGAAATTTTGGAGTTCTGCATATGCCTATTGACAAACTCTTTACAATTCAGCATGTTCAGGTCGAATTACCTGAAATATTAGGTCATGATGAAAGCGTTGTTTGTTCGGTTTGCGGCGAAAGTGTGAAGAAATCGAAAACTATCGAGATCGGGGGTAAACCTGTTTGTTTCCAATGCAGTGATACGTCCTATGGAACGATCGATAGTAAAGGAATACACGCTGAATAGTACAGCTGTCGGAAATGCCCAGGATAGTTAAACGAAAAGAAGAGGTTAATAAAAGAAAATTGCAGGCATTAGTATCGAATAATATCGATGAATGCTTAGAACAGATATGTCCTTCACCAAGGAAGGTATTATATTTTCCTCCCGATATAATAAGGACATATTGCAATGTCGGTTTGATAACCCAATATCTGTACTAGGAATTGATGGACTGGCCCGCATATTTATTGGCTATGATCCCGGGTTACAATAATATTGATAAATCAAAAGAAATTATTCTCACGATTAAATATTCCTTCACTATTTTTCCATACTGCCGGGCATGAATTAAATTCATTATAGTCCCTGCCAGCCTACCTGTAAATCCAGTGGGTTTTGAACCAATGTTTTGCATATGTTAAGAAGATTTTTTATTCTGGTATATATCTCAGGAAATCGCCATCAATAATCAGTAATTTAACCCCATGTGCCGAAAAGGAACGATGCGAACTTAAGTCATCCGTAACGATATAGGTCATTCCTTTCTTTAACATAAACCTGGAACCATCCTGCAGTTCACTTGTGAATTCACCTTCCAGACAGTGTACAATATGTCCCTTTTTACACCAGTGATCGGCCAGGTAGCCTTCGGTGTATTCGACTATCCTCACCCGTAATCCTTCAAACTGAAGAGTCTGCCAGTATGCTTTCCCCGTTTCCCCTGTGTATTCTGTTTTCGGAATTGTATTCCAGTCGATTGTTATGAATGGTATGTTTTTACTGTTCATGTTTATAGCAATTAAAAAATGAAATTCGTATGATTGAAGCAAATTGTTCGACGGCTTGTTGAACCCTTTTATATCAGGCACCTGGTATTGGACCCTCTTCATTCATATATTACAGCCATGATTTTAAAGTTTTACATGATCTTTATATGGGCGAGCGACATAATCCCTATTTTATCGACCAACCCTATTCCAATTCTTTTCAGAAGAGGGAATTCCTTTTTAATATCTCTATAAATGGGAACGTTACTGATCACTTTAATAGCATCATTCCACTCTTCAATCTTCATAATATCGTTAATGCCCCATGTTAGGTACGCCGATGTATCCATGCCTCCCTGCTCAATCACTTTTTTATTGGCAATATGCACACCTATTACGGAACTGTAGTCGAAAATAATCTCGCAACCCGGAAGACAGGAATGAAAATCATCAAAAAGCGATTTCACCTTCGTTTCATCGAAATAGTATATTACGCCGGCTATCATAAGCATTATATGTTCTTTATTTTCGATCTGGCTGTACCAATCCTTTTCCAGCACCGATCCGGCAATAAATCGTCTCCTGTCCGATTCGGTAATATACTTTCTTCTTAATTCAATTACCTCCGGCAGATCCAGGTCGTACCATTGAATCCGGCCATTATCAACACGTTCAAATGTGGTATCCAGTCCGCATCCGACATTGATGATTGTTGCACAAGGATAATTTTCAATAAAAGCTGTGATCTTTTTATCGAAGAATAAACTTCGTGCAATCCACGATAAGCGGCTAATACCGCTGATATTCTTTGAAATCAGATTAAAATCATATGGAAGAGTATCGATTATTGAAACAGCTTTTTCGTCAACAAGCAGAGGTTTTTTCTTTCTTGTTTCAACTGCTCTTCCCCACAGAGGAAGTAATAGTGTTTCCTGAACACTCCCAAGTTTTATACGTTCGGCCTTCTTCATAAACATAAAAATCTTTTAGTCACCTGAGTTTAATTTATCTGATTCCTCTCTTTCTCATAAGAATATATGCTACCGGCCTCTTGAATAAGATCAATATTTTATTGATAAGACTGGGCACATTTAAATGCAAAGCATTTGCCTATACCCCTGTTTGCTCCTGTGATAACTGCTTTTTTATGACCCATGATCAGTATATGTTTAAGCTCATTCGTGATTTACTCTCTTTCTTAATGCCAATTGAGATATACCGATTAACCGATCTTTTATATTCGAGATATGATTTTCCATGCTGATTGGTCAGGTATTTTTCTTCATCCAGGATCATCAGGTGGATCATTAGTATTGTAGGCAGGAAGAATAGGAGGAACACAAACGTTGGGTATACCAGGAAAACACCCGCGAAAATCATCAGGTATGACACAAAATAAGGATTGCGGCTAAACCTGAAGGTACCATTCAGGATGAGCTCTGTATCCTGATTCTGGGTGATGCCCATCCGCCAGGAATTCTTCATGGTGATCAGGGTGGATATTCCGATAATCAAGGCTAACACTGTCATTCCAACTCCTATCAGCTTCAACCCTATAAGATCCATTGAATTCATAGGAACCAGGAAACCGGTCTGTCCAAAAACGCTTAAATAGGTCAGACCGTATAGTATACTGATAATAACTACCAGGATTGTGACTTTCCATGATTTTCCTTTTATTGAACTACCGACTTTTTTCGCTGTAATGAAATTTTTCGTAAAGAAACTTATCAAATACAATGTAATGCTTATCCCGATAAAAATGCTGAATGCAGTTTCCATAAAATGAATGTTCAATTATACATAGGGTTCGAACAATATCAACTTAAAATACTTCCAGTTTTTTCATGTTTTCAATGGCCTCATAAAAGCCTCTGCTTTCAAATTTCTTTTTCCAGACTTCAACCGGAGAGTAACTCATTGCAATTGTAGTACTCTTAACTACGACCAGTCTGTCGCCTATCTTGAGGTGATAAGCATTTAATAATTCAGGGGTTAAAAATATCTTACCATCAATAACCTGTGTCAGCGCAAATACCCTTTTATTATTTACAAAGATCGTATTCAGTGAAGCGATCCTGTCAATAATCTTTTTGAAAACGCTTTGATAAGCTTTTTCTTTATTCAAAATACCCAGGCCCGCTTCTCCGATGCGTGTTGAGGACAGCAGGACAACCGTCTTGTCCGATAGGCCATAACGTTTAAATGCTTTGGGAGGAATTGTAATACTTAAATCATCTTTGATAACAGATATTCCATACGCTTCTTTTGCTCCGGGTGTTCCGGGTGATAAACTTGGCATAATTCCTACTTTTTATAAATGATTAAATCCATTAAATCCGAATCGATATTCCAATTGGTAATTCCAATTTCAGACAACATTTCTTTTAATTCAACCGGAGTATAGCTCGCAGCAATTGAAGTCTTCCAGTAATATCCCATATTATGAGGAATAGAACAGCTGAAAATATTGACTATTAAACGCCCAACGAAATTCATATCCCTCCTGGATCGTGAATGTATAACTTTCCGTCAGGTTTAAGAACCCTCCTGATTTCTTTAAATACTTCCAGCGGTTCTTCCCAGTGATGCAATGAATCTCTCGAGATTACAAGGTCAATACTATTGCCGGGGACCATTTGCATATCTTCCGCCAAGCCCCGGATGTACGTACAATTCAATCCTTCCCGGATTGCATTCGACTGTGCCACCCTGATCATATCCGAGGATGCTTCCAGCCCTGTCAGCTTTAGGTCGTTTCTTCTTTTTACCAGTTCAATCCCTGCCCATCCCGGGCCCGGGCCAATTTCCAGTACAGATGAATGCTGAGCTGGATTTATTCTTTTAATAACATTCTCAGCAAAACGCACATACTCCCTGCCAAGTTGTTTTTTCATGATCTCGCTATATTGTTCCATCGAGATTTCGGGACTATCTTCAATAGCAGTTCCTTCGGGTATTCGTGGTTTCATAATCTATGGTTGGTTTTTATTTCATCAATAACTTGCATAGTCCATTGTTCATAGGTCTTTCATCCAGTATTTTGAAGCCTGCATCCTGAGCCAACTGCAGCGATTCTTTAAATGCTTCCAGGGTTACATGTCCTCTGGGTTCTGCGAATAGCACCTTACCTCCGTTCCTGGACATGTTGTAAAGATCAACGAATAGTTGCTTTTTATCAGGTACTTCATGCACAACGGCAAAAAGTAAAACAAAATCCAATTGATCCGACAGATGGGCAGGATTGTAGTTTTTGCCGACCTGCAAAGGTTGGATTATCGATGTTACATTATATTTTACTGATCTTCTTTTCAGTTGCGATAACATTTTTTCCTGAATATCGACGCAGTAAACTTTCCCCTTTATACCGGTCATCTGTGCAAGCGGAATGCTGAAATAACCCATGGCGCAACCATAATCCATAACGGTCATGCCAGGCTTGATATAAGGCCCCAGTATTTTCTGAGGATTGTGCTGGTATTTTCTGATCGGTAAGATGAATGTATAACCCAGCCACCATGGGCAGATGTGTTGTTTTTCCATGATTTTGTAGAATAAAATACGACCCTAAAAGTAACTGCAGTAAAATGTTATTAGCAGTATTTTTCGGTAAAATGGGAATTCTAAACGGTAAGTAAATGATTTTGGAAGATTTTACAATGCGTTGAAGGTATCGACAAAACTAAAATGTTCCTAACTCACGGAATGGATCTTCCTTATAATTCAAGCAACAATTTCTCTGAGAACCTGTTTAAATTTCGATATTTTTTTATTATACACACCTCTAAATCTCCTCTCAAGAGGAGACTTTTTCTGAAGTGGATGAAATAATCCATTTCGATTTTTATGATGCTTTCAACCTGGAGTCATCCCCCTCTATTTATAGGGGACAGGAGGGGGTGTGTCATATAGTCTTTCATTATGTTAATCATTCTGCCAATATTTAAACAGGTTCTGAAAATTTTCTGCTGGATTGTATTCACTTTCTACATTAAACAACTACTTTTGTGAAACAATTGAACAGGTGTTCACATATCGTTCAAGATGAAAAAATCTCAACCGGACGTTTCGGATATTTCCTATGTTGATAAAGGGAAAGTTCTGTCGGTAAAGAAAAAAATGAAAACCGAACAATTTTTTCACGCCCTTGCCGAAACTTTCAAAGCCATGAGCGATCCAACCCGAACAAAGATCATTTTCGCTCTGTGCCAGCAGGATGAGCTGTGTGTGGGTGATATTGCAGCAATTATAGGAACTACAAATTCTGCTATTTCACATCAGCTTCGAATGTTAAGAAATATGAACCTGGTAAAATATAACAAGATTGGTAAAATTTCGTACTATTCGCTGGATGATATTCATATTAATAACCTTTTTGCTGAAGGGTTGAGACATGTAGAAGACAAGTAATTTTTTTTAAATAAACAGTTGAATATATGTTCATGCATCGACATAAACATCATCACAGATTAATGCGCCGGCAACAATTGCCGGATGGAACCGGTGATACTACCCGTTTGATTGACATTCAGGATGGAGAGACGGCTACTATTGTTGCTATTCATGGCGGCAGGATGTTGACAAAACGATTGGCTGATCTGGGACTTACACCGGGCACAGAAATAAAGGTTATTGGCAGAATGTTATTTTCGGGCCCTGTGCAAATAGAGGTTTGCTGTTCGAGATTGGTGCTGGGAAAAGGATTGGCATCGAAAATAATTGTCAAGGTAAAATGACAGACAATAAGAAAATCAATATAGTCCTTGCCGGACAAGGAAACTCAGGAAAATCGACCATATTTAATTTCTTAACAGGCCTGCACCAGCACATAGGCAACTGGGCGGGTAAAACTATTGAAAAATGCGAGGGTACTTTGTTCTATAAGGATTATACAATCGATGTGCTGGACCTGCCAGGCATTTATTCACTTACTACTTCTTCCGATGAAGAGATTATCTCACGGGAATATATTATCTATCAGAAACCCGATTGTGTAATTAATATTATCGACTCTACCAACCTTGAAAGAAGCCTGATCTTTACCCTGCAACTGCTGGAGCTTGAATGTCCGGTTGTGTTGGTATTAAATATGATTGATCTTTCGAAAAAGAAAGGAATTACTATCGATTACCAAAAATTCCGGGAACTTTTTACTGTTCCTGTAGTACCTGCTATTGCAACCCGCGGTATAGGATTATCCAGGATAATAGACAGGGTTATTGAACTAAAAGAAGGTAAACCATATCATAAGTCATTCACTTATGGAAAAGAAATTGAAGAATGTATCGCGAAACTATCTGAATTATTATATGGTATAGATCTCCCCTATCCTTCCCGATGGATTGCTATAAAGCTACTTGAAAAAGACAAGGATATAATCGAACTGATATGGAACAATAAGCCCAGTATTATCGAAACAGCAAAACAGTTAAGTGATCACCTCGAGAAAATTCACGGCCACGATTCTTCTATCGTTATTGCTGATGAGAGAAGCCACCTCGCCTCTCAGATTGCGAGGGAAACAGCTACCATGGACCACAATAGAAAAGCTTCACTAAACGACCGGCTGGACGCTATCACAACCGATAGGTTCCTCGGATACTTTGTGATGATAATCATTCTCGGAGCCATGTTCCTTACTGTTTTCAAACTTGGCAACTGGCTGTCTTCACATGTGGATATGATATTTCAACATTTGCATGCTGAATGGTTAGAACATGTTGGTCGCACCTCGCTGGCTGTCCTCGGGTGGTCAGCTATTGAGAGCATACTTGCCATTATACAGATTGCTATTCCCTATATTCTGCCGTTC
Organism: uncultured Bacteroidales bacterium; assembly: GCA_964634105.1. GTDB lineage: Bacteria > Bacteroidota > Bacteroidia > Bacteroidales > UBA10428 > UBA10428. Next base: position 24,149 of record CAZWIU010000003.1, on the reverse strand, counting down.
TATATCATTCTGTATATCCTTGAAGATTGGGGATACATTGCCCGTATTTCTTTCCTGATGGACCATCTTATGCACAAAATGGGTATTCACGGAAAAGCTTGTGTACCTCTGATAATAGGCTTTGGCTGTAATGTCCCAGGCTGCCTGTCGTGCCGTATTATGGAATCGCGACGCGAAAGACTTATTACCGCGGTACTGGTTACACTTATACCCTGTTCGGCAGTTTCGGTTATTATCTTCGGCCTTGTAGGTAAATATGTCGGTATATGGTGGGCTTTAGGGTTATATGCTTTTTCTCTGGCAGTAGTGTTCATTGTCGGTAAAATCAGCTCGAAATTATTCCTCGGCGAACCGGTGGAATTGATAATGCCCATGCCGGCCTATAAAACACCGCACCTGAAAACAGTATTACGGCAGACCTGGGAAGCTCTTAAAGAATTCATCTATATTGCGGCTCCGATCGTAATCATTTCGGGAGTTGTCATCCAGGGTATAAACCTGTTAGGATGGATGCCGGCCATTTCTTCCTTTCTTAATCCGATCACCGTAACATGGCTTGGATTACCTTCCATTACAGGTATACTACTGATATTTGGTATACTTCGAAAAGAACTGATTCTTGTATTGCTGGCAGCCTATTTAGGTACTGCAAGCTTTGCCGATGTGCTCACTCCTCAACAAATGATTACATTGGCTATCGTCAGCATGTTTTACGTTCCCTGCATTGCCACTATTTCAGTATTATGGAAAGAATACGGGTGGAAGAAAGCTCTTGCCGTGAGTATAATTGAAACCGTGGGAGCCATATTCGTGGCAGGAATAATTAAACGACTATTGGATTTTGTATTCTTATATAATCATTAAAGAATGAACGAGTTTGATATTAAAGCCCGGGAATGGGACAGTAATCCCGGCCATGTGGAGCGTGCCCTGGTAATTGCAAAGAAATTTCTTCAGATGGTGCCGGTCAAAACCGGTATGACAGCTATGGAATATGGTGCAGGAACAGCATTGATGAGTTTTGCCCTGGCTGAACATTTTTCGAAGATCACCCTGATGGATAATTCTAAGGAGATGGTGAAGGTGATGAAAGAAAAAGTAGTTTCCTCCGGTCTAAGCCATTTAAAGCCACTTTATCTGGACCTGGAAAAAGAAGAATATTCAGCCGAAACATACGATTGCATATACTCTCAGATGGTCTTGCATCATGTACATGACACAAAAAAAATTGTTCATGCCTTTTTTAATCTTCTTAATCCGGGAGGCTACCTCGCAATTGCCGATCTGTATGCCGAAGATGGTTCATTTCATGGAGAAGGTTTCAACGGGCATAATGGCTTTGATGTCGATGAATTGCAAAAGCTCATAAAAGCAGCAGGTTATAAGCATTTGGATACTCAACCTTGTTACGTCCGGAAAAAAATGATCGGAGAATCGCTGCGCGGATTCCCCCTGTTTTTAATGATTGCCAGGAAACCGCTCTGATAATAGAAAATTAGAATTATGAAAAAATCATTCAGCTTTTTATTGATGTATGATATTTATTCTGTCGATTATTTCGGGCTTTGAGCCTTGTTGAACAAAACCCGAAGACAATGACCCCAGGTTCAAGCCATACAACCTCCTTACCGGATGTATTGGTTGTGCGAAAAGTTGTATTTAGTTCTTCAAACAAATTAAGATCGATACACTCGACCATCCTTCTATATCCGGCCGTATCGGGATGCAGACCATCATTCTGATAGGAGGAAATAAGGCTTAAGGTATCGTTCGGGTTTCTCACCGCTTTATCGAAATCGATGACGGCATCAAAACGCCCGCTGTTACGGATCCATTCATTCACCTTTTGTCTGCAAAGTTCACTGTACTGGTTATAGTATCCATGATTCTTAAAAGGAGTGATGGTAGCGCCATAAATTATAATATTCCTGGCATGGGCTGAATCGATCATTTGGTTGTAAGCTTCTATCAGACCAGTTGCTACCGAAGTTGCACTTTCCATGGTGTTAACCCCTCCGATATCATTTACCCCTTCAAACACGATGGCAGCCCGTACTCCCGACTGATCAAGAACATCCCGTTTAAAACGGTCGATTGCAGCCGGCCCGAGGCAATAACGAAGAACACAGTTCCCCCCTAAACCCAGGTTGAGAACACCAATGTTCTCAGTAGCCGGATTTGCAAGAAGACGCTCTGAGAATATATCTGTCCAACGGTTTTGCATGTTGGTAACCGAGCCTCTTCCATCGGTTATGGAGTTACCAATAATTGCGACGCAGGCAGAGGTCGAAGGTGCCAACACATCGATACCGGTGATGTTGTACCAATGATCGGTGGTAACAGCGCCAGTGAAGTCGGTTACAGAAATATCATTCCCCGCCAACAAGTAAGATGTGGTTCTGGACCCCGGATGACCGGTTACAGTAGCAGACGTTTCACCAAAATAAATTGTAATGGCTATATTCATTCTCGGTTGAAGGTTGAAAGGAAACGGATCGGAAATAACCGAACCGGCTGAATCAATAGTAATTTCAGGATTTCCATTGAATTTCAACAGCACACTGGTAGAGTCGTATATATCTTTGCCTCCTGCTGAAAGTGCAAATTTTACAGCTTTCATTGTTACAGGAGATGTACCTGCAAAATTTGAAAATTTCATACGCAGTGTATCTCCACCTATCGAAACACGGAGAACCTGCCGCAATGAATTGTTTGTTAGTCCCGGCGAAGGAGGCATATTATGAGGTTCTACGAGCTGGGGTGCAGTAGCCCAGGTTCCTACCCAGATCTTTTTAGTGCAAGCTTTTGATTGACCCATTATACCTTGGTTACCAGTTGATAAGCTGAATAAGACTATCAGCGCATAATAATGCCATGGTCTAAAAATAATATTTTTCATCACGATTCCAGATTTATATACTAAGCATAAGTTTACGACAATATTTTCTATCATCCTAAAATAAATGTAAAGTCGATAATTTTTTGGTCGGAAGTCCTTGTTTTAAAAGAGCTGGTAATACCGGTTCGATTTCCTTATGAGTCCTACCCGGATGATAGATATTCCGAAACTCATCAAGACTGAACTAACATGTATTAAAATTCAGAGAAGAGTAACATGCTTTCTTTCGTCTGAACAAATGTTTATTTACCGATATGTTTATATATCATTTTCGCCTAACTGTGTAAGGCAACAACCTGGAATCAGCTTAACGATTAAGACGGTCCTGAACTGTTAAATAAACAGGTTGAGGTTAGCGCTCTCGGTCCGCTCAAGGTAGGTAGCAACACCTCCTATCTGAACACCATCGATAAATTCTTCCGCTTTCACGCCCATTACATCCATCGACATCTGGCATGCTACCAGCTCAACTCCGCTATCGATGGCAGTTTGTATCATATGCTCCAACGTATCCACATGCTTATCTTTCATGACCATGCGCATCATTTTACTACCTATACCCGCCATGTTCATTTTCGATAGTCCAAGTTTTTTACTCGAAGATGGCATCATCATACCGAACATATTTCCGAACAGATCTTTTTTAACAGCTGGTTTCTTCTGCCTCTTGATCACATTCAGTCCCCAGAAAGTAAAGAAGATGGTAACCTTTTTGCCTGATGCCACGGCACCATTAGCAATCACAAATGTAGCAAGGGCTTTATCAAGATCGTCGCTGAAACAGATCAGCGTGGCATGATTACCACCCATACGGGAAGATGGTTGTGCGAGTTGGGCTGCTTTTTTCACGATGGCAGTAATTTCGGCACCAGCACTTGTAAGTTCAACCAGTTCGTTTCCGGTAACATTCGCCCAGGCTTTAACATCCTTATAAAACCCGGCATCAGTGGCTTTAATACGCACTGAATCGCCAACACCGACCTGGTCGATCGATTGCTTAAGTTTAAGAATCGGGCCAGGACATTGCAATCCACACGCATCGACTTCCTTCAACTTTCCTGTATCAGACAGCTTAGTCTGCAATTTCTCCTTACTTCCCTGGTATATGTGGTCGTCGTGACCAATATAATCGTTGGCAAATATATCTTCATTGCTCTGCTTCTGGCTGGCCGTCTCGTATGTTTTCAAGCCTCCGGAAAGGTTATAAACCTCTTTAAATCCTTGCTGTACCAATATACGGCAGGCAACATGTGCCCTTAATCCAACACCGCAAAAAGCAATAATCTTTTTATCACGCGGTATCTGATCGAGATTAAGCCTTAGTTCATCCAGCGGAATATTTACAGCACCTTCAATTGATCCAAGCTGAAATTCATCACGTGTGCGAATATCCAGAAGGAAGAATTCCTTACCGGTATCTTCCGCTATCGCTCTCCACGAAACAGGCCTGGTGATTCCTTCCAGGATGTTTTCAGCGACCATTCCGGCAATATTTACGGGATCTTTCGCCGATGAATAGGGCGGTGCATAAGCATGCTCAATATCGGCCAGCTCGTATACTGTAGCTCCTTTCTGAATAGCGGTTGAAAACAGATCGATACGTTTATCTACCCCATCAAAACCGACTATCTGTGCACCAAGCAATCGTCCGTTATCGGGCGAAAAAGAGATCTTTATGGACATGGGCACTGCCCCCGGGTAATAGCCGGCATGAGATGAAGAATGCGTTATCGAATCGATATGCGGTATCTTCAGTTTTCCCAGCAGCTTTCCCGATACGCCGGTCGATGCAACAGTAACATCAAAAACTTTTGCGATGGCAGTATTAACAGAACCTTTATACGTTCTTTTATTTCCTTTTGCAATATTATCGGCCACTATCCTTCCCTGTTTGTTTGCTGGTCCTGCCAGGTATGTGATCATTCGGGTACCTGTTACAGGATTGGGAAATTCAATAGCGTCTCCGAGGGCATAAATATTCTCGTCGGAGGTCTGAAGGTATTCATTAACAACAATACCGCCTGTTTCTCCAATGCTCAGGCCTGCTTCTCTGGCTAAACGACTGTCGGGTTTGACTCCGATAGATAGAACAACAAGATCTGTCTCTATTGTTTTCGAAGAGTTCAGTTTTACAACAATACGTCCATTCATGGTTGAGAAGGAAGAAACAGCCGTATTCAGGTAAAACTCAACATTCTTTGTTTTCAGGTGCTGATGTACCAGTGCAGCCATAGAATAATCGAGAGGAGTCATCACCTGTTCAGCCATTTCAACAATGGTAACATTCAGTCCGCTGTGATGAAGGTTTTCTGCCATTTCGAGTCCGATAAAGCCCGCACCGATAACTACTGCATGGCGAGGCTTTTTCTCTTCGATATATTTTTTAATACGGTCGGTGTCCGGTACATTTCTCAGGGTAAATATTCCTTCCTGGTTAATACCAGGCAGCGGAGGTTTAACAGGCTCAGCTCCCAGTGACAAAATGAGTTTGTCGTAATTTTCGGAATATGTATTCCCCGTTTGCAGATCCTTTACGATAACTTCCTTTACAGAAGGATTTACAGTGATAACTTCCGACAGAATTCTTACTTCGAGGTTAAATCTCGTACCAAATGATTCAGGAGTTTGAACGAAGAGTTGATCCCTATCGGCAATGGTACCTCCGATATAATAAGGCAATCCGCAATTTGCATAAGAAATGTACTTACCTCGCTCGAATATAATAATCTCACTCGCCTCGTCTAATCGCCTTAAACGAGCAGCTGTTGTAGCACCTCCTGCCACTCCGCCAACAATAAGATATTTCATCGCTTTCAATAGTATTGTTACATAGCATAAACTATCGAAAGTCAATAATGTTCAATGTATACGGGAAAATAATGGCTGACCACATCGCCCGCAAACTCTTGATATATTTAGGTCAATGTGACTATTATTGATTATAGAATAAGAGTAGTATTATTATAACAAAAACTTGATTCCTCCCCCTAAATTGGTCCTTGATTGGCCTTTAGTATAGAATAATGAAGCATTCAGGAAAAATCCCACACTACTACTCATCATAAGCGACAACCTGTTTGTTACATTAAGTCCGAATTTACCACCACTGGTCCCATAATCATCATAGTTGAACTCATAATCACATTTGTAAAACAAATATCCCGGCGCAATCGAGGCATTATAAATGAACGTTTTGGTATTATCTGTATTATATTGAATATTTAGTCCAATAAAATTCAATGTTCTGCGATCATCGATATAAACATAATAGTAGGTTGACTCTCCCGAATAGTGGTACATCATAAAATCATAGTAAACCCCAATTGAAGCTGCTTTACTGGTACGGAAATTCATGGCTGCATAAAAACCGAATCCCGAGCGCATTGCTCTTGCATACTCTTCATCATTTGCAACAAAAGCCTCATCCAGTTTCAGATTATACCCAAATAAACCGCATAAATCAATATCGATGGTTTTAGACTTAGGCGATAGAGATTCAGCCTGAGATACAACAGGCCGGCTTGTACTAGAATTATAGGATGAAAAAGTAGTTTGCGCAGGGCCAAAAAACAGGGCGCATGCTTTTTCTGTTGCCAATTCGGTTTTGATCTGTTCAGACCCATCAATCTCTGTAAGGTATAACTTACCTGCTTCAATGTTATCAACAGAACATTCTTTTAACTCTCCTCCGGTTGTGAGCACGTAGCTGCGAAGAGCATCGTTAAGGGTTTGCTCAGCATATTCAAAAAAAGTAATTTCCTTTACCTCGTCTTTGCCTATTGATTTTGAAGTTTTTAATCCGTTCTGAATAACATCGTACGATATTACGCCATTATTCAGTTTAATATTTTCGATCTGTAACTGGTTACCATTATTATTTACCATACTACTTTCATTTATCCTTTTAAAAATCTCATGGTATTTCCGGAACTTTCCAAGGTATACATTTTTAAGCGTAGTGGTGCATCCCTGTCCAATATGGCACATTATTGCCTTTGATTTAGGAATTGTTTTTGGCGCTGGTTCACCCGGCAATGTATAGCTGATCTTTTCGTTGTAAATGGCCGATATGTTGCAGAAGATAGTATCGTTAACGATCCCCGATGTTACAATCTGGTCTTCGTGTTCACCAAATTTCATCAGTGATACAGCACTGGTCGATATTTTCTTTGGAATACTGTCGCCAGGTAACCTATAGGTTACAGTCTGCATATCAACAGCAACAAGATTACATGAAATTGAATTTGTTTTCACAACTTGTGTGATAATCATATCCTGAGCAATGGAAAAAGAAATGTTTACACATGCCAACAAAATAACCAGAAAGTGGGATTTCATATCTGTAAGGGTTTGATATTAAGTAATAGTGTCTGTTAACTTTTTTTCACTTATCATGATCAGTAAGTAACTCGAATATAATCGCTCATAAAGTTTTGTCACGCCGTGTACCGGTTCATTTTTTTCAAATTTACCAGTCAGTTTTTCAGGTTATGCCCGTTCAACTTTATATTGGCGTCCGGCTTCCATAAATGCCTCAATATTTTCAATCGGGACTTCCTGCGGAAGGTCGCATCCGGTGCTAAGGATAAAGTTCTTAAAAAAATCCATCGATTTCAAAAAATCATTTACCTCCTTTTTCACCTGATCGGGTGTTCCGTGCAGGATAGTTCCTGTAGGACTTATATTACCTATTAAGATACAGTCGTTGTTGATCCTTTTTGCCACCTCTGTTAAATCGACGCCCATATCGTGAGAATCGAGACTCAAGGCATCGACCTGCGAATCGACCATTTTTTCGATGAGGTGCATGGTATTTCCGCAGGTATGATATACTGTAGAGATATCGGTATACTTGTAGTTATTGACAATATGTTTTATAAAATCGGCAGAGAACCGCTGAAACTCGTCGGGACCAAGCATAACCGCGGATGGTTCCAGCACACAAATAAGCTGTGCTCCCGCACCCGTTAACAACCTGATATATTCCAGGATTCGCTCAATGGTAAATTCACAAAGTTTCATCATTTTGTCCGGTTCCATAAGCGCTGTCATTGCAGCTTCTTCAGCACCCATTATTAACCCTGCCAGGGTATACGGACCTGTGACATAGGCTCCTTTAATTATATGCTCCGGGAAACAGAGTCTCGCTAAGCGTATGGTTTCGACATAACCTTGCAACCGGCTATCGAATGAAATATTAATCTTTCTTTCCAATATCTTTTCAACCAGGTCGATGTTATGCTGAACGACAGTCGCTGAATCTTCCTGGGGAAAAACAGTAAACATTCCCAGGGCGTTGGCTTCGACCGAAAGATCCATCAACGGAAAGATCAGGTCGGGCTCGAACCGCTTTACCAGCGATTCCAGTACTTTATAGTGTTCGCCGTAGTTCTGTTGCGCAAGCTTTATATTGCTGTCGACCAGCTGCAATCCGGGAAAGCCCATGAGCGGACAGGTAAGTCGTTTGCCTTCCGAATAGGCTTTCTGAACCGCTTTTAATAGTGATTTTTCCATTTCTCAGTTTTTCAGATCCTGGTCGTTGTCATCTTTTAACCTCTCGCAGCATGGATAAAAGCTTTTATATTTTCATTCGATACGGCAGGTGGCATTCCACCGCCGCAAGAAAGCATAAGTCTTGTGTGATCGGGCGTGCCAGCGAGCAAATCCTTAACCGCCTTTTTCACATCGTCGGGAGAACCGGCAGCCAGGACATCACGTGGCGGGATATTCCCGAGAATAGTAGTTTTATTTCCTGTTGCTTCAATCAGATCCTTTGCCGTCATGTGAGTGCCCGGATTATATAAGTTAATGCCCAGCTCGGGGTAGTACTTTACCGACATGGTGCAGTCAGCGTCGTTATGAAACAGTTTAACACTGGCATTAACATCGTACAATTCTTTCAGGTATGGATAACCGAATTCCATGAATTCCTGCTCACCGACAAAACCGACAATATCATCAAGCATCATGATTCCGTCGATGGAAGGTATTGAATCCTTTTGCAGTTTATGCCACGATTTCAGAAAATCGGTAATGATGCGCATAAGTTTATGCACGGCATCAGGCTCCATCATCATAGTGGTCATGAGTTCCGTTGTACCCATCAGGAACGATGCGACATTCAACGGACCGCGCGAAACCGAAAAGCGTATCTTATGCCCTGCTTTCTCAATCAAAGGCTGTGATTTCAGTAACCTGTTAAGCATGAACGGTAACAGTCCGTCGGTCTCCGGATTCGGCAGTTTCAGGTTGTTGATATCTTCCGATGTATTGATAATTTTTTCAGCAAAAGGAAATTCATTCTTCCAGAAAATACATTTAGCGCCAAAAGCAGAAGGTTCGGTACACATTCCGTATTCACTCCAGAAACCGGGCAGGAAGATAACCTCCGGGAAAGTCTCAATGGCCTTCATATTGGCTTTAAACCATAGCTCATCGTTAGTAAAATAGTCCAGTATGTTTATGCCGTACCAGTTAGGAAGCCAGGGAGAGTCGATAATAAAACCTATTGGCAGAGGCTGTATCTTTTTTCCATTTACTGCGGCCTTCAGGTCGCTCCATTGTTTATCGGTCATAACTATTTTTTTTCGGCGTCAAAATTAAAGAAAAGTAAATACAAATAGTCACTTTCACAATATGAATTAAAACCGTATTTTAGTATCATTGCTGTTTATAACTACTGAGATAATTGTAATTTTCATAACCTTTTTCATGAAAACGATAGCTGAAAAAATAAAGGAAGGGAAAGTCCTTGTATCGGATGGAGCATGGGGCACCTTTCTGCAACAAAAAGGATTGGGCCCAGGCGAATGCCCCGAGCTTTGGAATCTTGAACGACCCGATGATGTTTTCGATATTGCTAAAAGTTATATCGATGCAGGTTCTGATATGATTGAGACCAACAGTTTCGGAGGCAATGTTTTCAAATTGTCTTCTTACGGACTGGCCGGGAAGGTGATTGAAATTAACCGGGCGGCTGCTCAGCTATCGCGCCGGGCGGCAGGACCCGACCGTCATGTACTCGGATCGATAGGCCCTTCAGGGAAAATTATTATCATGGGAGACGTCTCCTTTGAAGAACTATACGAAGCATATAAGGTACAGGCCATAGCGCTTCGCGATGGAGGCGCTGATGCCCTTGTTGTGGAAACCATGTCGGACCTTGAGGAAGCAAAAGCAGCTGTTAAAGCCTGTGCTGAAAATACCGGATGCGAAGTAATATGTACTATGACATTTGAAAAATCGGACGGCGATACTTTTCACACGATGATGGGAGTTACACCTACACAAATGGCCGAACAAATTATTGACGCAGGTGCCACCATCATTGGAGCAAATTGCGGCAATGGAATAAAAAATATGATCGGCATTACAAAAGAAATAAGAAAAGTGAATAAGACAATCCCTGTTCTTATTCATGCAAATGCCGGATCGCCCATTTACAGAGATGGTAAAACCATATTTCCCGAAAGCCCGGAACAGATGGCAGAATTCGTTGCTATTTTAATAGATGCCGGAGCTAACATCATAGGCGGATGCTGTGGTACTACCCCCGAACATATCCGGCAAATAGTTGAAATAGTGAGAAAAAAATAGTAATAGTCAATTTGACTTCATGAAAAAACCCATATATTTGAATTGAGATAATCAATTGAACAAGAGCATGAGTAACAGTGAACTTCTCGCAAAGATTCTGGAATGTGTTGAATTCGGAAAGGTTAATAAAGCCGCTCCATTCCCCCCAAATATGAAAGACCAGGACGGGGCCGATGAACTTACAAAACTGGCGCTTGAACAAGGCATTAAGCCTTCCGAGATACTTAACGATGCCCTGATTAAAGCCATGGACAAGGTTGGGCAAAAGTTTACCGAGAAGAAGATATTTGTTCCGCAGATGCTTATTTCAGCAAAAGCAATGAATGCATCCATGGTGCATTTGAAACCCTACTTTCAATCGGGAGAAGTAAAACGAAAGGGGAAGTTCATCATCGGCACTGTTGCAGGCGACCTGCATGATATTGGCAAAAACCTGGTGGCCATGATCGTTGAAGGAGCCGGATGGGAGGTTATTGACCTGGGAGTTGACGTAAATGTTCAGAAATTCATTAAATCAATCCAGGAAAACAGCGATGCAGTAGTCGGACTTTCAGCGTTGCTGACCACTACCATGAGTAATATGAAATCGATCGTACAGGCAATAAAGGTCCAATATCCGAATGCCAGGCTGATCATCGGCGGAGCGCCTGTGAATGAACAGTTCAGGGCAGAAATTGGTGCCGACGGTTATGCCCCCGATCCGCAGGGCGCTGTATCGTTCCTGAATTCACTGGTAGCTTAGCATTATTCATACATATTATTCCGGAAATTTTACATCACGACAAGAGAAAATCATATTGGTCCAGCAGAAATTAAATCAACGCTGGTTGTCCGGGAGAACGCCATACTGCGTATGCTTGAAGTCCCTCCCGGAGAGGAGGATGATTTTCTCATAACGCAAATACTCGAGTATATCGATCGTTGCATTGATTTAAGCACCCCGTGTGCATGCTATTCAGTATTTGACAATCCTGAATTAAACATGGAGGGTGGTTTGATGAAGCTGGAAGGTAAAACATTCCACCTGAACAAAATGGTTACTGCTGCACTTAAAAAAAGTACCGGTGTTGCCATTTTTGCCGGCACTTGCGGCCCAGGGGTAGAAGCCCTTTCGAAAGATCTGATGAAAGAAGGGCACTCGCTCGGGAGTTACCTGGTTGACCTCATAGGCTCTGAAATTGCTGAAGGAGTAGCTGATTTTATTCATAAAAGAATTGAAGCTGACATGGAGGCTCTTGGCATTCATATAACCAACCGGTATAGTCCGGGGTACTGCCAATGGCCTGTCTCTGACCAGCAACAACTATTCGCCCTGCTGGGAAGCAATAACTGTGGAATTGAACTTACTGAGTCTTCGCTGATGATCCCGATAAAATCGGTAAGCGGCCTGGTGGGTGTAGGAAAAGAAGTTAAAAACAAGGGATATGCCTGTGCAGCATGTGATGCAAATTACTGTATTTACAGGGATAAGAAATGACAGGCAGGAAAAATTATTTGAACAAGGCAGCCTGCTGCAAATAATTATCTGCCAGTTAGAGTATTGATGCTTTAATAACACAATATTTTCTCAAATTTTAAATTTTCACATCTAATTTCATTAATTTTCATGGTTAACCTTAACCTGATTCTATATGCTCCGTGAAATTTTTGTGGACTATATTGGCAATAGTATAAAGAAAAACTGGGAGATCAAGGCCCTTTCCGATTACAAAGGTGAAGGATTCACCTACCATGAAGTAGCTTCGCACATAGTCAATATTCATCATTTTTATAAGGACATCGGTATTCAGCGTGGCGATAAAATTTCGCTGGTAGGAAAGAATTCTGCCCGTTGGTGTATTGTCTACCTTGCCACAGTTACCTATGGAGCTGTGATCGTTCCTATCCTTCCCGACTTTAAGCCGGAAGATATCCAGCAAATCGTTAACCATTCCGACTCGGTACTTCTCTTTTCTTCCGATGCCATTTTTGAAAGCTTTGGAACCTTGAAAATGCCCGAATTGAAAGGGATTATTTCACTGAATTCATTTGAGCTGCTTAACAAAAAAGAAGCTAATCTTGACAAAGCAGTGGGTATATTAAAGAATAATGATGCATCGAAACTGACCCCCGATCAATTCAACCCACCAAAAATTTCCAATGCCGACCTTGCCGTTATCAGCTATACTTCGGGAACAACAGGGCATTCGAAAGGGGTAATGCTGAGCCATAACAGCCTGGCTGCCAACATACGGTTTGCACAGGAAAATATGCCTCTTAAAGCCGGCGATCCGATTGTGTCGTTCCTCCCGCTGGCACATGCCTATGGATGCGCATTCGAATTTCTTTTCCCGTTTACCATCGGGTGCCATGTGACCATCCTGACGAAAACCCCATCACCCCAGATCATTATGCAGGCATTCCAGGAGATACGCCCTGCGCTTATCTTATCGGTACCCCTGGTAATTGAAAAAATATATAAGAAACAACTTCTCCCCGTGATCAATAAACCGGCAATGAAGATCCTGCTGCAAGTTCCACTGATAAATATCGTATTGCACAAAAAGATCCGCGATAAACTGAGACATGTGTTTGGCGGAAATTTCTCGGAGATTGTTGTTGGCGGGGCAGCATTTAACCACGATGCGGAAAAATTCTTCCGGAAGATAAAATTCCCTTTCACGGTGGGTTACGGCATGACAGAATGCGGCCCTCTCATCAGCTACGCATCGTCAAAAATAACACGGCTTGGATCGGCAGGCAAAGCGGTTGATACCCTCGATGTAAAAATTGCTTCCCCCGACCCGGAAAAAACAGTAGGCGAAATTGTTCTTAAGGGTGAAAATGTGATGCTTGGATACTATAAAAATCCGGAAGCCACAAAAGAAATGATAGACCCCGAAGGTTGGCTGCATACGGGCGACCTGGGCGTGATCGATAAAGATGGCTTCATCTATATCAAAGGTCGCAGCAAGTGTCTTATCCTGGGGCCCAGCGGACAAAATATCTATCCTGAAGAACTTGAATCGGCCATCGATAATAAATTCTGCGTTTGTGAATCACTGGTGGTGCACCGGAACGATAAACTTGTAGCCCTTATCTATCCCGATAAAGATGTAATGGATGCCAATAATATTACCCGCGATGGGCTGGAAGCTATTCTTGAACAACACAGGAAAGATATCAATCACATATTCCCGGCCTATATGAATATTTCAAAATTTGAGATCTATGATGAGGAATTTATCAAGACTCCAAAACGAAGTATAAAAAGATATCTTTATAAATAATTCCAACATCCAGTTCCATCCAGATGAATCTGAACAACGATCGCCGAATAGTGCTCACGCTCGATGCCGGAGGCACCAACTTTGTTTTCAGCGCCATACAGGCCAACACAGAAATTATCGACCCGATCACCCTTCCATCCAATGCCGATCAGTTGGATAAATGTGTCGCTACAATTACTGAGGGGTTCAATGAGGTAATGGGGAAATTAAAAAAGAAACCTGTTGCAATCAGCTTTGCATTTCCCGGGCCCTCTGATTACCGAACAGGAATCATCGGTAAACTTAATAACCTGCCCGCCTTTAAAGGAGGAATACCACTTGGTCCTGTCCTTCAACATAAGTTCAATCTTCCTGTATTTATTAATAACGATGGCGATCTGTATGCTTATGGAGAAGCATTATCAGGATTTCTTCCATATGTTAATAACCTCCTTGAGGAAGCAGGTATTTCAAAACGTTATCATAACCTGCTCGGCTTAACGCTTGGAACAGGATTTGGCGGAGGGATTGTGATCGATGAGCAACTTATCACGGGCGATAATTCCATGGCTGCAGAAGTCTGGCTGATACGAAACAGGTATAACACGAATACCAATGCTGAAGAAGGCATCAGCATACGTGCCATACGAAGAGTGTACGCTGAAGAATCCGGAATCAGCTTTGCAGAAGCACCATCGCCCAGGGAGATATTTGAAATAGCTTCGGGTTCGATAGCGGGAAACAAGGATGCTGCCCTCGAAGCATACCGGCAACTGGGAATTGTCCTCGGCGATGTATTGGGTAATTTACTCACCGTAATCGATGGCGTTGCCGTTATCGGGGGAGGAATTGCAGGAGCCATGTCGTTGATAGCGCCATCGATGATCGCTGAACTTGAAGGCACTTACACCTCTTACGACCGGCGCACTTATCCCCGCCTGGTACAAAAGATTTACCTTCTTGATGACCCTGACATAGTCAGGAAATTTCAGTCATGGAATGAGGCCCTGGTGCCTGTCCCCGGTTCAGATGAAAAACTGCCCTATTCATCCGAAGCAAGAATCCCTCTGGGAACTTCACAAATAGGTACCAGCAAAGCAATATCGTTAGGCGCCTATGCTTTTGCCCTTAAAACGCTGGGGTAAATCAGGATATTAATAACATCTCAGAGGCTAGTTTCAGGTTGTTCATGATTTAATTTTTTACTTCAGAAATTCTCAAAATATTTCTTTATTTTTAGTAAAGAATCTAAGGTGCTTAACAATATTACATCGCCATGATGAAAAAAATTCTATACCTCATCGTACTTATCCTGCCTTTAAATCTTTTTTCAATTCAGAATAAATTCAACTACATCACAACCGAAAACGGTTTATCTCAGGGCAATATCACCTATATATATCAGGATACTCAGGGGTATATCTGGATTGGTACATTCAGCGGTCTGAACCGCTTCGACGGATATAATTGCAAGGTTTTTAATTTCGATGCCAATGATACCTTAAGCCTGTCAAATGAACATGTGTCCAAGATTTGTGAAGACCGGGAACATAAATTCTGGATCGGCACTGCTGGCGGAGGCGTCAGTGTTTATTTTCCCGAAAGTGGCATATTTAAAAGAATACAAAGAATAAATATAGAGGGCGCTATTTATCCGTTAAGTAGAATCAGCGGGATCGATATGGATAAAGACGGGAACATATGGGTGCTTGATGAAACTTCCGGACTTTTTGTCTTTAATTCTAATTTAGAATGTATTAAGGCGTTTCGTCCAAATGCTTTGGATATTAACGCCCTCCCCCAAATGACATTCTTAGCCAGCATTATTGATGCGGATGGGAATGTTTGGATCGGAGCCGGAAATGGAACATTATGCAAACTTCCAAAGAATAGCAATGTCTTTGAAAGGTTCATCCTGGAAGAAAGAGTTGCTGCTGCCGATGATGCCATACGTATACTTTACATTGATAAAATCGGAAAGATATGGATCGGCACAACCAGCCAGGGAGCCTATTGCTTTGACCCGAAAACCAAGAGCGTTGTTAATTATCGTAAGGAAGATCCTATCAGTCCTCTTTCAGGAAATACGGTGATGGCTTTTTGCGACGATTGGGATGGAAATTTACTTATGGGCATTGATGGAGGAGGCATCAATATTCTGGATCGGAATTCAGGGAAAATAACATATATCCGTTATGAAGCCGGCAATCCTGAGTCTGTAAGCACAAATGCCATCTACGTAATTTTTATTGACCGTTCCGAAACCTTGTGGGTTGGTACGTATGCAGGCGGCGTCAACTACCAGGGACGCTACCGTTATAAATTCAGAAATTTTACCTCTAATCCGGCTGACCCAAACAGTCTGAGCTATAAAAATGCGAAAGCCATTATGCAGGATAACGATGGCAATATCTGGATCGGAACCGACGGAGGCGGATTGAATCTTTACAATCCTGTTTATAATACATTCAAACATTACCGGGCAGATCCTAATAACCCCCGCTGGTTACAAACTGATGTTATTATTCACCTGATGCAGGATCGCGACGGAGATATATACATTGGAAGTTATGCTCATGGCCTTACCATTTTTAACAAGCAAACAGAAACATTCAGACAATATCTTCCTGTTGATTCTGATCCAACCAGTATCGCAGGTATAAATCCATGGTACGTTTTTCAGGATAGCTATGGGACTATCTGGATAGGAATGCTGGCTGTCGGACTCGAAGTTTTTGACAAAACTACACAGACATTCAAGCATTACAAATCAATACCTGATGATCCATCCACACTTTCCTATCCAAATATTAAAGTGATCATGGAAGATAAGGACCGTGTCTTATGGGTAGGAACAGAAGGAGGAGGCCTGAACCGATATAATCGTGATCAGGATAACTTTACACGGTTCATGTATAATCCCGATGATAAAAACGGTATTAGCAATAACGATGTGCGGGCTCTTCGCCAGGATAGTAAGGGTAATATCTGGGTAGGTACGAGCAACGGGCTAAACCTGATTCACAACGACAGTATTATTACATTCGAGGTAATCACTGTCGATGATGGCCTCCCGAACAATGTAATAAACGATATTCTTGAAGATAAGGATGGCAATCTGTGGATCAGTACAAACCGGGGGATGTCAAAATTCAATCCGGCTGCCCGTACATTCCGCAACTACGATATGACAGACGGATTACAGGGGAATGAATTTAATTATACGGCTGCCATGATTTCCATGTCGGGCGATTTCTACTTTGGCGGCAAAAACGGCTTTAATGTCTTTCGCCCCGATCAGATTACCGATAATCCGCATATTCCCCCGATTGTACTTACCGATTTTCAGATCTTCAATAAATCGGTTGATAAAATATATGTACGGAAAAATGGCAAAAAACGACTTGTCAGCATTTCAAAAGTTGACCAGATAAAGCTTTCCTACAGGGAAAATGTCATCAGTTTTGAATTCTCTGCACTGGATTATGGAAACCCGACCAAGAACAAATACCGATACATGCTTGAAGGTTTTGATAAAGACTGGAACGAGGTATCGGCATCAAAAAGAAGTGCTTCCTATACCAACCTTACAGGAGGCAAGTATACCTTTAAAGTGCAAGGTTCAAACAGCGATGGAATTTGGAATAAAACAGGCTTGTCTATAAAACTTATTATCACACCTCCTTTCTGGCAAAGGGCATGGTTTATTATACTGGTCGGATTAATCATTGCCTATATTGCGTATCGTTACTTCAAGGGAAGGCGTGAAAAAATTGAACATGATAAAGCCATCCTTGAAGAAAAAATAAGGCAGGGAACAGCTGAACTCGAGAAACAAAAGGCAGAGATCGCTCTTAAAGATAAGGCTATTCAGGAGAAAATAGAAAGCGAAAGAGAACAGAACTGGATCAACGTCGGGATGAATAAGATGAGTGAGATCATGAGCAGGAATAAAGATGACCTGCACCAACTTACCCAGGCTATTATCACGACTACCGTTGAATACCTTGGCGTCGCCCAGGGTGCCATATACCTGGTAAACGATGATAAAGAAGATGATCTTTTCCTGGAACTTATGGCAGCTTATGCTCCCGACGATAAAAGACTCGCCGGTTCGCGATTTGAGCTTGAAGAAGGACAGCTTGGCGCCTGCTATAGGGAGCAAAGAATAATTAAAGTTAACAACCTGCCCGATGGTTATGCATACCTTAATTCCGGTTTAGGCGAAGCACCGTTGAAAAATCTTACAGTGGTCCCGTTACGCCTCAATGAGATAACTATTGGTGTTGTAGAATTACTCTCTTTCAATGAAATACCGGAATATCAGGTGAATTTTGTTGAAAAATCGGGGGAGACTCTGACTTCTATCCTTACCTCTTTAAAAGCTAACGAGAAAACAAGGAAACTGTTTGAAAAACAGAAAATGCTTTCTGAAGAAATGGCAGCTCAGGAAGAAGAGCTTCGACAGAACCTGGAAGAAATGCAGGCCACCCAGGAAGAAATGCAGCGTATGCGGGAAACAGAGAAGGCACTGATGGACCAGATGAAAGAACAAAATAAAGAGCTGGTTAAAAAACAGGAGGCTCTTCAGAAAGAAGAATACCTGTTCAATGCATTGCTGAATAATGCCAAAGAGTTAATTTACTTCAAAGACCTGGAAAGCCGGTTTATCAGAATCAGTAAATCTATGGTAGACGCATTTAAAAAGAAGGAGTTCAGTGACTTAATCGGTAAATCGGACTTCGATTTCTTCGATGATGAGCATGCACGCCCTGCCTTTGAAGATGAACAGAAAATTATTAAAACCGGCGTACCAATTATTGACCTTATTGAAAAGGAAGTTCATAAAGACGGTACGATCAAATGGGTAAGTACATCGAAAATGCCGCTCAAAGACCAGGATGGGAACATTGTAGGTACCTGGGGTATCTCGAAAGATGTATCTGATACTCTTAATCTGGAACAGGAATTAAAACAGCGTAATGAAGAACTGTTAGCCCAGGAGGAAGAATTACGCCAGAACCTGGAGGAAATGCAAGCCACGCAGGAAGAATTACAGCGCATGAGAGAAACTGAACAGGCTCTTATGGAGCAGATGAAAGAACAGAACCAGGCATTATTAGAAAAGCAATCCGCCCTTCAGAAAGAGGAATACCTTTTTAACGCTCTTCTTGATAATGCAAATGAACATATCTATTTCAAAGACAGGGAAAGTAAATTTATACGATTAAGCCGGTCCATGCTTGATCTGTTTAAGAAGAAACATTTCAGTGAACTGCTCGGTAAATCGGATTTCGATTTCTTTGATGAAGAACATGCCAGGCCAGCCTTTGAAGATGAACAAAAGATCATCAAAACAGGAAAACCAATTATTGACCTTATCGAAAAGGAGGTCCATAAGGATGGTTCAATCAGCTGGGTTAATACTTCAAAGATGCCACTCAAAGACAATAACGGCAACATTGTCGGGACATGGGGAATATCAAAAGATATTACTGTTTCCAAAGAAATGGAAGAATCTGTGAAACGTACACAGGAGAAAAGTATGCTTATAGAGAGTGCATTCGATACAATCATAAATCAGCTATCAGGTCAGGTTGTTGTAATTGACAGGGAATGTGTTATCCATAACGCAAATGCTGCTTTTGCAGAAGCATATGGGATAAAAATGAACGATATACAGGGTAAAATGCTGATGAAATTGCTTGATAAAGATGATCAGGAAAATCTGAAAAATGGTCTGAACCAATTGAAAAAGAAAACAACTATTGAATGGACTTCGAAAGCCGGAAAAGGGAAGGACAGGAAAGCTGTTACAAAACGACTTGTCAGGGTTAATACAAAAGAATCTAAAGCAGAATACTACCTCCTGCTTGAAGTATAAGCATTGGCAGATTGATCTTTTGAAATCTTATTGATAAATAGCACACCAAATTTATTCTTTATGATCCGGATCAAACAGATAATCAGGTGCACTGCAGGTCTTGTTATAATGTATGGATTTCAATTATCTTTCGGTCAAACCGAGTCAGCAATAATCCAGGGGAAACATATTTACAGGCCGAATACCCTATCCGATCCTGACACATTACCACCAACTGCTGGTATCGATTCTGTAACGCAATTTAGGCTTGATTCGCTCGAAGCATTAAGGCTAAAGTATATACAAGATTCGATAGAGGCCCGTGAGATATTTGTCCGTGATTCAATAGCCCGAAGGCAACATATCCTGGATTCACTCAGGTTCATAAAAGATCAGCTGCCTCCATTACTGGAAGCAGCCCTCAGAACATTCAGCGAGAACATCATTCTTTTTTCAAGCCCGATAGGAATAGTCGGAGACTCTATGCTGAGTAATTTCACCAGTAGCATGTTACCATTAACGATCGATCAACCGTACACACCCTGGAAGAATACTGTAAATCTCTCAGATAAGCCTATACGACTATCTATCGATGAAAAAACAAGGAAAATAATTGCCATTGACGCTCCGGGAATGAGCTGCTCGTTTCAGCATCTGACGCGTACTGATATACTGAAGATTTCCTGGAAAGGAATGGTGTCTTCGGTAGCTTCAGGAAAAGTATATAAATCGCCTGTAGATTCTGTATTTTTTGATGCCAGGGGAAGGGTTGCCAAAGTAAAACGCTATATATTATTCTCGCAGGTTGTGAATAATTATCAGCCGGGTAACTTCCTGTTTTCCCACCTGACGCAGGTGAAGCAATACGAATACGGCACAGATAATAAGCTAAACAGGTATCAGCTGGTTAATTTCTGTGATCGTGCTTCCTCTAAAGACCCTGTAAAAGTTTGCTATATGGTTACCTATACCATTTCAAAGCAGGGAGACAATTTCGTCATGACACGGAAAAACGATCCGCCCAACGAATACTCCGATGGTACTTATATTTATGAATTCGATAATAATAATATACTGAAGAGCGTAGCTTTTTCCAATACAAAACAATCGGAGAACTGGAAAACATATATCGAAACCAATGAAGCCGGTTATGTGAGCAACTATATTTATGAGAATAAAGGCATCGTTAATAAATCTCTTGTAATAAACTACTATCTAGACGATCCGAAAGCGAAGAATAAAATTGAGACTATTTCCTGCACGTTCGAAGATGACGGAGTCAGTTATTATCAAATAAATAATACCACAGGTAAAAGCCGTGTCCGCGACCGGCTTACCATGGAATGGAGCCCGTGGAGATGATGAAATTCCTAACAATCCAGAATAAAGACCGATTCAGTTTTTATTCATAGTAACCGGGACATTATAGATAATTTCAATATACAAAAACTTTATCTTTCAGTCTATAAGAACAGTGAAGCTTTCCCTGTAATTACAAGACATAAGTTCCAGTTTATAAACCCCGGAGGGCAGTCCATTCATATCAAGCTCAACAGAATGCTCGATCATGTCATAGCTGTTACTGAGTACAACTTGTCCGAGGGTATTGATAGTCCTGACCCGAACCTGGGTATAAACCTTACCGGAGAATTCAATGTAGAGTATGCCACTCGTCGGGTTAGGGTATACT
Source organism: uncultured Bacteroidales bacterium (assembly GCA_964634105.1). Classification (GTDB taxonomy): domain Bacteria; phylum Bacteroidota; class Bacteroidia; order Bacteroidales; family UBA10428; genus UBA10428. Next base: position 2,853 of record CAZWIU010000003.1, on the reverse strand, counting down.
TTAATATCGATATCCTCAAAATAATCGCCCAACGCACCGGGTGGTTGTACCGTAAATACAACGTTCATACTATCTGCCAACGGATAGAAATCATTATCTGTTGCCTTAAAAGTGATTGTTTCCGAACCATACCATTCACTATCAATAATGTCAATAACAGCAATCCTGTTTGTAATTGAGACGCTCAGAATATTGCTTTTGCTGGTTGACCACACTATATTCTTATCGGCAGTTTCAGCATCCTCTACAAAATAATCCAACGCTATGGCTCCGAAGCTATCGCCGAAGTGTATAGTCTGATTGGGAATCCCTGAAACCATAGGTGCAGTATTTCCGCTTGCCACAGTAAAGGTAACCGCATCATTATCACTCAGAGGAACTGAAAGATCGTTGTCGGTGGCTGTGAATGTGATTGTCTCAGTACCGATCCAATGTTCTGATGGCACAGTGATAGTAGCTATCTGATCAGTGATTTGCACCAGCAACTCCGTATTGCCAGCAAATGACCACAATATTGATCCATCAGTAGTTTCCACATCAGTTACATAATCGTTCAGTGCTATTGTAACAAAGTCTTCCCCGGTAAGTATGTTCTGATCAGGAATATCGGAAACCACAGGCTGATCATTAACAGCTGTTACATTAACAGTTGCAACAAAGGTATTACTGCTTGCAGCAAGGTCATTGACAACAAGATTAACGCTCAATGTACCATTGTAGTTAGCGGCCGGAGTAAGTGTACTGGTCGAGGTAACAGTATAGTTAGTCCCCGGTTGAATATGAACAGAAAGATTGCCGGGAGTATCGTCAATATCGGTCACAGTAAGCATCGCCAATGTGATTGTCAGAGGCTGATCTTCATCTGTTGAGATAGCGCTTTGTCCGCTCACAACAGGAGGATCGTTAACCGGAGTTACAGTAAATATTGCTGCATCCGAACCTGAAAGCGGTGTAATAGCATCATCATCCGTAGCTGTAAATGTGATGGTTTCGGTTCCGTTCCAGTGCACGTTTGGAATTGTGATAGTAGCTATACGATTAGCGATCGACACTGTCAGTTCGGTATTTCCCGAATAGGTCCAGGTTATGTCAGTATCGGGAGTCTGACTGTCGGTCACATAATTATCGAGATTGATGGTCGTGAAAGCCGAACCTTCAGCGATCGTTTGATCCGGGATGTTACCCAGTACCGGTGCAAGGTTGTCGTTTGTAACTGTAAAGGTAACCGTATCACTGGCGCTCAGGGGATTCGTAGCATCATCATCGGTCGCAGCAAATGTAATGGTCTCGCTGCCAATCCAGGTAACGGAAACCGGTGTAACGGTAGCGATACGATTAACGATACTTACCGTCAGGTTTGTATTTCCTGAATAGACCCAGGCTATGTTTGCATCGGGAGTTTCAACATCAGTCACATAGTCATCCAGGTGAATAGGGTTAAAGCTTCCCCCATCCGGAATTACCTGATCGGGTATATTTGTGACCACAGGTGCATCATTTACGGATGTAACCGTAAATACAACAGCATCGCTCCCTGTTAAAGGAACTGCATCATTGTCGGTAGCCGTAAATGTAATTGTTTCACTGCCATTCCAGTTCTCGTCTGGAACGGTTACAGTTGCTGTGCGAATTAGGGTATTAATACTAACCGTTAGACTGGTATTGCCTGAATACGACCATACGATATTTTCATCTGCTGTGCTATCATCGGTAACACAATTATCGAGGTTGATGACTGCAAAAGAACTTCCTTCCGTAATTGTCTGATCAGCAATAACAACAACCGGTGCAGTATTTTGTGTAACACCAGTACCCGTGAGTGCAATATCAAGCGGATTCTCGTCCGTATCGTTACTGACAATACTCAGGCTGGCAATAGCAGCACCCGATGTAGTCGGGTTGAATCTGATCACGATATCATGTGTGCCCCCGGGAGCTATAGCAAGGGCCTCACCCCCACTTTGGATACTAAAGCTGCTTGCCCCGGTTCCTGAAACAGAAATGGATGTAATACCAAGATCTGATGTGCCTGTATTGCTTAGAGTAACAGTCAGGTCGGAGGATGTATTCACACACACTTCTCCATAATTGAGCATTGTAGGCAACACTTCAATTTCAGGCAGGGCAAGAATACCACTCAGGCTTATTACTGAAGTATTTCCAGGTATGAATGTAACCGCATCACCTGAAGCCGAAACATCAGTAACCTCCAAATCAGCACTTGCATCCCATAGACGGAACAAAGCACTATGACCGGTTGTATAACCCTCAATCACTTCATGTGTTGCAGTATCATCCTCCGATACAATAATAATAAATGCGCCAGATATAGGTTCTGGAAGGATTCCTGCCCCTACACAAATGGAACCATCGAAAATGCCAATCTCATCACCGGTTGAAATTTCAGTTCCGTTAATGGCAGCAGACGTGATGCTAAAGTTCATTATATTACATCCGGTGCCACTCCAAACAGGAGTATAATGTTGTGCTTCACCTAATTCAACTGCGCCAAACGATAACAGGAATAGAATTATAAACTTCTTCATTGACTATTTTTTAGGGTTCAGTATATTTCGGATTTGTGGTTAATTTCTTTAAACTTTTATTCGACTCTAATACTTAAAAGCTACAAAATTAAGTTTTTTAGCGTTCAAGTAACTGCTTTGTGACTTTTCCATTATATCTCCGTAATTGATCTTATCGGGTAAGCTACAACTTTTGGTTCTAAAATGCCTTAATCAAGTATAATTTTAAGTTATTTTTATATTGCTTATCCCAGATTACGCGTTGGAAATATCTATTTAATGAATGTCCGTTTTGATACCTAATTACCAGGAATACACACCCCTAAAT
>CAZWIU010000002.1:0-81748 GCA_964634105.1 uncultured Bacteroidales bacterium | reverse complement strand
TTATAATCAATGCTGCAGCCAGAATATTTGCCAGTACTATATGTAAATAGTTTTCTTTGAAACCTTTAACCAGGCTTTCAAATTCAGGGCGAATGTCCCTTGCTGCATGCACAAATATTAACTTGGCTCCGAATGAGAATACGGGTACGACCAGTAGACTGTATGCAAGAGCAAAAATTCCCAGAATAAGTGCAACTAATGTCATTGCTGCAACACCTGTCTGGAAGGGCTGAAATTTCCAACTATCCCAATGCTCCCAGTTTTGCCATTGATTCCAGTCTCCCCAGTTAAAATTATTCGGATTAAACCGGAATTGCATAAACTGCATTGGCATAGCTATTATTCCTAACACAATAACCACCAAAAGTAGAATAAGAAAATACTTATTCATTACGTTCCATCCATGATTAAAACTTTCGCCAAAAGTCGGCCTTAGTTTCCTTTGTTCATTTGTTTCCATAGTTTGATTTGTTAAATTAAATGTTGATTTTTATGGATCAAATGTATTCGGTTATTCTATTATCAAATTCATACTTTCGTAGTGATTATTGTAATTCCTACTTTGGTATGTACACCCTACTTAAGTCGGGTTTGATTTGTCAACCGCTTATTTCAATTCAATTTGTACTTTTACAGGATGCTTAATTATTTAATTGCAATTGTATTTACTCTGACTATTGCCCTCACCCTGGGAAGTATTCTTATATCGATACGATTGAGAAGTTCGTACAAGATGGACTTCTTTAATACACTATTGTTTTACCAGGTCTTTTATTTTACGTTCGGATTTTATGCCATTTGGGGTCAGTTCATAGCAACCCTGTTTCTTTCTCACTTTGTGACCACTGAACTCATTGGCCGGATCACCGATCTTACTGTATTACTGGCATTGCCATTCCTGGCTCTTGATTTATTAATGTTTGTAAGACTTTCCCGTGAATTGTCAGGAAAAACAACCACCAGGTTTTTTATCTTATGGTTCCTTATATTGAATACTTTATTGATATTTGGGATTGGTTATGTGTTTGTAAAATATCGCCAGATTGATACGTTCATTGTTGTAAAATACTATTATATAATATTCAGCCTGTTATTTATAGTATATGGTATCGTGATTATGCTTTCCGGCAGGCATCAATCTAAAAGAATGTATGATTCAGATCTTAAATTCATCTCTTTCGGCCTTATGGCAATGTATTTTGTTCAAAGTATCATGCTGATCCTTTACAAAGATAAAATCTACATAGCTCTTATCTTTATCCTGATATATTTCATAACAGGTGCATTTATCCCGGTATACATCAGATATAAAGCCAATCTTGCAATACTGCTTCCCGAGGAAGGAATAACAAAGTCGTTTGAGGAGTTTTGTAAAAAATACGAGATATCAAAACGCGAAAAGGAGATCATTTATGAAATTTGTAAAGGATTAACAAACCAGCAGATTGCTGACAAACTGTTCATCAGTCTGCAAACTGTAAAAGATCATACAAGCCGCATTTATTTTAAGACCGGCTGTCCAAGCCGGGCCCAACTTATTAGGCTGGTGAACGAAAGCTCTTAGTTGAGATCAGATCAACACCAATTTATCAGTCCAGTTGTAAGAGATTCATAAATAACAGAACCTTTTTTTGAGAAATAATTTCATTTACATTAACGATGCTTTATGAGATTCAATAGAATCAAGGCATTCTGATCACTCATCACCTAAATTAAGGTTATCAATCCAAAGAATTTTAATAAAAAATTTGCAATTGTAATCAATTCATCTTATTTTTGACCATATGGTTAAACTATATAATTAATTTATATGGTTAAATTAAATAGTTAAACTAAATGACCGAGAACGATAAATTAACTGAGGATAAAATCTTTGAAGCTGCCACTGAAGTCTTCATAGAAAAAGGAATGGACGGGGCCAGAATGCAGGACATTGCTGACCGTGCCGGGATTAACAAATCTTTGCTGCATTATTACTACCGTACGAAAGACCGTCTTTTCAATTCGGTTTTTGAATTGATAGCCGGACAAATGTTTAAGAAGTTTGCGCCGATCTTTGATGAGAACCTCTCCCTGGAAGAAAAAATCAGGTTTTTCTTCAGGGAACATATTTCTTTTCTCCAAAAAAATCCAAGACTTGTCTCTTTCGTGTTGTATGAAATGAACCGAAATCCCGAAAGAGTCAGAAAAATAATTTATGGGCTGGATATCGACAAATTATGGAATACCCTATTGGCACAGCATAATGAGGAATTTGAAAAATATGGTATCACACGGGAGAATATACCCCAGCTTATGACCTCTGTTGCCGGCATGAGTGTTTTTCCCTTTGCCGCCCGGGTACTGATTTCAAACATCATGGAAAAAATGGGGTACAATTTTGATGATTATATTGAAATGCGAAAAGAATATGCTGCCGATTTTGTAATAAATGCTATAAAAAAGAATAAAGCTAAAAGTTAACATAAATCGTAAGTCAAATGAGAAAGATTAGCTTGATCTGGTTCATATCAGTTATTCCCTTGGTCGCATCTGTGAAAGGGCAAGAAATTCTGACTCTTAAAGAGTGTTATGAAAAGGCGTATATCACTTCAGCATTGGCAGGAGAAAGAGTAGCATACTCCGATATATGGCGACTGAAAGATAAAAATCTTTCCAGAGGCTGGCTTCCTGTGATTGATGCCAACGGGACTTTTGTTTATAATTCATCCGTAGTGGATATGAATGACGTCCTCGGTTCTTTGCCCCTGCCGGACACCGCTGGACATATTGAACCACTACCGCATGAGCAGTATAAAATCACCCTGGATATAAACCAGACTATCTACGATGGTGGAGCTATAAAAAGTGCGAGAGCTATTGAAAAGGCAGGCCTAACTATCAACGAAAAACAAATTGAGAGTGATCTTTATACATTACGCGGACAGATAAACACCTACTATTTTAACCTGCTGTTACTTGATAAGCAGAAGGATTTGCTTCAAAGTTACCTGCAGCTTATTAATAAACGGATTTCTTCCATGACTTCTGCACTTAAATCCGGTGTGATTCTGGCATCCGATCTGGATATTCTTCAATCCGAAAAGCTGAAGCTTGAACAACAACTTACCGAATACAATATTAGAAAAGGATCTCTTCTTAAGATCATGACGGATATAACAGGAATTGCAATGGATTCTTCAACGGTATTTGTTATTCCTGTCATTGGTGAAGTACTCACCAGCGAATTTACGCGCCCCGAACTGGAAATATTTGACTTGCAAAAGGAACAGCTTGAGGCATCGCGCCAGCTGATTCAAAGTAAAAGGATGCCTAAAGCATTTGTATTTGGAACCTTCGGATATGGAAATCCTCCGGGAAGTAACTTCTTCGTAGATGAATTTGCTCCCTATTACTTGGTTGGCGCAGGCCTGAAATGGAATATTTACGATTGGGACAAAGCAAAAAATGAAAAAAGTATTATAACACTCCAGCAAAACATAATCGACAGCAGGAAGAGCAATATGACTGATAATCTTCAACGGCTTCTTGATGCCAAAAATGCTGAAATAATTAGTCTGGAGTCACTTCTTAAAACCGATACGGAACTGATTGAGCTAAGAAAGAGAATCACATCTGCTGCTGAATCGAAATACGAAAACGGAACCATCACAGCCACCGAGTATTTGAACGAACTCAATTCTGAAAAGCAGGCTCTGATTAATTTCGAGATGCATAAAATAAATCTTGCTATGGCAAGGGTTGAATATATGAATATCAGTGGAAAAGACATTGAATGACGTGGCACTTGAATGGATAAGCTACATGAAGCAAATTAACAGTTAAATAAATAGTATGTTGATAAACCAGATCAGATAAGATATGAAAACCAGGTTATTAATTCTGACAACAGCCGCGATTTTAACCGGCTGTAACAATAAATCCGGTGAAGCGGATGCATTCGGGACTTTTGAGGCAAGCGAAGTAATTGTTTCCTCTGAAACTAACGGACGAATTCTGAAGTTCGATATAACTGAAGGATCGGAAATTGAACAATCAGCTGAAATTGCGCTGATCGATACCACCATGTTGCATCTGCAGAAAGCCGAAATAGAGGCAGGAATGAAAAGTGTCAGAACACGCATCAATACTATCGATTCGCAGAACGAAATCCTTAAACAACAGATCGACAACCTTAATATCGATATTGGCAGAATTGAGAATATGTTGAGGGAGGATGCTGCTACCAGGAAACAGTATGACGATCTGACCGGACAGGTAGCAGTTTTACAAAGGCAGATAGCTGCAAACAATGCTCAGAAAAATTCAATCGCTTCGGAACTTTCAGTGTACGAATCAAAAAAGGCTACACTTAATGAGCAGATTAAACGCAGCTGTGTAAGAAGTCCTGTTAAAGGAACGGTAATTGAAAAATATGCTGAATGCGGAGAACTTACCTCGGCAGGCAAACCTCTTGTAAAGATTGCCGATCTGTCAGTGATTAAATTGAGGGCATACGTAAGTGGTGCACAACTAGGAGATCTCAACATCGGAGAGGAATGCACTGTAAGAGTTGATGATGGAAAGAAGGGCTATAAGTCCTTTCAGGGTATAATTGGGTATATCTCTCCAAAGGCAGAATTTACGCCAAAAATCATTCAGACAAAAGAAGAACGTGTAACACTTGTATATGCAGTAACTGTTCACGTCAAAAACGATGGCACGATGAAATCGGGGATGCCAGGCGAGGTTATATTCTGAAACATCATGAATAAAACAATTGAATCATACGGTATCGGTAAAAAATTCGGGGAAACAAAAGCCCTGACAAATATTTCATTTGAGGTTCATGAGGGCGAAATTTTTGGTTTCATCGGTCCCGATGGAGCAGGCAAAACAACACTCTTCAGGATAATAACCACATTGCTGCTGCCGGATGAAGGAGAGATGAATATCCTGGGCCTTGATTGTAAAACCGGTTATAAAAGGTTACGCGAAAATATAGGATACATGCCCGGACGATTCAGCCTTTATTTGGACTTAACAGTTGAAGAAAATCTGAATTTCTATGCCACTGTCTTTGGCACAACAGTTAAAGAAAACTATGATCTGATCAGGGATATCTACTCGCATATCGAACCTTTTAAAAAGCGACTTGCAGGGAAACTCTCTGGAGGTATGAAACAGAAACTGGCGTTATCATGTGCCCTGATTCATAAACCGTCGCTCCTTGTTCTTGACGAACCTACTACCGGGGTCGATGCAGTTTCTCGTACAGAATTCTGGGAAATGCTGAAAAAACTCAGAGAATATAATATAACCATTATTGTTTCAACTCCCTATATGGACGAAGCTATGAAATGCGACAGGGTAGCGCTGATACAGGAAGGGGCCATCTTATCGATCGGCCAGCCTGAAAAAATCAGGGATGGTTTCAGCAGAAAACTCTTTAGCGTCAGAGCGTCTGAAAAATACAAATTGATAAATGCCTTAAGAAGCTACCCTGGAATACATTCGGCTTATCCGTTCGGAGATTCGGTACATGTTACCTTCAAAGAAAATAATGTTGACAAAGCTGTAGTCGGTTATTTGATCTCCATGGGCATTAAAGATGTTTCGATTGATGAAACCAGGGCCGGAATTGAGGACAGATTTCTCGAACTGATGCAAAATTCAACCTCACGAAAGCAATAGAAAAATGACAGCCAATACAGTGATATCGGTCCGCAATCTGATGAAGAAATTCGGGAGCTTCATAGCCAACGATAACTTAAATTTCGAGGTATATGAGGGCGAAATTTTTGGCTTCCTGGGGGCCAACGGAGCCGGTAAAACCACCGCAATAAGGATACTCTCAGGATTGTCGGAGCCTACATCGGGAGAAGTAATGGTGGCGGGATTCAATGCAAAAAGACAGCCGGAACAAATAAAAAAGAATATCGGGTATATGTGCCAGAAGTTTTCTCTTTATGAAGATCTCACGGTGAAAGAAAATATTATGCTTTACGGTGGCATTTACGGTTTGAGAAAATCACTTATAAAAGAGAGAACTGCAACACTATTGGAGAAGCTTAGTTTCCAGGAATACGGCGACAGGTTAATTGCCGATCTTCCGCTTGGATTACGCCAGAAATTGGCTTTTTCAGTTGCTGTGCTTCACGAACCGAAAATTGTTTTCCTCGATGAACCAACCGGAGGAGTGGATCCTATTACCAGGAGACAATTCTGGGAAATGATCTATGAAACAGCTGCCCGGGGAATTACTGTTTTTGTTACTACACATTACATGGACGAGGCCGAATATTGTGACCGGGTTTCAATAATGAGCGAAGGGAAAATTGTGGCGCTGGATACACCATCCGCACTTAAAAAGAGCTATGGGGCGTCGTCGGTGGAGGAGGTGTTTGTTAAAATTGCACGACCAGTGAAAAATTAGAATTATGAAACGATTCCTAGGATTTGTAAAGAAGGAGTTCCTTCATATTTTCAGAGACTACCGGACGATGCTCATTTTATTTGGAATTCCTACTATACAGATACTTCTGTTCGGATTTGTTGTAAGCATGGACCTGAAAAATGCCCGGATCGCTTTTCTTGATCTTTCAAATGATGAAACAACACAAAAGATATCAGATAAAGTTTGTTCATCCGGTTTTTTCAGGCGAAGTGAAACCCTGCTGAGCTATAACGATATTGACAGAGTTCTCCGTGGAAATAAGATTAAAGCAGTTATTATTTTTGAGAAGGATTTTGGAAGAAAACTAATCAGTGAAGGTAAAGCAACAATAAACATTATTGCAGATGGCTCTGAACCCAATATGGCGACACTAACTACAAATTATATTTCTGCCATCGTGTCCGATTTCAACCGGGAACTTGCCGCAACATCCATTCATTCAACCCCTCTGGTTCAGCCTGAAGTCAGGATGTTCTACAATCCTTCTTTAAAAGGACAACATATGTTTGTGCCAGGGGTGATAACCCTGATTATGATTCTGATATGTGCATTGATGACATCCATAACAATAACCCGTGAAAAGGAATTCGGTACCATGGAGGCATTGCTTGTTTCACCCCTTAAACCAATACAAATTATTCTTGGCAAAGTACTCCCCTATTTTATTTTATCTTTTGCAGATGTCATTATGATTTTATTACTCTCACGGTTTGTTTTTGGTTTAGAGATCAAGGGTAGTACAGCTCTGCTTCTGGCCGAATCGATGCTCTATATTTTAATGAGCCTTTCAATTGGAATATTAATTTCTACTGTCGCAAAAACAATGCAGCAGGCTATTTTTATCTCAATGATTGGCATGTTGCTTCCAACGGTTATTCTTTCAGGATTCATTTTCCCTATTGAGAATATGCCGAAAGGGTATGATTGGTTTAGTGCCATTCTACCTCCAAGGTATTTTATCGTCATTATAAAGAATATCATGATCAAAGGAACAGGTTTTCTTTATGTCTGGAAAGAAACCCTGATTCTGATATTCTTTACCTTGGTATTTATAGGATTGGCTGTAAAAAATTTTAAGACACGGCTTCAATAAATCAGAAGGAGAATCATACATGAGGACAATTGTCTACCTGATACGAAAAGAGTTTCTTCAGATCTTCAGGGATAAGTTTATCGGGAAAGCAATCTTTGCTATCCCTGTTGCCCAGATGCTGTTACTTGTTCCAGCCATAACTTTCGAGATACATAATATTGGATTAGGTATTGTTGATCAGGATATGACCATCGAATCGCAAAGACTTGTAAGCCAACTCGAGGGATCGACATTTTTCAAGGTCAGGTTTACCACATTTTCTGAACAGGAAGCCAATAATCTGTTGCACAAGAATAAATGTGATTTAATACTTCAGATACCCGCCGGTTTTGGTAAAGAGATCGGGAAAGGTAACACAACAAAAATATTGGTTTCGGTAAATGCAATTAATGCATCAAATGCCCAGCTATCATGGGCATATTTAAATGGTGTTATACGCGATTATAATGCGAATATCGCTGTTAAAAATACCGGCGGTCAGGCCTTTGCAGCTGCTCCTCAGATACAGGTTACAAACAGGTACTGGTATAACGAAATGCTTAACTATAAATTTTACATGCTCCCCGGAATCCTTGGTATACTTATACTAGCAATCGGATTCATTCTTGCAGGTCTCAACCTTGTTAAAGAAAAAGAAAGCGGTACTATCGAACAAATAAATGTCACACCCATTAAAAAATACCATTTTATACTCGCTAAAATAATTCCTTTCCTCATTATCGGACTCATCGATCTGGCGATTGGATTAATTATCGGAAAACTTATATTCAATATACCTTTTGAAGGCAGTATTGCACTTTTGTTCCTTTGCTCAGCAATTTTTATGATAGCAGTTCTTGGACTTGCCCTGTTTATCTCAACTATTTCAAGTACGCAACAGCAATTTATGTTCGTTGCCTTCTTATTCATCATTATTTTTGTGCTTATGAGCGGCATCTTTACTCCACTTGAGAGTATGCCTGTTTGGGCGCAAAAAATCGATCTGATAAATCCTGCTGTCTATGTTATGCGAATTAACAGAATGGTGATGCTTAAAGGTTCAACATTTCATGACATACGGGGTGATGTTCTTGCTTTAACACTGATTGCATTTGCTTTCACAGCGCTTGCTATAAACCGCTACAGGAAAACTGCATAATTTTATACGGAGGTTCTTTACCTCTGGAAATGCAATTTGTTATACCTGTAAAATGTTGTATGAGAAGAAATGTTTTTTTAAATTGTTAACTGGTCTGAGGTTGTTGTTAAACTTTTAGGCAAAATTACTTTAGCCAACGTCTACTGAAAATATCTGCCATAGAAGAAATGAAAAAGGAAAATACAAATGAGGCCGGGAAAAGAATTATTGAAACTATAAAGCTGGTATTTCTTGAACAGGCAGATAATAATGCCAGAATGCAAGGTATAGGGATGACCAAAGGAAACGTCAGGAAAGTAGCAGTTAAACAAATTATTTCAGCATTTTTCAGCTTACTTGTGTTTCCATAACTTATCATCCTTGTAATTTTCAAATATTCCGGAGAAATGAATGCACTTACTGATGAGATGTTTATTGAAATCCTTAAATGAATAACACTCGCTAGGATATGAATGTATCAACTGTAAATATAGGAATCGATGCTGGTTCTACAACAATTAAGGTTGCAGCTGTCAGCCCTGGCGGTGATATTATTTATAAGGATTATCGCAGACACCATGCCGATATTGCCAATACGCTTATAACTATGTTTGAAAATTTAAAACAGGCTATTGGTGACATTACGATTTCTATAACTGTTACGGGATCTGCCGGCATGGGAATATCGGAACGATGCTCATTGCCTTTTGTTCAGGAGGTTATCGCTTCATTTAAGGTGGTTTCACAAAAGTTTCCTCAAATAAAAACATTGGTTGATATTGGAGGAGAAGATGCCAAAATGGTATTCTTCAACAAGAATATGAATCCTGATATACGCATGAACGGGAGCTGTGCCGGTGGGACAGGATCGTTTATCGATCAGATGGCTACTATTCTGGCAATGGATATTACCGAAATGAACACCATGGCAGAAAGGGCTACAACCATTTATCCAATAGCCTCACGTTGCGGGGTATTCTCAAAAACCGATGTTCAGAATCTTCTTAGCAGAAATGTGAATAAAGAAGATATTGCAGCTTCAATATTTCATGCTGTGAGTTTGCAGATCATAAGTTCTTTGTCCCGCGGATATAAAATAGCTCCGAAGCTAATTTTGTGCGGCGGACCATTCAAATTCATTCCACAACTAAGGAGTGCTTTCCTTAAAGCGGTCAATCTTACCGAAGACGACATTGTTTTATGTGATTTTGCCGAGGTTATTCCTGCCCTGGGAGCTGCTCTTTCACATAGAAAGGGACAGAGCAGCAGGCTTGTATCCGAATGGATCAGGTTATTTGGAACAATGAACGAAACACCCCTTTCCAAACCAGGCAACAGGAATATACCACTTTTCAATTCCACGGATGAATTCGATGGATGGAGAAGATCAAAAGTACAATTCATGCTGAAGAGCACAACTATTGAAAGCCTGGAAGAAAACAGCTGTTATATTGGTATCGACAGTGGTTCTACAACAACCAAGATAGTTGCACTGGATAGCAGGGCCAGGCTGTTTTTCCACTTCTACAAAAAAAATAACGGCAATTCTCGTAATACGGTGCTTGAAGGCTTAGAATTGTTGAATAAAAAAGCATTAGCAGCAGGAAAGATACTTCAAATTGCCGGAAGTTGCGTAACAGGGTATGGTGAAGATCTGATTAAAAATGCCTTTAATCTTAACTGGGGATTAGTCGAAACGATCGCTCATTATAAGGCAGCCTGCCACTTTAATCCTGATATATCATTCATTCTGGATATTGGAGGGCAGGATATGAAAGCCCTGTTTATTGAGAATGGAGCTATAAAAAGGCTGGAGATAAACGAGGCCTGTTCATCTGGCTGTGGTGGATTCATCGAGACTTTCGCAAGCAGTCTGAACCTGCATGTAAGTGAATTCTCCGATATTGCATGTAAATCAACCAGCCCTTGCGATCTTGGAACACGTTGCACAGTATTCATGAATTCAAAGGTGAAGCAATATATACGGGAAGGTTCTCCTGTTGCGGATATCTCTGCGGGTCTTGCTTATTCGGTAATTAAGAACTGTTTAAATAAGGTTCTTAAAATTAAAGATGTTTCTGAATTAGGTGATAATATTATGGTGCAGGGAGGTGCATTCCGTAACAAATCCATTATCAGGGCGCTTGAGAAGGAAACGGGGAAAAGCGTTATGATTACCGATTACCCCGAACTTATGGGCGCTTTCGGAGCAGCTTTGTTCGCAATTCAGCGTTCATCACAGAATCCTCCCAGGCTTGTCCCGCTTATAAATCTGTTGAAAACTCAGATAAACAAGAATTCCATTATTGTATGCAAAGGGTGTGAAAATTCCTGTTTCGTTACGCGCTATGATTTTGCAAATGGGAACAGATACTATTCGGGTAATAAGTGCGAAAAGATATTCAACAATACCGGCGAGAAATACAAACCCGGGATCAATCAGTATGCAGAAAAGCTCCGGCTCTTGTTTAACCGAAAAGCACCTGTGGATTCTTCGGCAATAACAATAGGTATTCCAAGAGCGCTGGGGATATACGAGAATTACCCTTTCTGGCATAAACTTTTTACCGGATGCGGATATAATGTTGTGTTATCGGATGAAAGTACTGTCAATTTATATGAAAAGGGTGCCAGCAGCGTAATGGCAGACAATATCTGTTATCCTGCGAAACTGACAAATGGTCATATAATCAACCTGGTTGAAAAGGGCGTCGACAGAATATTCCTGCCATTTGTTGTTTATGAAAGTATTGAAGATAAAGCTTCTGCTAATAGTTATAACTGTCCTATTGTAACAGGTTATTCCGAAGTGATCAGGAGCGCGATCAATCCTCTTTCCGGATATGGAATTCCTTTCGATTCTCCGGCAATAACTTTTAAAGATGAGGATCTTCTGAGAAAAGGATGCTATGCGTATATCCAATCGATTAGTAAGGTTGATAGGATTAATAATCGAAATAAAATTTATAACAAAATAGAACGAACGAAATTTGAACGCATCTTCAACTTGGCTCTGTTAGAACAGAAAACCTATGATGAAACACTAATGAAGCGGGCCTCTGAAATATGCGAGAAAGCTAATCGTGAAAACCGGCTGGTCATCTTACTTGCTGGCAGACCTTACCACTCCGATCCTCTCATACAGCATAAAATTGCAGATATTTTTTCAAGCTATGGCGCAGACGTCATCACCGAAGCTATTGCCAGAAATTATAATGCCGACAACGACGAATTTAATACAATCATGCAGTGGGCCTATATTAACAGGATTATTCGAGCGGCACAATGGACAGCCCGGGCTCCTGCCAACGTTCACTTTGTTGAGATCACCTCTTTTGGATGCGGCCCCGATGCATTTATTATTGATGAAGTTACTGATATACTTCGTTCAAAAGGGAAAAATGCTACCCTACTCAAGGTTGACGACATCAGTAATACAGGATCGGTTCGTTTGAGAATAAGATCATTAATAGATAGTCTTAAATATAGTGTTTCGGGTAATAAGACCGCATCAGCTGGTGTTGTGCATACACCTTTATTTACTAAGAACGACAGAAAGAGAAAGATCCTGATCCCATGGTTCGGCGATTTTTATGCTCCTTTTATTCCGCCGGTTTTCAGACTGGTTGGCTACGATTGTGAGAACCTGCCTCCAAGTGATCAACTATCCGCCGAGTATGGGCTTAAATACTCGAACAATGAAATCTGTTACCCGGCCACCCTGGTGGTGGGCGACTTTATTAAAGCTTTGAACAGCGGCAGGTATAAGACGAGTGAGGTTGCACTGGCCATTTCACAAACGGGAGGTCAATGCCGCGCAACTAATTATCTTTCTCTTGTAAAGAAAGCAATAATCTCTGCCGGCTTTAAGGATGTACCGGTTATTTCTATTGCTTTGAATAAATCTTCCACCCTGAATAATCAACCAGGATTTTCGTTGAAGCTTAGAAAGGTTTATAAGGTAATTGTAAACACAACTCTTTATGCCGACTATCTTTCACAAATGTATTACGCCACTGTCCCGCGTGAGAGAGAAGAAGGTATTGCTTCAACGCTTAGGGAAAAATATATTAATCTTGGCGTTAATGTCATTGTAAGAAATAAACCGGAAGAATTTTTTGATCTGGTATCCTCGGCAGCAGAAGAATTTTCTCAGGCGCTGGATAAGATAGATGTTCCGCGAATTGGTATCGTTGGTGAAATTTATGTAAAGTATAACGATTTTGGACATAAGAATATAGTAAAATGGTTACTTTCGCAAGGTGTGGAACCAATCCTGCCTCCTTTATCAAATTTTTTCCTTTCTTCGTTTGCTAACATGGAAGCTCGCTTTAAGGAGAATATACATAAAAGAAACATCCCAAAATTTGCGCTGGATTATATAGAAAATTATCTTTTCAGGGTTATTGAGAAAATGGAATCTGCAATAAGCCGGTTCCCATACATACGATCTATTGAGAGTCCGCATAAGGAGGCCGAAAAGGCTTCACGTATTATAAATATTAATTCCCAGTTTGGTGAAGGATGGAGCATTGCCGGAGAGTATGCACGTTTTGCAGAGGAGGGTGTAAATAATATTGTAAGCTTGCAGCCTTTTGGTTGTATAGCTAACCAGATAATATCAAAAGGTATCGAAAAACGTACGCGGGAATTTTATCCGAATCTTAACTTGCTATTCCTCGATTTTGACAACGGAATGAGTGAGGCAAATATTTATAATCGCCTACACTTCATGATCGGAGGAAATTAATAGTTCTTTTGTTGGTCGCTGGCCAGATTAAATCAATCATTTTATTTAAAACCAGGATGCCTGTAGACCAGTATCCGGAGGCTGGCTGTTTCCAGTTAACTTTTTGTATTCAGCCTATTCTAGAAAATAGTTTTGATCTCTTCTATCTCACTCTCGTTTTTGCTCTGTCAGTGTGACCTAGGAAGGATTTGAACCCTCAACCCTCAGATCCGAAGTCTGATGCTCTATCCAATTGAGCTACTAGGCCATGAACAGAGTGAGAGTGAGTTAAGAGTGTGAGATTATATATGACACTCTTAACTCGCTCTCACACTCACTCTTACTATGCATTTGTGATCCCGGAGGGATTCAAACCCCCGACTTTCAGAACCGGAATCTGACGTTCTATTCAGCTGAACTACGGGACCTTTTTTTAAAAATTTCTTTGCCATATCCGCTTTTCCAGTATTTTTCGCGATTTCTGGCTTCCATTCTGTTTATACAAACTTCAAAGTAAATGATTTTCCAAGGAATATAAAACTTTGTTGATTTTGTCTTGCCACTATTATGTTCTTTTAATCTCTTATTTAAGTCTGTGGTGAAACCAACATATATTCTACCGTCCTTTTTGCTTTGAATTGCGTACACATAATGCATCTCCTGATGTTATTCCTTCCTGGCTGAATCCATTCGTTAATCAGTATTTAAAGATTCTGACGTTCCCTGCCTGCCGGCCAGGTATTCAGCTGAACTACGGGACCAGCTTGCGCGCAAAAGTAAGAATTTTTTCATTAGCATTCGAAACTAATTGCCAATTCCAACAGGGTTACTTTATTCAATTTTTATACATTTGTGCACTTGAAATTCAAATAATTCGAATCCATGGAGTATAATTTCACGGCTATTGAAAAGAAATGGCAGGAGTATTGGGAAAGGGAAAAGACTTTTAAGACAAATGATGATTATACAAATAAGAATAAATTCTATGCACTTGATATGTTCCCCTATCCGTCCGGAAGTGGTTTACATGTAGGTCATCCGGAGGGTTATACAGCTACCGACATTGTTAGCCGTTATAAAAGAATGAAGGGATTTAATGTTCTTCATCCTATGGGATGGGATGCATTTGGCTTACCAGCTGAACAATATGCGATTCAGACAGGCACTCATCCCTCCATTACTACGAAGCAAAACTGCGATACCTTCCGGAGACAGATAAAATCACTTGGTCTAAGCTATGACTGGGATAGAGAGATCAATACTACTGACCCGGAGTACTTTCGATGGACTCAATGGATATTTATTCGTTTATACAATACATGGTTCGATACTGAATTACAGAAAGGCCGGCCTGTTAACGAGCTGACTATTCCTGATAGTATAAAATCAAAGGGGAATTATGCAGTTCGTCAGTACATCGATTCCAAACGGCTGGCTTATTACGATAATGCGCAGGTTTGGTGGTGCAACAACTGTCAGATCGTATGTGCTAATGAAGAAGTTCTTAACGATGGGTCGCATGAAAAATGTGGAACGAAAGAAGTCGTCAGAAAAAACCTTAAGCAATGGATGTTGCGGATTCCACACTATGCGGAACGCTTGCTCGCAGGATTGGATGAGTTGAATGATTGGCCCGAAAGTGTGAAAGATATGCAGAGAAACTGGATAGGTAAATCAACCGGAGCCGAGGTAGATTTTGAACTCGAGGGTTTTGATAAACCTCTGCGCGTATACACTACCAGGCCCGATACTCTTTTCGGAGCAACCTATATGGTCATTGCACCTGAACACGATCTGGTAAGCATCATCACTACTCCCGAACAAGCTGATAAAGTTAATGCCTATATTAAGGAGGCTTCTATTAAATCAGATCTCGATCGCACCGACCTTGCCAGGGAAAAAACAGGTGTATTCACCGGCCGCTATGCTGTCAATCCGGTTAATGGTAAAAAAATACCTGTATGGGTAGCCGATTATGTGCTAATGGGATATGGAACTGGAGCAATCATGGCTGTTCCCGCTCATGATACAAGAGATTTTGAATTTGCCCGGAAATTCAAACTTCCCATCATCTGTATCATGGATCCTGAAACTGAAGATCAATCTCTGAGGAATCGGGTGCTTGCTGGTGAGGCATGTTGGACCGAAGATGGGAAATATATCAATTCAGCCGGGAGCAACGGACTTGATATCAATGGCATGAATAAAGAGAAAGGGATCAAGACTGTGATTGGGTGGCTTGATCAAAAAAATCTCGGGAAGGCTGCTGTGAACTATAAATTGCGCGACTGGCTTTTTAGCCGTCAACGATATTGGGGAGAGCCTTTCCCTGTCATTCATTGGGAAGATGGTGAAATTTCTGTGCTTGATGATAATGAATTACCGCTGTGTTTGCCACAACTGGAGAAATTCCAGCCCGGTGAAAATGGCGAGTCTCCATTGGCAAATGCCGATAATTGGCTCATAGTAAAAGATAAAAACGGGAGAAAGGGCCGTCGTGAAACGAATACAATGCCACAGTGGGCCGGTT
This sequence comes from uncultured Bacteroidales bacterium, assembly GCA_964634105.1. Taxonomy (GTDB): domain Bacteria; phylum Bacteroidota; class Bacteroidia; order Bacteroidales; family UBA10428; genus UBA10428. The sequence goes on along the minus strand of CAZWIU010000002.1, from coordinate 65,843 downwards.
CTTGCTGGTACTATTTACGATATATCGATCCAACGAATAACAAAGCTCCCTTCGATGCAGGTAAAGAAAAATATTGGATGCCGGTCGATTTATACATAGGAGGTGCTGAACATGCTGTTCTGCACTTATTATACAGCCGCTTCTGGCACAAGGTACTCTACGATCTTGGAATAGTCTCAACCAATGAACCTTATAAGAAACTGTTTAATCAGGGAATGATCCTTGCTTTTGCGTATGAGACCCAGGCCGGATCGAAAGTCCCATCCGACGAGGTGGATGAACGCGATGGGAGATTCTTCCATAAATCTTCAGGCGAAGAACTTCGACAGATCGTAGCTAAGATGTCTAAAACACTCAAAAATGTGGTAAATCCCGACGAGGTTGTTGCCAATTATGGTGCAGATAGTCTCAGGCTCTATGAAATGTTCATGGGCCCTCTTGATGCTACCAAACCATGGACAGAAACCGGGGTAAGGGGGGTATATAACTTTCTTAACCAGGTCTATCGATTCTTTGCCGATCTGAATAACATACATCAGGAAGAGGAATCACCCGAAATCCTGAAAGGATTGCATCAAACCATCCAAAAAGTGACTTCTGATATCGAGAACCTGAAATTTAATACAGCAATTTCACAACTGATGATTTTTAAAAACCTGGCCATCAAGTCCGGAAGAATATCAGCCGGTACTGCTAAAATATTCAGCCAACTCCTTTCTCCTTTTGCGCCCCATCTGGCAGAAGAACTCTGGAACTTATACGGAGGATCTGAAACAATTACCTACGTACCCTGGCCTGAAGTGAATGAAGCATTCCTGGTTGAAGATTCATTCGAATATCCTGTTTCTTTCAATGGCAAATTACGATTCAAAATGACTTTCCCTCGCAACCTAACGGTCGCAGAAATTGAAAAGGGAGTGTTGGAAAATGAAAAAACAACTAAATGGATCGAAGGCAAGGAAATAATTAAAATTATTGTCGTACCTAACAAAATAGTGAACATTGTCGTCAGGTAATATTTTCCAAAAACTTTCCATGAAATGGTCAGTCATTATTTTATTAACGCTGATCGCTACATCTGGTATTATCTACTTTATCAGGTATCAGTATATTCCTTCTGTTAAAGAACCTGAAATTGAGACCGCAGATTCAATCGTGGCAACGATTGAGCCTGTCAGAATGTATAATATTCCTGTTGACTCGTTCTATGTATTGACAGATTATGTAAGAAAGAATGAAATGCTGCTTACCATTCTGGCAAACTATAATTTGCCTGATGGCAGTATACAAAGGCTTTTAACCATTGAAAATCCGGTTTTTGACCTGAGAAAAATCCGCGCAAGAAACAAGTATACGGTATTTCTTGAGAAAGATTCGCTTTCAACTCTTCGCTATTTTGTTTATGAACATACACCTGTTGATTTTGTCACATTCTCTTTTAGCGATACAGTTACTATTGAAATTGGGAAGAAAGCGATGATAGTCAACCGCCAATATGCCTCGGGAAGTATTAAGACTTCATTGTGGGATGCTATGATGAGCAAAAAATATAATCCGGTACTTGCCAATGAACTTTCGGAGATCTATGCCTGGAGTATCGATTTTTTTGGTCTTCAACCCGCCGATAGTTTCTCTGTTATCTATGATGAGCTTTATGTCGATTCGGTTTCAATCGGGCTGGGTCGTATCCATGCGGCCTATTTTCGCAGTTCGGGAACAGATTTTTATGCCATTCCCTTTGTTCAGGATAGTGTTGAAAGTTATTATGATCTGGAAGGAAATAGTCTGCGAAAGGCTTTTTTAAAAGCCCCGCTTCGTTTCTCAAGGATTAGTTCCCGTTATTCACATTCACGCGTGCATCCTGTATTAAAAATTCGGCGCCCGCATCACGGTGTTGATTATGCTGCACCCACCGGTACTCCTGTTCAGGCTATTGGCGATGGTAAGATTATCGAGGCAAAAAGAGGTTATAATAATGGAGGGGGAAATTATATTAAAATCAGGCATAATAGTATCTATACTACTGCATATCTTCATTTATCCGGATTTGCACCCGGAATTGCTACAGGCACGTATGTCCGACAAGGTGATGTGATAGGATATGTAGGAAGTACAGGCCTTGCTACGGGTCCTCACCTCGATTTTCGGTTTTATAAGAATGGAAGCCCTGTCGATCCTTTAAAAGTAGAAGCTCCCCCGGTTGAACCTGTTCATCCTGAAAATCTGAGGGCATTTGACTCAGTTAAAATTCAGACAGTCAAATCACTGCACTCGGCTGTAAAGCTATACCTTAAAAATTTATCTCATTAGCAGGTTTTCAATAACATTCGGATAATTTTTATACTCAAGCTCATGAATACGCCGGGCCAGGGTCTCCGGAGTGTCGTCAGGTTCTACCCGGCAACGTTCCTGGAATATTATATTCCCTTCATCGTACTTCTCATTAACATAATGAATTGTAATCCCCGATTCTTTTTCGCCATGTTCTATTACTGCCTGATGAACATATTGCCCATACATTCCTTTACCTCCATATTTAGGCAGAAGAGCCGGATGGATGTTAACAATCCGGTTCGGGAAAGCTGTAATGAGGTATTCCGGAACTAACCACATAAAACCTGCAAGTACAATGAAATCGATATGGTACTCTTGAAGGATTTTCAGCACTGATTTAGTGTTATAGAAATCTTCGCGGTTAAATACATACGAGGGTATATTCAATTGCTTGGCCCGCTCCAGTACATAAGCATCATTTCGATTTGAAAGAATACATGTCACCTGAATATAGTTATGATTTTTAAAATATTCTGCAATGGCCTGGGCATTTGATCCGGAACCTGAAGCAAAAACGGCTATTTTTTTCATTATCAAACAAATAAAAAATAAATAAAAGCTGGTATTAACTTAGGAAAAGAACAAAAAAAGCTAATTTTGATTCAATATTTCAATATTTTTATTTGTTTTTTTTCAATTATTGCATTTCTTTGCAGCGTTATTTTTTTAAACCTAAGTATAATTAAAAATTAGAACTATGTCTGATGTTGCATCTAGAGTAAAAGCTATAATCGTTGATAAACTTGGCGTTGATGAAAGCGAAGTTACACCCGAAGCAAGTTTCACTAACGATTTAGGTGCAGACTCACTGGATACAGTCGAGTTAATTATGGAATTTGAAAAAGAATTCAATATTGGAATTCCTGATGACCAGGCTGAAAAAATCAGTACTGTAGCTGAGGCCATCAAATACATCGAGGAGAACGCGAAGTAACCATTCTTTCGAAAACTAACCCTGTCGCATTATGGAATTAAAACGAGTAGTTGTTACTGGTCTGGGAGCTATTACACCTTTAGGTAATAATGTCCGTGATTTTTGGGACAATCTTATTAAGGGTACAAGTGGTTCGGACCTGATTACTCGTTTTGATGCCACAAACTTTAAAACAAAGTTTGCATGCGAGGTTAAGAATTTTGACCCCCAGGCTCACTTCGACCGTAAAGAGGCCAGAAAGCTCGACTTATTCGCTCAGTTTGCACTTATTGCTGCTGACGAAGCGATTAAAGATTCAGGGTTGGACCTGGAAAAGATTAACCTCGATAAGGCCGGAGTGATCTTTGGTTCGGGTGTCGGCGGATTTGGTACATTCTTCGAAGAACTGATATCATTTATTGAGGGACAGGGTGTTCCCCGTTTCAGCCCCTTTTTCATTCCTAAACTGATATCTGATATTGCTGCAGGGCAAATTTCCATAAAATATGGATTCCGTGGGCCTAATTTTGCCACTGTATCAGCTTGTGCTACCTCCACAAACGCAATAATTGATGCCTACAATTATATACGTTTGGCTAAAGCTGATCTTTTCATTTCTGGGGGTTCAGAAGCAGCAATAAATCAGGCTGGGATTGGCGGATTTAACGCTTCCCAGGCATTATCAACTAACAATGATGAGTATAAGACAGCCTCTAGACCGTTCGACGTTACCCGCGATGGTTTCGTTATGGGCGAGGGTGCCGGTGTACTTATATTGGAAGAACTGGAACACGCCAAAAAGCGTGGTGCTAAAATTTATTGTGAACTTATCGGCGGTGGTTTATCTGCCGATGCGTATCATCTTACTGCTCCTCATCCTGAGGGTTTGGGCGCTATCAATGTAATGAAATTCGCATTGGAAGATGCTCATATGAATCCTGAGGATTTGGACTATGTAAATGTGCATGGTACGGCAACTCCGCTTGGAGATATTGCTGAGGCAAAAGCAATTAAAAAAGTATTTGGGGAGCACGCCTATAAAATAAATATTAGCTCCACCAAATCCATGACCGGTCATTTGTTAGGAGCTGCCGGTGCTGTTGAGGCAATTGCTTCCATTCTGGCAATTGTTAATAATATTGTTCCTCCTACAATCAATCTGAATGAACTCGATCCGGAGATTGACCCAAAACTCAATCTTACCCCTAATAAGGCCCAGGAACGGGTAGTTAACGCTGCTCTTAGCAACACATTTGGTTTTGGAGGGCATAACACTTCTGCCATTTTCAAAAAATTCTCGTAAAACCTTGCTTGATATTTTTAGAAAGCAAAAAAGGTACATTTTTCAACCGGGGAAGAAATTTAAAAAGCAACTGAGAAAGATTCTTGGATTTGCTCCAAAGAATTATCGATTATATCAGTTGGCGCTAATTCATCGATCTGCTTCCGGTCAGTTCTCCAAAAATCATGATCTGCATAACGAACGACTTGAATTTCTTGGAGACGCAATCCTCGATACCATCGTGGCCGAACATCTGTATGCCAAATTTCCTGATAAAGACGAAGGATTTCTGACACAAATGCGTTCCAAAATTGTGAATCGCGATGCACTGAAACAAATTGCTCTGAAAATGGGTATCGGTAATGTTGTAATAGCACGGATCAGCAAGGATAATCATAAATCGTTATACGGCGATACACTTGAGGCAATTATCGGGGCTATTTATCTCGACCGCGGATACAATATGGCCAAAAATTTTATACTTAAGAAGGTCCTTACTAACCACATAAATCTTGATACCCTTATCGATACCGAAATGGATTTTAAAAGCAGGATTATTGAATGGGGACAAAAGAATAAAAAGGATATCAATTTTAGCTGTCAGGAACAGGTTAACGGCGATGATAAAACCCCTGTTTTTGTATCGCATCTGCTGGTCTTCGATGATATTGTTGGCATGGGGATGGGCAAATCAAAAAAGGAAGCCGAACAAAATGCTGCCCGCCAGGCAATACATATGATAGGAATTTAAGGCTTATCGTAAGTGGTAAAAAAAGAGATTCTTATAGTAAATGATTACGACCTTATTGAAGGAATGTTGGTGTACGCAATTTCTTCGTCCGAGTCGGATATTCTGATATGTCAGATTATTAACCGTTTTCTCGGAATAAACCTGGCGCTTGGCGATAACGTTGAAATCTCACGCAAAAATATAGTTGTAAACTTCCGCCGCTATAATTATCTCAGTCATGATGAAATCGAGAAGTATGTTTTACTTGTTAATCGTCACGGCGGCCACTATTTATTCCCTGAGATAAAAAAAATCGATTATATATTTATTATCGCTACGGAGGCACCTAAAGAACCAATTGAGGCTAAGATCCAGGATATCAAAAACATTCCAGAGATATCTGCAATATATAAAATTAACCAGTCTAAACTTAAAGCGTTGCGTCATATTCATTTTTGAAAGGTTTGTTGCACCCTTTTCAGTGATATATCTCACCGTGTTCAGATAAACAATATCATTCGCTTGGTATAATCATTGGCTAAAGGTTAACTTAATTTTGTCCATCTGACCATTGTGAACCCTGAATCAAATTACAGACATATGACGAGGGAATTTGTGGAGTTGTTCTCATTAATCAGTGCCAAGGAGAATTGGTTGGCAAATAGAGTTAGGTATTTATCCCTGAATCAAGAATTTTCTAAGAATATCCTTACTTCAACAGCTGTAGTAAATTCAACGATAAAAAAAATATCGGTTTCACTACTATCAGGGATTAACCAAAATCCTGACACGGACACTACTCCGCCATACCATCATGATGGGAAAACCCACAGGGAATTTTCATTAATAAAAGATATTCTGGAATTAAATACTGATTCTGGAAATCAAGTTTCAGTATCCGAAGCGATGATCCTTTACAGGCATTATCGTCAGGCTTTTATCGATCTGATTAATTGCTTTATCGATAATGAACGCTCAAAAACATGTTACCGCACTTTCCTTGATAATAGATTCAATCGTTTTGAACTTGATTTTGTCTCTGATTTAGGAATAAGTAAATGCCTGTCTGATGATGATAATTTCTATAGTGTGAAGGATAGTTCACCTTCAAATGATAGATATATTCATCTTTTCAGAAATTTTTTTGTCCCCCTGTTAATATACGACCATATAAACGAACAGGTTTACGGTAATTCTAAGTTTGAACAGTTAGTATCAATTTATAAAACAGGCCACCATGATGATAATACAATAACCGAAAATTTGCCAGATTATCTGCGTTCGAAGATAATTAGCTTTAAATCTCAAAGCGATATAGAAGCTGAGTTTAGTACTTCATTTTTAACCATGGAGGGAACCAGGCAATTTAATGTTCGTTTGAAAAAAATTTTCGATGATAAGCCTGTTCATTATTTCACTATAGCAATGCTGCTCGATTTTACTGAGCAACTTAATACGGAGAAAAGCTTACAAGAGGAAAAAAATAAGGCAGTCGAAACTGATAGATTGAAAACAGCATTTCTGGCAAATATGTCTCACGAGATAAGAACACCAATGAATGCCATCCTGGGTTTTACTGAACTGTTGCTTAATGATAAGTTTTTAAACATCGACCGTACCGAATATCTCAAACTGATAAGAAAGAGCAGTAACGATCTTCTGAATATTATTGAAGATATTATCGACATTGCTAAGATCGAATCAAATCAACTGAAAATTAAATATAAATCATGTCGGCCTTTTGATATATTATCAGACCTTAGGATTATTACACAGGAAACATTGCGACGGTATGGTATTGAACACGATGTAGAACTTATCCTGGAGGTGGAGGCAAACGAGCAGAATACAGAATTCTATACCGATGCTGAAAGATTGAAACAGGTGTTGTCAAACCTATTAAATAATGCTGCAAAGTATACTAACCAGGGATCAATCCGTTTTGGCTTTAAATTAATCGACCAATCCAATATCTTTTTTTATGTCAGAGATACTGGTATGGGTATTCCTGAGGATATGAAGGAAAGGATATTTGAGAGGTTTTTTCAGCTGGATAAACATCAATCACAAAAAATTGGAGGATCAGGGCTGGGATTAGCAATATGTAAGAATATAATCCAATTGCTCGGAGGTAAAATCTGGGTGGAATCTATCGAAGGAAAAGGCTCTGATTTCTTTTTCCAGTTACCCTACCGAAAAACTACCAAATCATCCATAGATCAAGCGAAAAATTACACCGTATCAGACAGAATTCCTGATTGGAGCGACCGACACTTTCTTATTGCAGAAGATGATGATATAAATTTTTTATACTTAAAAGAAATTCTGAAAGACACGGGGGCAAGATTATCCAGAGCTTTAAATGGAAGCGAAGCTATAAACATTGCCGTGACAAACAAAAATCTCGATTTGATATTGATGGATATAAAAATGCCGGAAATGAGCGGACTGGAAGCTTCAAAATATATCTCAGCACAACGTCCTGAAATCCCCATTATTGCTCAGACAGCTTATGCAATGGAAGGCGACAGGATAAAATGTATTAATGCCGGTTGTTGTGATTATATTACAAAGCCTGTTGATCAAAAGAAACTTATTTCTATCATCCAAAACTTTATTAAATACCCTCACCAGATAATGGAGCAATACTCCCCCTTCTAAGATAAACAAAAACAGAAAGGAGGTTGAAAAACCTCCTTTCATTAACCCTAACCCATTTTTAACCTATGAAAAGAATCAGAAACCTAAATCCTAAATATTAACTATAAATGATTATTGTTTATTGTTCTTTTTCTATTAGACGCAAAAAATAATTAAAAGTTGCTTTTATCTGTTATTTTTTTATCAACTCCTTATTTCCTTTGTCTGTCAAACAAAAGTATAGCATAGTTTAGTTAAGAGATATCAATGTATGTTAATTATTGTTAAACAAATCTTATTGAATTACAGGCAATAGTATATTTGTTCTGCAATGAGCCGGAAGCTAATTATTATTATTGCTCTTTTGATGAGCCTGGCACTCATCGGACTTATAACTATGCAATCGTTATGGATAAGGAATGCTTATAAGGTGAAAGAAAATCATTTTAATCAACTGGTTCAGAAAGCATTAACAGAAACTGTTACGAATATACAAAGGAATGAAACCATGAGTTTCATATTTGATGAAGTCAGGCTGGCTGATATTGATTCAACAGGAGGCCTTCCCGCTGATTATCATTTCGACACTACCATTAACTATCAACTCGATACCTTTACTGGTAAATACCTTTCGCAAAAAGTTGAAATCTCGCGTGAATCGGAATCGGGGAATATAAGTGCGGACATTTCTATTTCTACCAGGCAGGATATAAGGCCTGCCGGTGAACTCTCCTCCTCAAAAAAGGAGCTAAAGAGTGAAGCGTTGGATAAAAAGAAATTTTTAGAACAAGTCGCCAATCAAATGTTTTCATTACCATCTGGATTGGAACAACAGTTGGACCCTGCGAAAATCAATAGTTTTTTGCATAAAGCCCTTATCCGCCAGGGGATAAAAACCGAATACGAATTTGCAGTCATTCAATGGGATAAAAGAATCTCATACCGGTCTAAAAACTTCAACCCGAATGCGAAATCGGAGCTCTACCATATTCAGATGCTGCCAAATGATTTTTTTGATAATGCAAATATTTTAACGATATATTTCCCGAAGCGAAAGAACTTTATTATTCAATCATTAGGTTTTATAAGCATTTCCTCTTCTTGCCTCACACTCTTCCTGATCATCACATTCTCCTTAACCCTGTACGTGATAGTAAGACAAAAAAGGCTTTCGGAGATGAAAAGCGATTTTGTAAATAATCTGACACATGAACTGAAAACCCCGATATCAACTATTTCACTTGCATCGCAGTTGTTAAGTGATAAAAGCATAGCCTCTGAAGATAAAAATTATGACAGGATCTCAGGTATCATAGCAGAAGAAAGTAAACGACTGGGCTATCAGGTTGAGAGGGTATTGCAAATGGCAAAATTTGATCAGGGCAATCTGCGTTTACAGTTCCAGGAGATTTCAGTACATGATGTTATCGAACAGGTAGTTTCAAATTTTATCCTTCAGGTAGAATCTAAAAACGGGGTCCTTATACCCTCCCTGCATGCTGAAAATGATCTTGTGGATGCCGATCCTGTGCATCTATCGAATGTATTTTCAAATTTGCTTGATAATGCAGTTAAATATTCACCTGAGAAGCCTGAGATTTACATTGAAACCAGAAATATTAACCAGTATGTCCAGATTGTATTCCGCGACAATGGAATTGGCATAAGCAAAAGTAATCAGCGACATATTTTTGACAAATTTTATCGTGTTCCAACGGGTAATATTCATAATGTCAAAGGATTTGGCCTTGGGTTAAGCTATGTAAAGAAAATTATTACTGAACTTAACGGAACTGTTTGTGTTGAATCTGAATTAGGCGCTGGTTCAGAATTTATTGTTAAACTTCCAGTAAAAAATATAACAGTATGAATGAATTAAAAGTTCTTCTGGCCGAAGATGATGAAAATCTCGGATCATTACTGAGAGAGTATCTGATTGCCAAAAAGTATGATACTGATTTATATGGCAACGGAGAGATTGCCTATAAAAACTTCGTCAAGAAACACTATGATCTTTGCATCCTCGATATTATGATGCCTGTTAAGGATGGTTTCACATTAGCTAAAGAAATCAGGATGACGAATGCCGATATACCTATAATTTTTCTTACGGCAAAATCTCAGAAAGAAGATATCCTTGAAGGTTTTAAAGCAGGTTGTGATGATTATATCTCTAAACCCTTCAGTATGGAAGAACTTGTATATCGGATCGAAGCTATTTTACGCCGTACGGGCAAATATGGAAAATTTAATACACAAAAAGAGTTTACGATCGGACAATACCATTTCGATACAGAAAAGCAATTGCTAACTTTTCATGATAAAGCTTACAAACTGACTACCAAAGAAACAGAACTGCTCAAACTTCTGTGCCTTAACAAAAACTCAGTTCTTGAGAGGAATTTTGCACTTAAATCGATCTGGATTGATGATAATTACTTCAATGCCCGAAGTATGGATGTCTATATTGCAAAACTCAGAAAATACCTCAAAGAAGACCCTTCCATTGAAATTATTAATATACATGGTAAGGGATTTAAACTGCTGGGCTGATCAAAAACTGTTGAAATAATAAATACTTTGGCCTGGAGTTCCCTGATTGGTGATCCCTTCGATCTCTACCCGTATTCCCTGCCTGGGAATTGTCATAAGGGGGAAGGTTATTTCTATCATTTCAGCAGGATGGATTTTTATCTCCGGATTCCAGGATACTGTCACCGGTAATTGCTGACGATCAATATTATTTGTCAGGGATTTATTCGATGGTGAATAGTACCGCTCCACAACATGATAACCCAACATCGAGAAGGAGATCTCTCCTTTTTTCATAAAGGTTCCATGCTTCGTATATATTGCAATAACACCGTTTGCTCCCCGGGAACCATACATGGCGGTAGAAGGGCCTTTCAAGATTTCGATCCGTTCAACATCTTCAACGGGAATACTATAAAGCGCATCAAGTGATGTCGTCACTCCATCAACTACAACCAATGGATCGGTGTTGCCAAGTAGTGTATTTATTCCTCGAATAGTAATACTGTTTCCAGCAACGTTTACTCCAGGCACCCTTCCTTTAATAGCATCAGGAATACTGGCACATCCTTCCGGGATCTCATCACCCCAGATCACATAGTCGGGGGTTCCATAGATCGATTTCGAAAATATGGAATCAAGTTCTTTCTGCCTTTTTATCATCTCTTTTTTTGCGATATCAGCCTGAACCTGGCGATATTTCTTCATATCAATCTTCGAGGTAGTGGTTAAAAAGAAATCGCCATAATACTCCTGTACTTCCTCCATCGATGCATCATTAAGAAGAATCAGCACATTTTTTCCTCCACCGGGCTTTCGTGCAACTATCCGTACACTCAGTGTATCCCAATAATCGAGCTTGTCGAAACTGAATCTTCCGTTTTTATCGGAGATGGTATTATATTCATCATTGTATTCAGTTAAGATGTATAATTTAACGCTTGCTTCTTTTACCGGGATTTCAAAAAATTCACGGGTTATCTTTCCTGCCACCGTAATTCCATCTTCTTTGGTAAAACGAATTTTTGGGTACTCTTTCTCAGTCAAATCGGCCCATACAAATCTTTTCCACCCGTTTGTAAGCATCAACAGATCGGCATGCTCTTTAACCTGTGGTCCGGCTGTATTTATAAAGTATGCCGGCGAAGGAATATTGCCGGGAAGATCGGAAGTGAGCAATAGTTCTGTCAGAATGTTATGCTGCAATATTTCTGGCTGGTTTGTTTCAGGAATCGTCACTGTCACAGAACCTGAAAATGTGGAGCTAACAGCGCCTGAATTAACAGGTTTTATTTTAAGTTTTACACTATCTGTCAATTTATCTGCAGTAATATCGAACCTTACAAAATCATTATGATTTACAAAAAATAAACGTTCAGCAATGGCCATCAGACGGTTGTTAAAAAGGGTAAATTGTACAACTCCCGAAGGAAAAATATTTGCGTTCATTGTAATGGTGCTATCCTTATCAAGTAGATTTTTCGATTCTGCATAGTACATTTTACCCCGTACCTGGCCAATAAGGATAAAGTCGTTTGCCGGCCTGTCATTCGAAGGGGGTTTGTTTGAACTGATTTTTGCTGTGATCAGATTACCGGAATCATAAAGCATAAGCCCAACAGCATTCTCTTCTGCTTCCGGGAGCGGTACTTTTTTTGTCGATCCGTCAGGATATTTAACCATAGCATAATAGCGGTGATTTTTCAGAGGACGAAGGGTAAAATATCCCATACCTTCAAAGGCTGTTTCAAATTCAACCAGCTCTTTATTATTCTGATCATAAACAGCTCCAGTTACGGGAATACCCGCACCAAAATCTTCGGTTGCTTTAAATGCAATTTTACTTTTTGTTCCGGCAATCAATCTTCCGCCCTCTGGGAAGAAACCAATCTGGTAACGTGTTGTTTTGTTCATCAACTTTTTAACGTTCTTTTTGTTGGATCGGGCTTCCTTTGCAGTAATCTGAAATTCTTTCTTTGGATTACGAATTTCAAGGTTTTTATTAAAGAAAAATTCAGGACCAAAATTCTTCATCCAGTTTGTATATGCCCTAACCTGATAAATGCCTTCAGGAATAGTATCGGCCAGGAAAAAACTACCCGTACCTTCTCCGTTAATGATTTTTAGGCGTATGATCTGGGCAGCTTTTCTGTAAGGATTTATTAATTCGACATAAACCGGCTCAGAAAGTGAATCCTGATAGTGTGTTATACCATCTAACAAGTATGCCTTAAACCATATATGTTCACCTGCATAGTAATTTGACTTATCCATATGCAAATAAACCTTTTGTGGCGAATAATAACGGGCATAGTCATATAATGAGGAAGCAATTTTTTGAATATTTCTTATAGTATAATCATCATCCAGGAAGGATAAAACGGTGATTGAAAGCACTAGTGAAAGAAGAAGAATTATCTGTTTTCTGAGTTTCATAGGTTGCATATTTTAAAACAACCTTGTATAATACTGATCATTCATGCAGCACGATGATGACAATTCACCTGATCATGGTACGTATCCAATTAATACCAAAACTCGAAGAAACCCTTTTATGGTTCCGGGTAAATTTTTAATTTTATGCCCCAATTTATAGATAATTAGTTAAAAAACCATCATATGTCAGGACATAGTAAGTGGTCAACAATTAAAAGGAAGAAAGGAGCCCTTGACGCAAAAAAGGGTAAAATTTTTTCTCGTATTGTTAAAGAAATTTCAATAGCAGTCAGGGAGGGCGGGAGCGATCCCGAAGCAAACCCGCGGTTGCGTCTTGCAATACAAAATGCCAAAGGGGCCAATATGCCCAAAGAAAATATCGAGCGGGCTATCAATAAAGCAGATAAAGATGGAGCCGAATTATCGGAAGTAACTTACGAAGGTTATGCACCTCATGGTGTAGCCATCTTTATCGAATGTCTTACTGATAATAATCAGCGCACTGTCAGCCTTGTAAGGTCTGTTTTTAATAAACGGGGCGGGAACATGGGTACAAATGGCTCGCTCAGTTTTATATTCGACCGAAAGGCTGTATTTACCGTTAAAAGAGGCTCTCTTGATCCTGACGAGTTTCAACTGGAAATTATTGACGCAGGAGTTGAAGAATGCGAAGTAACGGATGATTTATTTATCATCACAACAGCTCTCGAAGATTTTAAAAGTATGAATAAGAAACTGGAAGATATGGGAGTTGAGGTTGAAAGTGCCGAGTTACAACGTATAGCAAATACTACTAAGTCGCTTCCGAAGGAAGATGCTAAAAAAGTACTCCGCATGGTAGAGGAATTCGAAGAACTAGATGATGTGCAAAGCGTTTTCCATAATCTTGAAGTTACTGATGAAATACTGGCAGAGATGGAGGAATAATCCCGGAAAATACACAACGAAAGCCATTTCAAAGATTACCATCGCATCAAATCAGTATATTTTAACAGCTTTTTTCAGATTGCACTTTGAAAAATGATTTTTATCAGTAAATTTGTACTTCAAATGAGTGCATAATGAGAATAATAACTTCTATACTTGGTCTGATTCTTTTACTTGGTATTCTTAATGTACCGGTGTGAGAATGGTATAAGTATAGATTAATAACATACGAGGGCTGTTCTCACACGAGGATAGCCCTCAGTTTTTTTAACAGGCTATGACAATATGAAACACTATCCTAAAGCTTTGTTCGACCTTATGGATACTTTGCTACCCCCGAAGGGGGGAATACTATTTTGTTGGCTCTGGAAAGCCGATGTCACAATTGCAATATATTAAAGCAAAGTAGAATCTAAAACAAAAATTATATGAGTGAAAAAATATATATTTTCGATACAACCCTTCGCGATGGAGAACAGGTACCTGGCTGTCAACTGAATACAGTTGAAAAGATTGAAGTGGCAAAAGCTCTTGAATCACTTGGTGTCGACATTATCGAAGCAGGTTTTCCTATCTCTAGTCCCGGCGATTTTAACTCGGTGGTTGAAATATCGAAAGCAGTAAAAGAACCCATTATTTGTGGACTCACCCGTGCCGTTAAAAAGGATATTGAGGTTGCTGCCGATGCACTTAAAGTCGCCAGGAGAAAAAGAATCCATACCGGTATTGGCACTTCTTATTATCATATTCATTATAAATTGAAATCGAATGAGGATGAAATCATTGAGCGGGCTATGGAGGCTGTTAAATATGCAAGGAAATTTGTTGATGATGTGGAATTTTATGCGGAGGACGCAGGACGTTCCGAGAATGCATACCTTGCAAGAGTAATTGAAGCTGTTATTGCTGCGGGTGCCACTGTGGTGAATATTCCTGATACAACCGGGTATTGCCTGCCGGTTGAGTTTGGTGAAAAAATCCGCTACCTGAAAGAAAATGTAAAGAATATTGATAAAGCCATCATCTCTACTCATTGTCATAACGACCTGGGCATGGCTACTGCCAATACAATTGCAGGTATTATGAATGGCGCACGTCAGGCAGAAGTAACCATAAATGGCATTGGAGAACGTGCAGGCAATACCTCACTTGAAGAAGTTGTAATGATTCTGAAAAGTCGAAAACATCTTAATCTTGACACAGGAATCAAAACAAAAAACATTATGAAAACCAGCCGCCTGGTTTCTTCTCTTATGAATATGCCGGTACAGCCAAATAAAGCTATCGTGGGTCGCAATGCGTTTGCACACTCATCAGGAATTCATCAGGATGGCGTGTTAAAAAATCGTGAAAACTATGAAATCATTGATCCGGTCGATGTAGGTGTGGCTGAATCAAGCATAACGCTGACAGCCCGTAGTGGTCGTGCAGCGCTGAAACACAGGCTGAGTCTTCTGGGACACGAATTTTCGAGCGAGGAGCTGGATTCAATATATGAGAAATTCTTACTGCTTGCCGATAAGAAAAAAGATATTAACGATGAAGATCTAGAAGTATTGGCGGGAAAATCTTCAGAAAACGAGACCGCCAAAATTAAGTTGAATCATCTTCAGGTACTCTCCGGGAAATCAACAATCCCTATGGCCACAGTTTCACTTGATATCGATGGTGAGGTTTTTACCGCTACCGAATCAGGTAATGGTCCTGTTGACGCAGCTATTACAGCCGTAAAAAGCCTGATACGGCATAAAGTTCGTCTGGAGGAATTCCTTGTTCAGGCTATAACCCGGGGATCCGATGATATCGGTAAAGTCCATATTCAAATAGAAAATAAAGGTAAATTTTACTATGGATTTTCAGGTAATACAGATATTATAACCGCTTCTGTAGAAGCATTTATTGATGCAGTTAATAAGATTGTTTAATTCAATTATTTATAACGTGGGAAAAACATTATTTGATAAAGTCTGGGACTCGCATGTTGTTTCGCAAATTGAAGGCGGTCCCTGTGTATTGTATATCGATCGACACCTGGTACATGAAGTAACAAGTCCCCAGGCATTTGCAGGGCTTGATAAACGTGGGATAAAGGTGTTTCGACCTAAAAATACAGTTGCTACTCCTGATCATAACGTACCTACTATCAACCAGCATTTACCTATTAAAGAGCTGCTTTCACGCACGCAGGTCGAAAAATTGGCTGAGAATACATCGAAACATGGTATTTTACATTATGGTCTTAATCATCCCTATCAGGGAATTGTACATGTCATTGGACCTGAGCTTGGATTAACTCTTCCTGGCATGACCATCGTATGCGGCGACAGTCATACAGCTACTCATGGTGCTTTCGGCAGCGTTGCTTTCGGTATTGGAACGAGCGAAGTGGAAATGGTTCTTGCTACCCAGTGTATAATGCAGCCTAAACCCAAGAAAATGAGAATTACCATCGATGGTAATCTGAAGAAGGGCGTTACCGCAAAAGACATCATTCTTTTTATTATAGCGAAAATTTCAGCCAGCGGAGGTACAGGCTATTTTGTTGAATATGCCGGGTCGGCTATCCGAAGCCTTAGTATGGAGGGGAGAATGACTGTTTGCAATATGAGTATTGAAATGGGAGCACGTGGTGGCCTGATTGCCCCCGATGAAATAACTTATGACTATATCCAGGGAAGGGAATTTGCTCCAAAAGGCACTGATTGGGATAAGAAAATGGAGTACTGGAAAACACTATTTTCTGACCCCGACGCTAAATTCGATTGGGAACTTAAGTATGAGGCTGCTGAAATTGAGCCTATGATTACTTATGGCACCAATCCGGGAATGGGTATTGGCATAAGGGAATCAATCCCGACCATCGACTCAGTTGATAAAAGCGCCAGAATATCTTTTGAGAAATCACTTGCTTACATGGGATTTAGCGCTGGCACTCCAATGATAGGTAAAAAGGTGGATTATGTATTCGTTGGCAGTTGTACAAACGGACGCATTGAAGACTTACGTGCTTTTACAAACTTTGTTAAAGGTAAGAAAAAAGCCAAGGATATAGTTGCATGGATCGTCCCCGGTTCTCGTCAGGTTGAAAAACAGGCCATAGCCGAGGGAATTGATAAGGTGCTCGCCGAAGCCGGATTTGAATTACGCCAGCCGGGCTGCTCTGCATGCCTGGCCATGAACGACGATAAAGTCCCTGAAGGTAAATATGCTGTTTCAACAACCAACCGTAATTTCGAAGGTCGCCAGGGACCCGGATCCAGGACTATGCTGGCAAGTCCACTTACAGCTGCTGCCGCGGCTATCACCGGGAAAATTACCGATCCGCGTGATTTTATGTAAACTGTTGTTAATGATGAAAATTAGAAAACATGTCAAAAGAAAAATTTGTTACAATACGTTCGACTTGCGTACCTCTTCCGGTCGAAAATGTGGATACCGATCAGATCATACCGGCTCGATTCCTGAAAGCCACAACACGCGATGGTTTTGGAAATAATCTTTTCAGAGACTGGCGGTACGATAAGAATGATAAACCTGTTCCTGATTTTGTCCTGAATAATCCAACATATAATGGGGAAGTTCTGGTGGCAGGTAAGAACTTTGGAAGTGGCTCCAGCCGTGAACATGCCGCATGGGCTATTCATGATTACGGTTTTAAGGTAGTCGTTTCCAGTTTCTTCGCAGATATATTTAAAAACAATGCACTCAATAACGGACTGTTGCCTGTTCAGGTTAGCGCTGCTTTTCTGACAAAACTTTTTAAGGCAATTGAAAGTAATCCGAAAACGGAAGTGGAGGTGAATCTTGAGAAACAAACGATATCCATTCTCTCTGCCAACGAAATCGAGAACTTTGAAATTAACTCCTATAAGAAGGAGTGCCTTGTTAATGGATACGACGATATCGACTATCTGTTGAGTATTAAGGATAAAATTGAGGCATTCGAAGCACAACGTAAGTTTTAATTTTGATGGAGGATGGCTGTGAGCTCTGCCTGCAGCCTTCCATCACTTTGTTGATTAATGATGAGGAATAGGTTTATGAAAATAATGATCATGGATACCACACTCCGCGATGGTGAGCAAACATCGGGGGTTTCCTTTACGTTCGATGAAAAGCTGAGTATAGCCAAACTTCTTCTTGAGGAACTTAAAGTTGATCGACTGGAGATAGCCTCGGCGAGGGTTTCGGAGGGTGAACTGGAAGCTGTGAAAAAAATTGTTTCCTGGACCCGATCCCGTAACGATCTGGAAAAGATTGAAGTGCTTGGTTTTGTCGATGGTACTGTGTCGGTCGATTGGATTATTGGAGCCGGATGTAAGGTTATCAACCTGTTGACTAAAGGATCGCTTAAACATGTTACTCATCAGTTGCATAAAACCCCGGAGGAACATCTGGACGATATCATCGAGGTTATTGATTATGCAGTATCAAAAGGGCTTCGGGTGAATATATACCTCGAAGACTGGTCGAACGGAATGCGAAACTCTCCCGAATATGTTTATAATATGCTCGATAAGCTGGCTGATCAGCCTGTTGGGCGGTTTATGCTGCCTGATACCCTGGGGATCTTAAATCCTGATGAAACTTATGCTTTTTGCAAACAGATCATAGATACCTATCCTACATTAAAATTTGACTTTCATCCACATAACGATTACGATCTTGCAACAGCCAATGTATATGCTGCATTAAAAGCGGGCATTACTTGTATCCACACCACTGTAAACGGCCTGGGAGAGAGAGCAGGCAATGTTCCTCTTTCAAGTGTAATAGCTATTATTCACGATCATTTCGGATATAAAATGTCAGTCGATGAATCGAAACTAACACTTGTAAGCAAGATGGTCGAAACTTTTTCAGGTATTAGAATACCTCCCAACAAACCCTTAATAGGCGATAATGTATTCACACAAACAAGCGGAGTTCATGCCGATGGCGACAAGAAACATAATCTCTACTATAACGATCTGCTGCCTGAACGATTTGGGAGAAAAAGAACCTATGCCCTGGGCAAAACATCAGGGAAGGCTAATATCGCTAAAAATCTGGAAGCTCTTGGCATTGAACTCGACGCAGAATCGATGAAGATACTTACCAGGAAAATTATTGAATTGGGCGATAAGAAAGAAACGGTTACACAGGAGGATTTACCATACATCATTTCAGATGTGTTACAAAGCAAATCGATCGATGAAAAAATTAAGGTGATGAACTTCTCATTATCTACTGCAAAAGGGCTTAAACCGGTAGCAAGTCTGAGAATCAGGATTGACGGGAAAGAGTATGAAGAATCATCCATTGGCGACGGACAATATGACGCTTTTATGAAAGCCCTGAAAAAAATTTATAAATCGTTGAACAAGAATATTCCTAAACTTCTTGATTATGTAGTGTCCATTCCTCCCGGAGGGAAAACAGACGCGTTGGTTCATACTATGATTACCTGGCAGATGGGTAAGAAGGAAATTCGCACCAGTGGATTGGATTCGGATCAGACTGTTGCCGCCATCACAGCCACAATCAAAATGTTGAATATCATTGAAAGTTTTAAATAATGCATTAAAATAAGTATATCGTAACTTTTTATGCAGAAATTATACTATACTTGCGCTTCAAAAAATTATGTTTTATAACAGTTAATATACATTTCTATGAGTAAATCATACAATATTGCAGTACTCCCCGGTGATGGAACAGGTCCTGAAGTTGTCCGGGAAGGCATTAAGGTATTATCGGCTTCTGCCCAAAAATTCGGTTTCAAACTGAACTATGAAGAATACGATTTTGGTGGTGACCGATATATTAGAACCGGCGAAGTATTACCCGATTCTGCCACAGAACAGTTGAAAAAATTCGATGCTATATTTCTGGGGGCTATTGGCCATCCCGATGTCAAACCAGGCATTCTTGAAAAAGGAATCCTTCTTCGGTTACGCTTTGAACTCGATCAGTATATTAATTTGCGCCCCGTAAAACTATATCCAGGTGTGCCGACACCTCTCAAAGATAAAGGTCCGGAGCATATCGACTATGTTGTTGTGCGTGAAAATACCGGCGATCTGTATACCGGTGTTGGTGGTGTCAGTATGAAAGGGACACCCCATGAAGTAGCTATTCAAAATATGGTGTATAACAGGCATCAGGTCGATCGTTGTCTCCGTTATGCCTTTGATTATACGCTTAAACGTAAGAAAAAAAACACACTGGCACTCTGTGGAAAAACAAATGTGCTTACTTATGTATACGACTTGTGGGAAAGAGCTTTCCATGAAATGGGAGAGAAAGCGTATCCATCGGTTAAGCGTGAATACTATCATGTCGATGCTACGTGTATGTGGATGGTTAAAAATCCGGAATGGTTCGATGTTATTGTTACAGGTAATATGTTCGGCGATATTATTACCGACCTTGGGGCAATTACCCAGGGTGGAATGGGTATCGCTGCTGGTGGTAATATTAATCCCGAAGGTGTATCCATGTTTGAACCTATTGGAGGCTCTGCACCAAAATATACAGGCAAAAATGTAATCAATCCCCTGGCTTCAATTTCTGCAGGAGCCATGATGCTCGAACACCTGGGGGAAACTAAAGCAGCACTTGCTATCGAACAGGCAATTATGGATGTTACGGCCAACAAACTGAAGGATATGGGCGCCGGACGGATGGGATATTCAACTTCCGAAGTGGGTGACCTTGTTGCTGAGAGAGTATAATTCTTCAATATAATACGAATCTGAAAGAGGCTTTATGTTTAGGCCTCTTTTCTTATGTTGGTAACATACCAAAAATCTTTACCAAGAAACGGTGAAATTTATGGACACTCGAAACCGGTTCAGCGAACATATAAACACACTTACCCATAATGATCTCCTTTTGATATTCCTCGGCAATCTTGAGTGTTTCCTGCGTTTCAGCCATTTGTTGAACCCATATATGCTTGATCCCTTTATCGATCGCATTTCTTAAAACGGTATCGGTCTCTGATTTCGGGGTCATTATCAGCAGACTTTCTACATCGGCAGGTAGTTCCCCAACGCTTTTATAGCATTTAACTCCGTTAATCTCATCAGTTAAAGGATTAATTGGAATTACGGTATAACCGTTTTTTATCAGATCGTTGAAGACCTGGTGCCCGAATTTTTTTGGATTCCTTGATACTCCTGCCATAGCAAGTTTCTTTGATCCAAAAAATTGATCTATTTGTTGCTTCGTTACTTTCATCGTTAATTTTTTGCAGTTATAAAATCAATCGGTTAAAATTGGTAATTTCGGGGTTATTCAAATGCACATCAAGATACTAAATTCTATGCAACGCTTTTACATTGTTTGTCTTTTTATTTACACTCTTGCACTTGTCTCATGCGGTAAGTATGCTGAAATTACCATCGGCGATATCAGTAATATTAATATCGAAGGATTTGAAAACAATGCACTTGCTGTATCGATGAGCATCCCCATCGATAACCCGACGCGACATAAAATAACAATAACCGGCTTCGATACTCGTGTTTTCATGAATGATCAATACCTTGGCAAAATAACGAGCTCCGATCAACCTGTTGTAATTAAAGCTAAATCGAATTCAATACATGAAGTAAAGCTGAACATACAACTGGCCAATCTATTCGGTATGGCAATGAATCTGATGAATCTTAAGAAAGGGAAAAGGGTGCGTCTGAGGCTTGAGGGAGAGGTTACAGCTCGTTCAATGCTCATCAAAAAAAGGATCCCGATTAATGAAAGCCGTGAAATCGTATTCTAAGTGATTGTTTTAGTACTTTTTTATTTACCGATCTTTTTTAAGTAGGTTTAAAAATTACCTATTTTTGCCACGGATATAAAATAATGCCTGTGAAAACTGCCTACTTATTCTTGTTGCTTAGCCTTCTGTTTCTAATACCATCAAAGAATCATGCTCAAATGACAGGAACACAGCTGATACGTGATATACAGCATGCTCAGAGCCCGGGTAAAGTAACTATTACGCAGGATAATGATATTGTCAGGCTGATTGATAAACATCTGTATGAAGAAAGTAAAAGAAAAGGCATTACAGGCTACAGAATAAGGATTTATTCCAATTCCGGAAAGCAGGCATATATCGATGGGCCGCGGATTCAGGCAGAATTTATTAGCCAGCATGAAGGAATTAAAACCTATTATATTTTTGATTCTCCTTTTTATCTGCTCTACGTCGGTGATTTCAGAACTCACAGTGAAGCAATGAAATTTATGAAATCAATTGAATACGAATATCCCGACGCTTTCATAGTTCGAACAAAAATCAACTACCCTGCGTTGTAACTGTATTTGAACAAGAATGACAGACGAGATAAAGCATGAATGTGGAATTGCCCTGATCAGGTTGTTGAAACCTCTGGAATACTATCAGTTAAAGTATGGAACATGGCAGTGGGGTCTGAATAAACTTTACCTGCTGATGGAGAAACAACACAATCGGGGTCAGGACGGAGCAGGTATTGCAAGCATAAAATTTGATAATCCTCCAGGGTTTGAATATCTCGACAGAATAAGATCTGTTGAACCTTCGGCAATCAATGACCTCTTCCAGACTATTAAATCGAATTTTGATGAGGCATTAAAAAAATCTACCACTCTAATTAATGATATATCGTGGGTAAAACAAAATCTGCCTTTTGCCGGTGAGTTATTACTCGGACACCTGCGTTACGGGACTTACGGTAAGAATCTTATCGAAAATGTCCACCCGGTAGTACGACAGAATAACTGGAAATCGCGTACACTGGTGCTGGCGGGCAATTTCAACCTGACCAATGTCGATGAGATTTTTAATCACCTGGTTGAATTGGGCCAACACCCCCGGGGGAAGATCGATACCGTTACAATGCTCGAGAACCTGGGACATTTTCTTGATACCGAAAATCAGCTGGAGTTCAATCAGTATAAAAAGCAGGGATATTCGAATATGGAAATCTCTGATCTTATAGCGAAGAATATTAGTATTGGTAACATTTTACGTGAAGCAAGCAAAAAATGGGATGGTGGCTATACTATCGCCGGTATGGTTGGTCATGGCGATGCTTTCGTGCTTCGCGATCCCTGGGGAATTCGACCAGCATTCTATTATCAGAACGATGAGATCGTAGTGGCGGCTTCCGAACGTCCTGTAATTCAAACGGCTCTGAATGTTCCAACAAAAGAAGTTATGGAACTGGAGGCAGGTTCTGCTTTAATTGTTGAAAAAAGCGGGAAGGTAACCATAGAAAATATTCGCGGACCATTCGAAAAAAGGTCCTGTTCTTTCGAAAGGATTTACTTCTCAAGGGGCAGCGATAGCGATATTTACAACGAACGAAAAATGCTGGGTGAGTTATTGACTCCCGACATAGCAAAAGCCGTTGACGACGATCTCGAAAATACAGTTTTTTCGTTCATACCGAACACAGCTGAAACTGCTTTCTTCGGCATGATTAACGGAATTGAAAAATACATGCGCGAAAATACCCGTAAGCAGATCATTAAGCGTCGAAAGGAAATAAGCCTCGACGAGTTTAATTATCTTATTGCAATAAAACCCAGAATAGAGAAAGTAGCCATAAAAGATATCAAACTAAGAACTTTTATTACCCAGGACGATAGTCGCAACGACCTGGTTGGTCATGTCTATGATATAGCGTATGATACCGTTAAAAGAGGAATTGATAACCTGGTTATTATTGACGATTCTATCGTACGGGGTACTACCTTAAAATACAGCATAATCAAGATACTTGACAGACTTGGGCCCAAACGCATCGTAATAGTATCTTCATCGCCCCAGATACGTTATCCCGATTGTTATGGGATAGATATGACACGACTCGGCGATTTTGTTGCATTCCGGGCTGCTATTGATCTCCTTAAAGAAACAGGGCAGGAGAATATCATCAACGATGTTTATAAAAAATCAAAAGCACAGGAGAACCTTCCCAAGGAAGAAATAGTGAATTATGTAAAGGAAATATACAAACCTTTTACTGCCGAACAGATCTCTGATAAGATCAGTAGCATGTTACGAACCAAAGACATTCAGGCTGATATCAGAATTGTATTCCAGTCGATCGAAAATCTTCACACCGCCATTCCAAATCATTTGGGCGACTGGTATTTTACCGGTAATTATCCAACTCCCGGGGGGAATAAAGTTGTAAATCGTTCGTATATCAACTTTATTGAAGGCAGGAATACCAGGTCTTATTAACCCTTAATTTAGTACATTCCAACCCGTGTTGCCGGCCAAAGAATGTATCATTTCAGCATTTATAAAAACAGCCTGAAACTCGATCAATAATTTACCTTGAAGCGCTATGATATGAATCAACATGACGTTCAATCTTGCTCTTATACATATCGCTCATTGTAACCATAATAGCCGACTCTTCAACGCCACCGAAATGAGGATTCAGGGTTGTTCCAAAATATTTTAAGGTTGCCGATAAATTTATATATGCATTGATCAGGGGAGGGATTACCTCACCTCTGATCCGAACAGCCTGCGACAATAATTTCATATCATCCTGAAATGTATCTGAGGTAAGTACCGAATCAATATCTTTTTTAGACATTAATGGTTTTAAAGGATGGAAAGGGCGGACCAGCTCTTCTTCATCTTTAAAATGTTTGTCGAAGAAAGCAAGTATAAGATCGCGTGCTTCCTGGTTATATGAAGTATACATGGTAACTTTTCCAAAGAAGAACTTTGATTCAGGATTATCCTTCCAGATAGCGCCCAATCCATCCCATAAATTATCTAAAGCATACAGACTTTTCTTATTCCGGTTTGATGCCTGATAGGCTGGTTGCACAAACGAACGCCCGAGTTCAATCATGTGGGGCATATATTCTTCAATAAAACGATCTGAAAAATGGAACAGCGGAGCGGTGGCCAGATTTAATTGGCCATTCTTATCTCGCTGTACATCTTTGCCCATAATGAATCGATATCCTCCGAGAATATCCTTTTCCTGGGGATCCCAAACGATAAGTTGCTTGTAAGGATTATCAGAGTAATCGTATTCATCGATATCTGCCTCCAATCCTGTACCTCCACCAGCAAGGCGAAAAGTAATCTCTCGCAGGCGACCGATCTCACGCATTGCATGAGGAGAATCCTGATGGGTTATAATGTATAATTCGTTATTGCCATTATTGGTAATTCTTAAAAACTTATCGCGGGTAAGC
Source organism: uncultured Bacteroidales bacterium (assembly GCA_964634105.1). GTDB lineage: Bacteria > Bacteroidota > Bacteroidia > Bacteroidales > UBA10428 > UBA10428. The sequence goes on along the minus strand of CAZWIU010000002.1, from coordinate 40,844 downwards.
TCATTTTCAATCAACTCCCTGTCGACAGGTGGGATAACTTCTTTCATATTCAATCTGCGTTAGGGTACCAAATTTATGAAAATATTCGATAAGCATTTTTTAAGCAGTTTATAGCGGAATTTTATTTACGCCACCAAGCACATAAACCTTTTCTTTTACCCACTTCGCCCATTCGGTGGGTTTTTTCGATTTGTCAAAAGTGGCCCACGGAATAGGTTTACCAAACCTGATCACTAGCTCCTTATTCCTGTGCTGATAAGTTTCATCAACCAGATAAAGCATTTCAATATTGGCTTTTATCCCAAGGAATTTGCGAATGTTGGCAAGCCGGTAAAAGAAATTTGTGTTGCTGCCGCTGATATGAACGGGAATAACATCGCGTTGATACCTGACAGCCTTAGTAATAAAGTTCTTATGCCATGGAAGATCAACGATCTGCCCGTTGATTTTACGCGAAACCAATCCTGCCGGAAAAGTCAGAATCTGAATATCAGAATGAAACGCTTTCTCAAGTTGCTCGGCAGCTTCCAGGGCCTGCCCTCCATGCTTATTAATAGGGATGAATAATTCCTGTATGTTTTTTAGATTCATAAGAATATCGTTCACAAGGAATTTGAATGTTGGGAAGTATTCACTGATTACTTTCATCAGGATCATTCCGTCAAAACCGCCAAGAGGATGATTGGCGACAAAAATATACCGGCCCTGTTTGGGTATATTTTCTCTTCCTTCTACCTGAATATGAACATTAAAATCTTCAATAACTGCACGAATGAAATCGAGGTTACGTTTTGTCCCATGCTTTTCCAGGAAATTGTTGATATCATCTTCATGGACAATACGTTTCAGGTATCGATAAATAAATCCAGGTATCAATCTGGCCAGTGTTGGATTCTTACTATAAAAAACTGCTTTGACATCGATTGGCTGAATGGTACTGTCCAACGCAGAATTACTCATGTTGGTATGTTTTTATACTTCGTAATGGATTTTAAAAATAGTATAATTTCCTTAACCTATAGTGTTTTCAGGGCACATATGCTGTGTAATATCGATTCCTGTTACGCCTAAAATGGTGAAAGTTATCAACAAAGTGGGAAAAAGTGGGAGAAAATGGTTGAAAGTGGGCAAAAAATTACTTATTTTTACGCTGACCTATTCTATTCAGTATGATAACCTTCATCGGAGAATATACTTGTAAGTTGGACTCGAAAGGGAGGGTTATTTTACCGTCGGCATTTAAAAAGCAAATGGCGGGGAATAATCAGGAAAGGTTTGTAATCAAGAAAGACATCTTTGACAACTGCCTTATCCTTTATCCAATAGAGGAATGGGAGCGACAAAGTAAAATCATTAGAAAGAAGATCAATCCCTATAAGAAAGAACATACAATGTTTCTCAGGAGGTTTTTTAAAGGGATGGCTGAACTTATGCTCGACGGGAATAATCGGCTGCTGATTCCAAAACGGTTATTGGATGAAGTGAATGCCGATAAGGAAATTGTCATGGCTGGACAATTTGGAAAGATTGAGATATGGGCGAAAGAGCAATATGAAAAAATTGAAGTAGGTGATGATGAATTTGCCGGAATGGCTGAAAAAATAATGGAAGGATTGGTTGATGAAACTGAAGAATGATGCAATACCACCAGCCAGTATTATTGGAAGAATGTGTTAACGGGTTAAACATAAAGCCCGACGGCATATATGTCGACGCTACTTTCGGAGGTGGCGGACATTCGGGAGAAATATTGAAACGACTTGAAACTGGTAAATTGATCGGGTTCGATCAGGATGAGGATGCATTGGCTAATATCCCCGACGACCCGAGATTCATTTTCGTAAGGCATAATTTCCGATATCTTAAGAATTTTCTACGCTATCATGGTTATTCAGCAATAGACGGTTTAATTGCCGATCTGGGTGTTTCATCGCATCATTTCGATTCTCCTCATCGCGGATTTTCTTTTCGTTTCGACTCGGGATTGGATATGCGAATGAATACCCGGTCTGATTTTTCTGCAAAAGAACTGATCAATACTTACCCGGCTGATGAGCTTATTCGTGTCTTCAAATCGTATGGTGAACTAAAGAATGCCAGGCAGATAGCAAATTCCATCGTCAGTTACAGACAGAATAACACGATCACAGGTATCCGCGATTTATTGGAATCGATAACTGATTGTATGCCACGGCAGAGTGAAAATCAATTCCTGGCAAAATTATTCCAGTCGCTTCGCATCGAGGTTAACCGTGAAATTGAAAATTTGCGTCACCTGCTAATCCAGTCGACTATTCTGCTTAAACCAGGAGGAAGAATTGCAATCATAAGCTACCATTCCCTGGAGGACAGGCTTGTGAAAAATTATTTCAGAACCGGGAATTTTGAAGGGATTATCGAAACCGACCTGTACGGAAATTCAAATCGTAGCCTGAAACCTTTGCATAGTAAGGCTATTGTTCCTGACGAAAAGGAAATACTTAAGAATGGCAGAGCTCGCAGTGCCCGATTACGCATTGCTGAAAAAATATGATGTTGATATGCAGTCGAAAGAGAAAATAGAGTTTATCGACGCCAAAATTGAGCAGGAAGAGATAAAAGGTTTTTCCATCAAGGGAATTCTTGATGGCAGCCTGCTTACCATGCGCTCTTTTATCCGCCAGATACCCTTTATTCTGTTTCTCGTTTTGCTTGCTATGCTTTATATCGCGAACCGGTATCATGCTGAAAAAGTTGTACGCCAGATAGATGCCCTAAAAACCGAAGTAAAGGACCTTCGTGCTGAGGAAATTACTGCAGCTACCGAGTTAATGAATCTTAACCGGCCTTCACATGTTCAGGCTCTGATAGAGGAGAAAGGCCTTGGTCTTAAATCATCGAACGAACCGCCACGGGTAATTAAAAAAGACTGATCATGGGTAAATCAATAAAATCGGACATATTGTGGAGGGTTGCATTGGTATACCTGTCAATAATACTTTTTGCACTTTTTATTATACTGAAGATCCTATACCTCCAGGTAATTGATAGCGATCGTTGGCTGGAGAAAGCAGAGAATACGAGAATAAAAAACTTCCGCATCAGGCCTAACCGAGGCGATATCCTTGCTACCGACATGCGTATGCTTGCAAGTTCTGTTCCATACTATGAGGTTCGGATGGATATGAAAACCCCAGCTTTAACCGATGAGGTTTTCTACAGCAAAATAGATTCTCTTGCGATGTGCCTTTCAAGATTATTTGGCGACAGATCGGAGGATACTTATCGAAAACAATTGATAAATGCCCGCAGGGAAGGGAACAGATATTTTCTTATCAAGGACCGTGTAGATTATGTACAACTGAAAAAACTTAAAACCTTTCCGATTTTTCGCAATGGGCAGTATAAAGGCGGCCTCATCGTGAGCCAGGAAAACATCAGGCAGAAACCCTATAAAAATCTGGCAGCACGCACTATCGGGTATACAACGAAAGATCTTACCTCATATAAGGTGGGAATTGAGGGAGCGTATGACAGCTACCTGGGAGGTACCGAGGGTGTGAAGCGAATGCAAAAACTGGCAGGAAACGTTTGGATGCCACTTGATGAGGCCGGAGAAATTGAGCCAAAAGATGGCAGCAGCGTTGTCACTACGATCGATATCGACCTGCAGGATGTCGCTGAAAAGGCCCTCTTCAAACAGCTTGTTGCCCAGAATGCGCATGCCGGAACTGTCGTGCTTATGGAAGTCAATACAGGTGAGGTGAAAGCTATTGTTAACCTGACCGATACGCTGGGTGCATACCGCGAATACTATAACTATGCTGTCGGGCTAAGCAGTGAACCAGGTTCTACTTTTAAGTTACCGGCATTCATTGCTGCCCTGGAGGATGGTTATGTTAACCTGCAGGACACCATTGATACCGAAAAAGGTGTTTATAAGTATTACGACCTGACCATTCGGGATGATAATTACGAAAAGGGTGGACATGGCATTATCACAGCTGAGCAAGTCTTTGAACTATCATCCAATATCGGGATGGCAAAAATTATTACTTCTGCCTATAAGAACAACCCACAACGATTTGTCGACCGGTTATACAGCATGAACCTGAATGAGCCTCTGGGAATAGCTATCAAAGGCGAAGGAAAACCTCTCATTCGATATCCAGGCGACAGATTATGGTCGGGGGCAAGCCTGGCAACCATGTCATTTGGATATGAAGTGAAGATAACTCCGTTACAAATTCTGGCATTCTACAATGCTATTGCCAATGATGGAAAAATGGTACGTCCCCGTTTTGCAAGGGAGATAAGGAATAATGGAAAACTTGAATGGACATTTCCTACTGAAGTAATAGATCAATCGATCTGTTCGCGATCAACGCTTAAGATCGCAAGACAGATACTGGAAGGTGTTGTTGATAATGGGACAGCTACCAACCTGAAGAACAGCCGCTTTAAAATTGCTGGAAAAACTGGTACTACGCAGATGTATAACCGCCGGACAGGGTATAAAGAGAAATCATACCAGGCCTCATTTGTCGGCTATTTTCCGGCTGATAAGCCCAAATATTCATGCATTGTGGTCATCTATTCACCAAGGAATTTTATTTACCACGGCGCACATGTTGCAGGACCTGTATTTTATGAGATTGCCAGTAAAGTATTTGCTACAGACCTGGCTATGCAGGATCCGGTAAATAAATGTCGTCCTAAAAATCTCGAAATACCATTCTCTAAAAGCGGCTATCAGCCTGAAATATCTACAGTCCTGAATGAACTTGATATTAAAAAACTATGTCGTGACTCTCATGCTGAATGGGTTTTTACTGAAAGAACCGAAGATAAAGTTATCCTGCAACCCCGCAGGGTAATTGACAACCTGGTTCCCAATGTGGTTTCAATGGGATTGAAAGATGCATTATACCTGCTGGAAAATGCCGGGTTAAAAGTGGATGTTGTGGGCAGGGGAAGTGTAAAAAGTCAATCAATACCCCCAGGGACAAGGATCAAAAAAGGTGAACGCATAAAACTTGAAATGAGCTTTACTGAAGGATAATGGCTAAAAAACTGGAATATATCATCAGAGGAATACCGGCAACTGTTCATGGGAGTGCTGATATCATGATTAACAACCTTGTGTTCGATTCAAGAAAAGTCAAGCAGGGCGACTTGTTTGTTGCGGTGAAAGGAACACATGTCGACGGGCATGAGTTCATCACAGGCGCTATAAAAGATGGAGCATCTGCAATACTTTGTGAAGGATTGCCCGAGAAGCCTGAAAAAAATATTACGTATATCCTTACCGATGATTCAGCTTCCTCACTTGGCCTGGCCGCCGCTAATTTTTACGATAATCCTACAAGTAAACTAAAACTTGTCGGAGTTACAGGAACGAATGGAAAAACATCCATCGCTACCTTGCTATACAGGATGCTGACACAGCTGGGCAATAAAGCAGGATTGCTTTCCACAGTCAGGAATATAATCGGTGATAAAGAAGTGGCTGCAACACATACAACGCCTGATGCGCTGACTATTCAAAACCTGATGAGACAGATGGTCGACGCAGGCTGTTCCTACGCTTTTATGGAAGTCAGCTCTCATTCAATCGATCAGAAGCGGATCTCGGGCCTTGAGTTTGATGGGGCTATCTTTACCAACCTTACACACGATCATCTCGATTACCATAAAACATTCGAAGCTTACCTGAAGGCAAAGAAACAGTTTTTCGATGCTCTTCCCGAAAATGCTTTTGCCCTGGTTAATATCGATGATAAGAACGGAAGGGTGATGGTTCAGAATACAAAGGCCAGGGTAAAAACATATGCTGTTCGTTCAGTTGCTGACTTTAAAGCTAAAGTTATTGAAAGTCATTTCGACGGTATGCTTGTGAATATCGATCAGGTCGAACTATGGATAAAACTGATCGGGGAATTTAATGTGTCAAATATTCTCGCTGTATATGCTGCCACCAGACTACTCGGTTATCCGAAAGAAGAAGTTCTGAAAGTGATCAGCAATCTTGGCACAGTCGATGGCAGGTTTGAATATGTTCGATCGAACGATGGCATAACAGCCATTGTAGATTATGCTCATACCCCTGATGCCCTGTATAATGTGCTGACCACTATTAACCAGATCAGGAAAGAAGGCACGCAGCTGATTACTGTTGTTGGAGCAGGAGGTGACCGCGACAGGACAAAACGACCAGTTATGGGAAAAATATCGGCTGAAATGAGCGATAAGGTTATTCTTACTTCCGATAATCCACGTAGTGAGGAACCCGATGCAATTATTAATGAAATGCTCACCGGTATCGATAAAGCAGCCAGAAAGAATGTGTTGACAATAACAGACAGAAGGGAAGCGATCAAAACAGCTTGTATGATGGCTAAAAGGGGCGATGTGATACTGATAGCAGGAAAGGGTCATGAAACCTATCAGGAGGTGAAAGGGGTTAAGAGCTATTTCAATGATAAACAAATAGTCTCTGAGATTTTTATGACAAACAATATCAACCCTCAATAAGCGAATATGCTCTACTATTTGTTCAAATATCTCGATAATTTTGATGTGCCAGGAGCAGGAGTCTTCCAGTATATTTCTTTCCGGACTGCAATGACCATTATAACTTCCCTTGTCATTTCGCTGGTGTTCGGTAAACAAATTATATATCTGCTCCAACGAAAACAAATTGGCGAGAGCATCCGTGATTTGGGTCTTGAAGGGCAGATGCAGAAAAAGGGAACTCCTACCATGGGAGGAATAATCATTCTCGGCTCTATTCTTATACCGGTATTGCTATTTGGCGATCTGCTTAATGTTTATATTCAGCTGATGCTGATTACTACTGCCTGGTTAGGATTTGTCGGTTTTCTTGACGATTATATCAAAGTATTCAAAAAGAATAAAGAAGGCCTGAGAGGTAAGTTTAAGATTGCCGGTCAGGTAATATTAGGTATCGTAGTCGGATTTACCATGTATTTCAGCAGCGATATTGTCATACGGGAACGTGTTAAACAAGATACGGTTGCAAACGCTGACCGGATTGTTATTGAAAGTGATGATGTAAGGCCTTCTGTTTCAGTGTTTACACACGATCTGAAATCAACAAAAGTGAATGTACCTTTCTTTAAGAATAATGAATTCGATTATTTTGAGCTGATCGCGTTTCTTGGTGAAAAAGCCAGACCATTTACCTGGATTGTATTTGTTATTGCAGTAATTCTGATCATTACACTGATCTCTAACGGTGCCAACCTTACTGACGGTTTGGATGGTCTTGCGGCGGGAAGCTCTGCCATTATTGGTACAACCCTGGGCATACTGGCATACCTGTCCGGTAACCTGATCTATTCCGAGTACCTGAATATCATGTATATCCCCTATACAGGCGAATTAGTAGTATTCATGGGAGCCTTCATAGGGGCAATGGTTGGATTCATGTGGTATAATTCATTTCCTGCTCAGGTATTTATGGGAGATACCGGGAGTCTGGCTATAGGAGGGATTATCGCAGTATTTGCCATCCTGATAAGAAAAGAATTATTAATCCCCATACTCTGCGGAATCTTCGTTGTCGAGAGCATATCGGTTGTGCTGCAGGTGGGGTACTTTAAATATACAAAGAGAAAATATGGTGCAGGGAAAAGAATATTCCTTATGGCACCTCTTCACCATCATTATCAACGCAAAGGATACCCCGAACCAAAAATTGTAATCCGTTTTTGGATTGTAGGTATCCTGCTGGCTGTAATAACTATCGTCACCCTAAAAATAAGGTAATCCTATGGAGAAAAGAATTGTAATACTTGGAGCAGGAGAAAGCGGCACCGGATCGGCCGTTTTAGCCAAATCTAAAGGATTTGAGGTTTTTGTCTCGGATCTGGGTAAAATCAAACCTCACTACAAAGAAGTCCTTTACAACTATGAAATTGAGTGGGAAGAGGAACAACACACCGAACGGCTTATACTGAATGCAGATGAAATTATTAAAAGCCCCGGCATTACGGATAAATCGGATATAATGCAGGCTGTTCTTAAGAAAGGGATACCCGTGATATCCGAGATCGAATTTGCGGGAAGGTATACGCATGCCAAGAAAATATGTATCACAGGCAGCAATGGTAAAACAACAACAACATCGCTCCTGCACCATATGCTCCGTAAAGCTGGATTAAATTGTGGCATAGCGGGTAATGTGGGCAAAAGTTTTGCTATGCAGGTCGCTACCAAGTCATACGATTATTATGTTATCGAACTAAGCAGCTTTCAGTTGGATGGTATGTTCGATTTTAAAGCCGATATCGCTATTCTTCTGAATATTACTCCCGACCATCTCGACCGCTACGGATATAATATGCAGAATTATGTGGATTCAAAATTCCGGATATCCCGCAACCTCTCAGAAGACGATTACTTTATTTATTGTTCCGATGACGAAATCACAATAAATGAGCTGGAAAGAATTGTAATGAGAGCAAAACAGCTTGAGTTTTCGCAGAAGAAGAAGGTAAAGGAGGGAGCCTATGTGGAAGAGGGCAATATGGTGGTGAATGTGAACGATTCCGAGATGAGTGTTCCTCTTTCAGAATTGGCACTAAAAGGGAAACATAATACCTACAACTCTATGGCAGCAAGCATTGCCAGTCGTATTCTTGATATTAAAAAAGAGATAATCCGGGAGAGCCTGCAGGATTTCACCGGTGTTGAACACAGATTGGAGAGATTTATTAAAGTGCATGGAATAGAATTCATTAATGACTCAAAAGCTACCAACGTTAATTCGACCTGGTATGCGCTCGAATGTATGACCGCACCCACAATCTGGATTGTCGGCGGAGTGGATAAAGGAAACGATTATTCTTCGTTGGAACCATTGGTGAAAGAAAAGGTAAAGGCAATTATCTGCCTGGGGGTAGATAATTCAAAATTACTGAAAGCATTCGGGCATCTGGTCGAAGGTATCCAGGAGGCACATTCCATGAAGGAAGCTGTTACCAAGGCCTACCGGATGGGGGCAAAGGGTGATACGGTATTGCTTTCACCTGCATGTGCAAGTTTCGACCTGTTTAAAAATTATGAAGACAGGGGTGAACAATTTAAAGAATGTGTAAGAGAACTTTAAGATATGGCTGAGAAGCTGAGAAAACATTTTAAGGGCGATAGTATTATCTGGGCATTGCTGATAGTGCTTTCATTACTGTCACTGTTAGCAGTCTACAGCTCGACTTTCACACTGGCTTATCAATACAGGTCGGGGCATGTAGGATACTATCTCATTAAACATGTTTTCTTCCTGCTTTTTGGTATTGGGGTTGCCTATATCACTCACCTGATACCCTATAGGTATTACTCAAGATTATCGCAACTTCTCCTGCTTATCTCTGTTCCTTTACTTCTTGCAACCCTGGTATTTGGGACAAATATTAATGAGGCATCGCGGTGGTTAGCATTACCCGGAACGGGAGTATCTTTTCAAACATCGGACCTGGCCAAGCTGGCATTAATCATGTATATTGCCCGGCTGTTATCCATAAAACAGGATATTATAAGATCCTACAAGGAAGCTTTTTTACCTATCCTCATACCTGTATTGGTAATATGCGGCCTTATTATGCCTGCAAACCTGTCGACAGCTGTCCTGCTTTTCACGGTATCAGTCGTGCTTATGTTTATAGGAAGAATACGGTTCTCCTATATTGCTTTAATGGTTACCGGTATGCTTCTTATTATAACAGTTCTCATGACGATTGCTATAAAATCGGACTGGGAAGGACGTTGGGAAACCTGGCGTAACCGGTTAGTTCACCATGTGGAGCAGGATAGTGAAGGCAACTACCAGGCAGAACAATCAAAAATTGCTATAGTGACAGGCGGCTTGCTTGGAAAGGGCCCCGGTAACAGCATGCAACGCAATTTTCTACCTCAGCCTTATTCCGATTTTATTTACTCTATCATAATTGAAGAGTATGGTCTTGCCGGTGGGATATTTGTGGTTTTGCTTTACCTGGCATTATTATACAGAGCAGGGCTGATGGTTCGAAAAAGCAGCAGGACTTTTGCAGCATTCCTGGCTTTTGGATTAGCACTCTTGCTGGTGATGCAGGCCATGGTAAACATGGCCGTTGCAGTCGGAATATTTCCGGTGACTGGACAACCCCTGCCAATGATTAGTATGGGAGGAACATCCATTTTATTTACCTCGGCAGCTTTTGGTATTATCCTGAGCGTTAGTCAAGGTATCAGCCGTGAGAAAGAAGCACAAAAAAATCAGCAACCTGCAGCAGATAATAAAAAAACTGATCCTAAAAAAGAGAAGAATAAAGTTAATAAGGAGGTAGTAGTTGAGGAAGCAGCATGATAATATGAACATTCTGATCAGCGGAGGAGGTACCGGAGGGCATATCTTTCCGGCAATATCCATAGCCGATGAGTTACGGCGCAGGTATCCGCAAGCTGAAATTTTGTTCGTTGGCGCTAAAAAACGAATGGAAATGGAACGTGTTCCTGCTGCCGGATATAATATTATCGGATTACCTATTACCGGATTTCAGCGAAAGTTAACATTCAGAAACTTCCTTGTCGGTTGGAATCTGCTTGTAAGTATAATAAAGGCAAGAAAAATTATAAAGGAATTTAAGCCTGTTATTGCCATTGGGGTGGGAGGATATGCAAGCGGACCTGTACTGAGAAGTGCTGCAAGAATGGGCATTCCGACATTGCTACAGGAACAAAATTCTTACGCAGGAGTTACCAATAAATTACTTGCTAAAAAAGCGACAAAGATTTGTGTCGCCTACAAAAACATGGATCGTTATTTCCCGAAAGAAAAAATTGTACTTACAGGGAATCCTGTCCGGAATTTTGTGATTTCTGATGCGCTTAACCGGGAGGGATTAGACTATTTTAAACTTAATAATAACCTGCCTGTTCTCCTGGTAATTGGCGGCAGCCTTGGTGCCAGGACTATTAATGAAGCCATGCTGCTGGGAATTGAAAAATTAGCGAGAAGTAAGATACAGGTAATATGGCAAACAGGGAAAATCTATTTTGAATCGGTAAAACAAAAGCTTTTATCAACCGATTGTAAGAATATCCATGTATTTGATTTTATTTCCAGGATGGAGCTGGCATACAATGTAGCTGATTTACTTATTAGCAGGGCTGGTGCTATCAGTATTTCAGAAATATGTGTCACCGGAAGAGCATCTGTATTGGTCCCATCACCTAATGTGGCTGAAGACCATCAGACAAAAAATGCCATGGCATTGGTCGAGGAGCATGCAGCTGTATTGGTAACCGATAAGGATGCCCGGGAAAAGCTTATAGATATGGCCCTTGATCTTATTAACAAGCCGGATGTATGCCGGCAGCTATCTTCAAATAGTAAGCGTCTGGCAAAACCCGATGCAACTATTAAAATTGTGGATGAGGTTGTCAATATATTGAATAACTGATGCAGAAAAACCTGACATATAATTATTATTTCCTGGGAATCGGAGGCATCGGTATGAGCGCCCTTGCCAGGTATTTTTATATGCAGGGAAATCAGGTAGCAGGGTATGATCTAACCCCTTCAGCAATTACTGATGAACTTACCGCTATGGGAATTCATATACATTTTACCCCTGCAATTGAAAGCATTCCTGAAGGTTTTCTAGATAAAGAAAAGACTATTGTTGTACGGACTCCGGCAGTACCTGCGAATCACCTTGAATTGCAGTATTTCATACAGCAGGGATTCATCATTAAGAAAAGATCTGAAGTTCTTGGCATTTTGTTTAACAAGCAAAAAGGAATAGCCATCGCCGGAACCCATGGTAAGACTTCGGTAACCTCTATGACTGCCTATATAATGCATAAATCTGAGTTAGGCTGTAATGCTTTTCTCGGAGGCATCATGAAAAATACTCAAAGCAACCTTATTCTGAATCAAAAAAGTAGTTGGGTAGTTGCTGAGGCAGATGAGTTCGACCGTTCCTTTCTACACCTGAATCCCGATATCGCTGTTGTAACCTGGATCGATGCTGACCACCTGGATATTTTTGGCTCCCACGATGCGGTCCGCGAATCGTTTATAAATTTTCTGGAGAATATAAAGCCCGGAGGTACTATAATTCTTAAAGAGGGAATTCAGGTCGATATTAGCAGTTCATTAAGCCGGTATACATACTCTCTTAATTCAGTTATCTCTGATTTTTATGCAAAGAATATTCGGTGCCAAGAAAACAGGTATATCTTCGATATAGCAACCCCCGGAATTCCCATTACCAATATCAAACTTCAATACCCCGGCATGACCAATATCGAGAATGCTGTTGCAGCTGCAGCTGCTACATATGTTGCGGGGGTGGATACAAAGATCATCGGAAGTGCACTCTCAGAATTCATCGGTGTGCAACGTCGTTTTGATATTCAATTCGAACGTGGAAATCAACTGTTCATAGACGATTATGCGCATCACCCAAGAGAGCTCGATTCCATTATCGGTTCAATCAGGAAATTATATCCCAACCGCAAGCTTACAGGTATTTTTCAGCCCCACCTGTATTCACGTACCCGCGATTTTGCGAAAGAATTTGCCGTGAGCCTTAGTGAACTTGACGAGCTATTCCTTCTCGATATATACCCGGCACGCGAAGATCCAATTCCTGGGATCAGCAGCAGGATTATTTTCGATAAGGTTACCATACCCGAAAAAACACTTTGTAAGAAAACGGAATTACTGGATCTGCTCAAAAACAAAACCTTTGACATTCTGCTTACTGCCGGTGCAGGAGATATCGATAAATTGGTTCCAACAATAAAAAAAATGCTGGCTGAACGATGAGGATATTGAAGAAATCTATTATTTGGATTATAACTGCTGTATACCTGATTGTGGCATTCGGGTTCGTTGGTAATCATTATGAAGAACAGCTTTGTAACCGTATTAAAATTACCGTGAAGGATAGTGTTAATATTGGTTTATTAAATGCTTCCGACATAGCAAAAATGATTGATCAGAATAACATAAAATATCTGGGTGTGCCGCTGTGTGAAATCGACCTGGAGGCTATCGAAAAGGTTGTCAGTCGAAACCAACTCATTGAAGAGTGTAAGGCATATACAGGTATCAATGGTTCGTTGCATATCGAAATCATACAGCGGCAGCCGCTTGCTCGCATTATAGAAGCCGGCGGACGAAGTTACTACATCGATCAGAAAGGGAATATTTTAAATCTTTCGTCGCATTATTCACCCCACATATTGGTGATAAACGGGAGATTCAGTACATCGCTGCCTGTCGGGAAACCGCTTAATGTCCTCCGGCTGGGCGAGTCAGGGTCAGGCAAACTGCTCAGGGATATCTTTGAACTGGCAACGTACATTGAAAGCCATGAATTATGGAATGCTCAGATAGTACAAGTATATGTGAACAACAAACATGAATTTGAACTTGTTCCGCGTGTTGGGCCTCACATCATTGTGTTGGGTACCCTTGACGGCTATCAGGAGAAATTTAATAAGCTCGAATTATTCTATAAAGAAGGGCTCAATAATATCGGTTGGAATCAATATATCAAAATAAACCTGAAATATAAAGATCAGATAGTATGTTCTAAAATATGAAAACTATGATGAGGCAAAAAAATAACTATGTAGCAGCTATCGATATCGGGACAACCAAGATTGTATCCCTGGCAGGCAGGGTAAATGACGACAACAAACTCGAGATCCTCGGCATGAGCAAAACAGTCTCTAAAGGGGTCAAACGGGGTGTTATTCTCAATATCGAAGAAACAGTAAGTGCCATCAGACAAACGGTTGCTGAAGCGGAAAAACAATCGGGGCTTCAGTTCACTGATGTTTTTGTAGGTATTGCCGGACAACACATAAAGAGTATTAAGAACCGGGGTTATATTAACCTGGGTCCCGACCGCGATGAAATCACACAGAAGGATATTGATGTGCTTATTGCTGATATGTACAAAATTCCGATAGACTTAGGAGAAGAAATCATCCATGTGCTTCCACAGAATTTCATTGTTGATAACGAAACCGGAGTTAAAAATCCGGTAGGTATGTCGGGACGCCGTCTTGAGGCGAACTTTCACATTGTTATCGGACAGATCGCCTCAGCCCGGAATATTGAACGCTGCGTCAACCGCGTAGGCATGCGGGTCGACCAGCTGATTCTTGAGCCTCTTGCATCTTCAGCAGCTGTTCTTACCGAGGATGAAAAGGAAGCCGGCGTTGCATTGGTTGACATCGGAGGAGGTACAACCGATGTCGCCGTGTTTTACGACGATTCAATAAGGCACACCGCTGTTATACCTTTTGGAGGAAACGTAATTACCCGCGATATCAAGGAAGGATGCAAGATATTGCAGCGCCAGGCCGAGGCGCTTAAAACGCAGTTTGGCTCAGCGCTCGGTGACCTCGCTCCGGAAGATAAAGTGGTTACCATTCCCGGTATCAACGGACGCGATCCAAAAGAAATTTCGTTTAAAAATCTGGCATACATAATTCAGATGCGCATGGAGGAAATTATCGATGCGGTTATGTTCGAAATAGAAAACAGTGGATGCCTCGATAAATTGAGCGCCGGTATTGTGTTAACAGGCGGTGGTGCCTTATTAAAGCATGTTGCCCAGTTGGTCCGCTTCCATACTGGTCTCGACGTTCGTATCGGATATCCCGTCGAATACCTTGCCGGAAGTATTGAAAGTGAAATTAACAAACCCCAGTATGCAACAAGTGTCGGACTTTTGCTGAGAGGATGGGAAATAATGAACCATTCCGAGCCTAAGGAAGTTTCCAGGCAAAAAAGTATTGTTGAAACAATGAAGGAAGAGGATGATAAGGAAGCCATGCTCGCCGAAGCCGATGAAAACAGGGTTGGAAGTAGCATTATTGCGGCATTTAAAAAGAGAATCACCGATATTTTTGAAGAAAAAGGTGCTAATATGGATTAATGTTTTTGCCTCATCTATAATAATACACTAAAATTATGAGTGAAGAGTTGATGAATTTTGATCTGCCGGTAAACAGGTCCTCGATCATAAAAGTAATTGGTGTCGGAGGAGGAGGAAGCAATGCGGTTAATCATATGTACCGCAATGGCATTAAGGATGTCGATTTTGTGGTTTGTAATACCGATGCCCAGGCGCTGGCTAATAGTCCTGTACAGGTGAAAATACAACTGGGATCCTCGCTGACTGAAGGACGGGGAGCAGGCAATAAGCCTGCTGTCGGCCGCGAAGCTGCCATCGAAAACCTTGATGATGTTATAAATGTATTGGCCCGAAATACCAAAATGGTATTTATTACTGCAGGCATGGGAGGAGGAACCGGCACCGGTGCAGCTCCGGTAATAGCCAAGGCAGCCAAGGAACTTGGAATTCTTACCGTGGCTATTGTAACCATTCCTTTTCGGAACGAAGGGCAGAGGAGAATAAACCAGGCACTGGAGGGAATCGCTGAAATTGAAAAATTTGTCGATTCACTCCTGGTCATAAATAACGAAAAAATCAGGGAGATGTACGGTGATCTGAAAGTATCGGAAGCTTTTTCCAAAGCAGATAATGTGTTGGCTATTGCAGCAAAAGGAATTGCTGAGATCATTACTGTTCATGGCTATATTAACGTAGATTTTGCCGATGTGGAAACAGTTATGACCGACTCGGGAGTGGCTATTATGGGGTCAGCAAAAGCTACCGGTGCCGATAGGGCAATTAAGGCTGTGACCGAAGCCCTGAAATCGCCTTTATTGAATGATAATAATATTGTGGGCGCACGCAATATCCTGCTGAATATTACTTCCGGGAAGGATGAGATAACAATGGATGAGATAGGCCAGATTACCGATTATGTTCAAAGCTGTGCCGGTGACGACGCCGACCTGATCTGGGGCAACGGAATTGATGAGAAACTTGGCGATGAACTCTGTGTGACAGTCATAGCTACCGGGTTCGGTACAAATAGTATTCCTGAGCTCTATATACGTAAACGCCAGCTCGACAGAGTAGCACTTGAGCCGCAGGAACTGATTGATTCTGAGAATGAATTTAAATCAACAGAGGAATTTAAGGTAAAAGATATATCCAAATCGAAAAAGAATATACCCTCAAGCAACGTTATCATGCAGCGCGAAATAGAATTTGATCTGACCGATTCGTTTAATTCACATACTAATTCCGAGGATTTCCAGATACGACAGTTGGAAAAGACAGTGGAAATAAAGAAAGCGGCCGAACGGGTTAAAAATATCAAACGTACCTATGAAAAGATGCGCGAGATGAATTTGACACCTCAACAAACAAACGACAGTATTGATGAGTTGGAAAACCAGCCTGCTTATGTCCGCAGAAATTTAGATCTTGATAAATCGGAACCTTCCAAGGAAAAGAAAATATCGAAATACTCGTTGAAGGACGACTCTGATAAAACGGTGAAACTTAGCGATAATAACCGCTACCTGCACGAGAATGTAGATTGAGTATTAAATCTTGGCAACAGAGTTTACAGATTAATGTTAAAACTCAGTCCCAGGGAGAAATGGCTATAAGGTATTTCTTTCTCAACATCAGAAAACTGATCAATGAGGCAATAATTGAATTTAATATTCAGTGCGGTTTTTTTGCTCCAAGTCTCAGGAATGCTGCAGGTTCAAACAAGAAACAATACAAATGATAGAAGGGAAAGGGCCCTTCTTCGGAGTAATATTTATAATAATTTTCGTCTGTAAGGTAGGAGCTGAACAGGCCTGCCTTCATGCCAATTCCATATGTCATCTGGAAAGGTTTACAGGCTAACCTCCCTAGATTAAACTGTGTAAAATAAAGCTGATGATCTCCGTATAAATAACCCGGAGAAGCTTCACGGTATGCCCTTCCATGCCCGAAACCGACACCTCCGTATAGTTCTGTTATTGTGTTTTTACCAGGATTGTTAAAATACCCTATCGCCCCCTGTACAAAATACTTATCGTCGGAGCCTATACCCGCTGCTGCCTGAAGTGACAGATGATCAATTATTCCATACGATAAGGTTGCCTGCGCTGAAAGGTTTGATGCAATTCCGGCATCGATCCTGAGGTCTTTCTTATCTGTAATCAGGGGTATATCGAATGGCTGAGGCTGGTAAACCGAACAGGGAATAATTACCAAAGCGGTATTAAGGATTATTAAATTACGGCATCTTCCTTTCATTATTCTCTATTCTCTTCATGTAAACAAACCTAAAAGTAATCCTTCAGTCGGGAAAAACAACAACATTTTTGGAGCGGTCAGCATATTACAGGTATTTACTGATCGTATCAATTAAATCGTGCTGATGAATAGGTTTTACAATATAGTCGACGCAACCAACTTCGAAACATCGTGACCTGTAAACATCAGAGGCATACGCTGTTTGAGCTACTATTGGCAATCCCGGGCGGTACATTTTAATCTGTTTTGCTGCTTCGTAACCTTCTATATCGGGCAGCCGGATATCTAATAATACGAGATCGAATGAATCATCATGCTTCACTAATTCAATCGCTTTCCTGCCTGATTCGGTTTGCACAACCTGAGTTCCCGTTTCCTTGAGAGCTTCTGTCAGATATTGCATATTGAATTCATCGTCTTCAACAACAAGTATTTTTTTATTCTCCCAACGATAAATAATTGGTTTGCTTTCTACAGGCGCTTCTGTTTTCTTATTATCGGTGATGTAAGGAATTGTGAAGAAAAACGTACTTCCTTTATCCGGTTCCGATTCAACCCATATTTTTCCTCCCAGTAACTCTGTTAATCCTTTGGAAATAGACAAACCAAGTCCTGTTCCGCCCATCTGCTGTGTATGGATTTCATCGATTTGGCGAAAACGATCGAAAATAACATGTTGTTTGTCGGGAGGAATACCCACCCCGGTATCTTTAACGAAGAACAGCAGGGTATTGCTGTCTTTTTTCTGACACCCGATAGAAATACTCCCTTCTTTTGTGAATTTAAACGCATTACCTACCAGGTTTGAAAGAATCTGTCTCACTCTGCCAATGTCAGTTATAATCCTGGATTCGCTTGCAGAAAGGCTAAAATTATAGCTGAAACTTACTTTCGATTTTCCGGAATCGCACCAGATGGTTTTAAACGTATTGAAGGTATCAACGACTAAGTCTTCTACATCCCCGCTTTCCTCAACAATGGTCATCTGGCCTGCTTCTATCTTTGAAATATCGAGGATATCGTTAATCAATGCCAGTAAATCGTAAGAACGCTGTTTAATGGTTTTGGTAAACTGTCTTAGCTTAACTTGCGGAAGGGCAGGATCAGTAATTAAATCTGAAAATCCGATGATAGCATTCATCGGTGTTCGTATTTCGTGGCTCATATTAGCCAGAAATGCTGATTTCAGTCTGTCGGCTTCTTCGGCCTTATCGCGTGCAAAAATGAGTTCCTCATTTGATTTGAGTAATTCGGCATTCACCGATTGATATATTTTATTGAGAGCAGCATACTCTGTATTTTGCTTTTCAATTTCAGCTTTTTGTTTCAGCAATTCCTCTTCTGCAATCTTTCTATCTGTAATATCTAATGTGAATCCTGCAAGATATTTAGTATTATTGTCGATAATGATGGGATATTTAATAGTAGTATAAAACCTGCCGTTGAATTCTTCATCGACTATTACAAGTTTTCCCTCCTCGATGACTTTTCTATCGTCTGCCATCATGTTAACAGCAAGATCACCCGGGAAGAGTTCATCCATCGATTTACCAATTAGTTCGTTCAGCGGTTTGCCAAGCATCTGCTCATAGTTTCTACTCAGCTTTAACGCCCGTAAATTTTCATCTTTGAAGAAGACATAAACAGGACTATGTTCCAGGAAATTCCGGAATATTTCCTCACTCTCTCTTAATGCCTGCTGGGCTTTTACCCTTTCAGTTATATCCAGGACATGGGCAACGGCCATTCGTGGTGTTCCATCAGGGTTCTTTATCCATTGGGCACGTACAAGGGCCCAGACAATATGACCATCTCTATGAATATACCTTTTCTCGAACTCGGGTTCACTGTCATCTCCTGCAATCCTCCTTCTCATCCAGGCATTTCCCGGTTCAATATCATCGGGATGGGTGATATCCTGAAGTTTGCCGGACAGGAGATCTTCTTTCGAGTATCCAAACATATTGCATAACATTGGATTCACCGCAAGGAATTTGCCATCGGCATGGACAATACTCATTCCGGAAGGGGCATTATCGAAAGCAATTCTGAATTTCTCCTCGCTCTCGTGAAGAACGATTTCGGCTTCTTTTCGCTCGGTAATATCCTTAACAGAACCGATAATGGAAATTACCTTTTTTTGTTCATCATCTGTTATCGGATGGGAAATGATTTGAATCCATCTGAGTTGTTTCTCTTTAATATATGTTCGGCATTCAATTTCACCGCCCTGTTTTGTATCAATTATTCTACCGATAAATTGATAGATTGAATCGAGGTCATCGGGATGGAAAATATTCGACCATGATTCCATAGTCTTCACTTCTTCGGGTTTTCTTCCTGTAATGGAGGTGAAACTTTCGGAAAGGAAATTCAGGCTCAACCTGCCCTTTTCATCAATATCAATTCTATATACATAATCGGAAGATAGTTCAGAAAATAATTTATACCGCTCTTCGCTGGCACGTAACGCTTCCTCTGCTTCCTTTCGTTCTGTTATGTCCCTCGAAATACCCATAATTCCGGTTATATTACCTGCTTCGTCGTACATTGGTATTTTTGTCGACGAAACCCAGCTGATATGGCCATCAGGCCATACTTCTTTCTCTTCTTTGTTGACAATAGGAATACCTGTTTTAATAATTTGTTGCTCATCCTCATATGCCTGTCTGGCATGTTCCTTATCGAAAAAGTCGAAATCGGTCTTACCAATAGCTTCTTTCTCCGTGTTTATGCCAAAAAGCCGTACAAGAGCATTATTCAGTCCAATGAACCTGCTTTTGGTATCTTTAAAATAAACGTTATCGGGTATTGCCGATATCAGACTTTCAAAACGGTTTTTTTCTCTGGCAAGAGCAGCTTCTACATTTTTCCTTTCAGTAATATCCATTATGATGGCTCCAAGATAAGCGCCATCTTCTCCCCGATCGATGCGAAATTTATGTGTTTCATAGATGTGCTTAAATCCGTTCTTATCGCACCATGTTTCTTCATACATTAAGTACCCTTCATCCATCGCCATACGGTCGTTTTCAATCATTGGGCCTGCTATTTCCGGTGGGAATATTTCTTCGGGTTTTTTGCCAAGCCACTCTTCAGCAGGGAAGTACCTGTTAAAATGTGGGTTTGTATAAACAGGTCTTAATTCATGATCTTTAATAAGAACAAGCGCAGGAAGGTTATTCATGAATGCAGCAAAACGTTTCTCATTCTCCTCGATCAATCGTTTCCTGTTACTTTCCTCAGTCTGGTCTCTGATCACCAATACAACACCGGAAATAGTTCCTTCAACGTTCCTGATGGCTGATCCTGTTACAGAAACGATAATCTCTCTTTTATTCTTGTTTATCAGAAGAATCTGGTTCGTTTCATGGATGGCTGATCTATCTTCAATAATTTGATTAACGGGGATCTGGATCTTTTTCCTGCTGGTTTTATCAATAATATTTAAAACTTTTTCAAGTGATTTCCCCTTAGCTTCTTTCTCTTTCCAGCCTGTAAGTTTTGCTGCTATTGGGTTTAAATTGACCAGATGTCCGGTTTTATCAAGTGTGATCACACCATCGCCTATGCTATAAAGCGTTGTACGGAATTCTTCCTGCGTTTGAAAGAGTTCCCGGTATATTTTACGCTGGCGGTCTCTGTATAAAAAAAGGCTTGTTAAAATTAATAACATGATAAGCAAACAGGTTTGCGCTACGATCAGGAACGACTCTTTATAAAAACTTCTGAAGAATTCCTTCTTATCAATTTTGGTAACCAGTGTCCAGGGTGTATTGGGAATCGGACTCAGGTACGAAAGTACTTTTTCTCCGCGATAGTCCCGGCCACTAAATATTCCGGTATAGTTGGATAGGGCCTTTGCTGAAGGAAGGTTTTTATTGGCCATCGGCGATTTATAGCTCAACACGGTCATTTTTTGATGTCGCAGCTCACTTAGAAAAACCACGCTGTCATTTTCTTCCATAATAAGCATGGTTTCGGAAGTGTTGCTCGGGTATGGCCACGATTTGATGAGGGGATATAAAAACTGATCGGGGTTCATCCTGAATATGATAACATGTTCAGGCTTCTTATTCCCGGATTTAATTGCAGAGATAAAATCAATATAAATATGCTGATGAATTTGGGAACGATACAAATTGGTAATAACAACCGACTCAGTGTTTAACGCTTCACGAATATGGGGAATCAACAATGAATCAATATCACATACTGAGTCATTGGTAGTAAGATTTACCCTGCCTTGAGAGTTTACTAAAAGAATCTCTTCATACGAATGTTCATCTTTTAAAGCATCGATGATCATTCTCAGCGTTCTTATACTACTTTCATTTCTGTAATAAAGCCAGTTTCCATATGAGTCGAGGAGAAGGGGATTTTTCGAGATCAGTTTAGCATCATTTATTTCATCGGTATACCAACTTGCTATTTGCTCGATCTTCAGACGCGCAACTGCAGTAAGTTCCTTTTCTTTTTCAAAACGGATAGTATTTAACTCATTCCTGAAATACAGGTAACCCGCCAGGGCGATGCAAAAACCCAGCAAAGTCAATAAGCCTATCAAAAGCCATTTACGATTCATGAAAAAGCTACAACCGAGAACAGTTAGGGATATTATATATTTAAATTAATAAAAATCATGGAAATACAATCATTATTAGAATAATAAACTATAATAAACGATTTTCCTTATAACCTTATACTTTAGAGAATGTGTACTTTTTGATACTCGTATAGTTTATTTAGTAATCATTGCTGTCCGGGTAAAACGAATGGATAATCCTAACGTATGGTTATAGCAAGAGTGATTAGCATTTTTGATTCAGTGGGCTCAAACAATTAAAATTAGAATTTATGCCACAAGGACACTACGACACAATGGTTTCACAACTATGCAACAGGCTAAATATAAACTTCTTAGTGTTTTCTTTGCGCCTTGGTGATTTAGTGGCATATAAATTTTTTAACTTTTACCGGACAATAGTGATTTAGTAATTAAACGCATTACAATCGCAATTTAGGTCGTAACAATCTGTTTCCCGATAAAAATGGTTGTAAGAAAGCTATAATTATTATAAGGATACAGAATCTTATTGATGGATTTGCACCTATGAAAGATTGGCTGTATGTTTGTGATAACCCTTTAACCATGTTTTTCATGAAAGAAAAGCTCAGCCTGCTTACCGAACTTATCAAGCTTGCCAGTTGCGATAAAACTGTCAGGCAAAAAGAATATGATTTTATTCTTGCAATTGCAGAACGACTGGGAATTTCCAAAGTACAGTTCGATCCGTTGTTCGCTGAATATATCGAATTCACCCCTCCACAGTCCGAATTCGATCGTATTTTACAGTTTCACCGTTTGGTTCTCCTTATGAACATCGATCAGGAACCGGGATCCAGGGAAATGGATTTTATCAAGGATCTTGGAATTCGCATGGGATTAAGTCCCCTGGCAACGAATAAAGTACTGGTTGAAATGAACAATTACCCAAATAAAATGATGCCTGCGGAGCGTCTTATTGAGATTTTCAGAGAACAGCACAATTAATATGTAACATGATGGGTTCATTAGTAAATTGTCGTACTGTGACATGCCAGGTTACCATGCTATCAATAATTAATGTATGGAACAACAGTTAGTTCTGGTTCTTAATCTGCGATTACTAAGTTTGAACTATAATTAAACATCTCAAAACATTATATTTGACTAAATACTAATTCAGACTTTGCTATGAGAATCAGCGAACGTATCGACGAAGATCTTAAAAACGCAATGCGCGCAAAAGATAAGATCACAATGGAAGCCTTGCGGGCTGCAAAAACAGCTTTTATTATTGCCAGGACTCAGGAGGGGTCCGGAGGGAAAATATCCGAAGAGGAAGAAATAAAGATCATCCAGAAACTGGTAAAACAGCGAAAAGAATCGGCTGATATCTACAAGCAGTCGTCGCGCAATGATCTTTACCAAAAGGAAATAGATGAAGCTGTTGCGCTCGAAAAATACTTACCTGCAAAACTCGGTGCCGATGAAATGAAAGCGATATTGAAAGATATTATTGTAAAAACAGGAGCTTCCGGTATGAAGGATATGGGTAAAGTAATGGGAATAGCTTCCAAAGAACTTGCCGGTAAGGCTGATGGTAAAGATATTGCAGCTGCTGTTAAGGAACTTCTGGGGAACTGATTTGTATAATAGCAGTTGTCACATTAAGCAATGCATAGGAAATAATAGTAGACAGTATTGTTTTTAATTTATTGAACAGTATTATAAAAAGGGGCTGTCTCAAAAGGTTTTTCAAACGTCATTACGAGCGAAGCGCAGTAATCTTATTTTATTAATGAGACTCAATTTTCATGAATATCATGATATGACCCCGATAGTTATCGGGGGTAAGTCGAATTCCTGCCCATCCGGCAGGTGGGAATCCCGACAGCCCCGCCTGCCGAGCCTTGGCGGGCAGGGAAGCTAGTCGGGATGCTCTTGGCACAGGGTAAAATTCTTTTTAGGGTCTTGGGTCTTGCCCAAGGGTAAACGCCATTTACTAATAATCAATAGATTGCCTGCCTGCCGGCAAGGCAGGCTTCAATCGTACCGAAGTCTCGGTACTTCTTCGCAATGACGAAAACCGACCCTTTTGAGACAGCCCCTTTCTATTCTTTTTCAATCCACTAATAAAACCTTGCACGGTCATCGCGGACTTTACATAACTCTTTAAGCTTTTCAAAGCTCAACCTGTTAGCTCGTGCGGCATAGTTCTGTTCCATGTAACTGCTGGCCAGTTTCAGGTTCGATAGTTGATCTTCTCTTACCTGTTTATTTTCGACAGTTAGCATATAAACGCCATTTTTACCTGCAATGGGGCCGATAATTTTATCAGGATCTGAATTGACAGCAGCAGCAATTAGCTCGGGTTCGGCACCTGCTCCCGGTACTGTAAATGAGCCAAATCTTATTCCTGTAGCCGAATTCACATTCACTTTCAGGGCAGAGGCAGCAGCATCGATATTGGATGAATTCCCCGCCAGCTTTTTCATTTCTTCTGCAATCTGTGCTGCCTTCTTCTCTTTAACAAGTTCCAGTCTTATATTCTCGGTTACTTCTTGGATTGGTATGTAACCGGCTTTACGAAGTTTAGTTACAATGGCTACAATGTATTTTCCGCCAAAATTTTCAATATTATTGTAAAGCTCACCTTCTTTCTTTGCTGTTTCAAAAGCCCAATGAACAATTCTTCGTGAGTTTGGTATTCCCTGAATTTCTTCGTCAAGAGGTTTTAGTCCATAGACAGGAACTGCAATAAGATTGTTTTTAGCAACAGCTTCATCGAATAATTCAAGGGTATTATTTCTGCTGGCAAAATCAACAGCCTTGGCATAGTAATATTGATCGGTCTTGTTCCCCGGAGTAACCTCACGTGACAGAATACCAACCTGGACCTTTTTTACAGGGGTCGATTGAGCTGTTACTTTTATGACATGTAACCCTTCCTGGCTGTAGGTAAGTTTTGCTTCGCCAACCTTTGCGCTGAAACATGAATCGCTGAAATTGGCACCTTTTGTACCTTCCTTGATCCAGCCCATATCGCCTTTGGCAAGGAGGGTAGAGGCATCGCGTGAGTTTTGTTCTACGAGGGTTCCGAAATCATACCCGTTATTGGCAAGTTTAACCAGGCTGTCAGCCAGTATTTGCATCTGCTGAACATTATTCTGAGTGACAGGAATCAGAATATGACTTACGCGAATTGAATCGGGCAGATAGTTGATTTTAGCCAGCCTGGCAAGTTTAAAAGCATTGTCTTCGAAATAAGGGCCATAAATATCTCCCAGCTTGGCATTGAACATGAATTCATCAAGCGTGTCGGGCAATTCCCCCTTCTTGTAATTTGTCTTGTCGTAAGGTGGAGATGTATAGTTGATGTATTGCTCAACATCATCTACCTTTCTGAATTCTTCAACTATATCATTGATCCATTTTTCAGCTTCAGCATAATCTTCTTTGGAAGGTATAACTTCAAATGCCACATACTTCAAATCGCGCGATTCTTCCTGTTTGAACCTGGCTTTGTTTTCTTTATAGTATTTTCTGATTTCCGATTTACTCACCACGACACTACTGTCAGAAACTGAAGTATAAGGTTTCTGAATGTAACTGAAATCTACCGTGGTATTCATATCTTTCTGCCGGCGCTCGGCTTCAAGTTTATTAACGTATAGCCCCTTACGGATTAAGTTATGATACTTGGTAAATAGACGTTCATTATTGATTACGTTTTCATAATAAACCCAGATCAGTTTTGGCGCACCTGTTATTTCATCTATCCGGTTAAGAAATTCGGTTAGCTGAAGTCGGTTTAATGTTCCGGTTTCAGGATTAGCAAACATCTGCATGATCATGGGATGTGGATTCGGACCCTGGATCATATCATTGAATTCCTGATCGGATACCGCAAGGCCAATTTTTCGATATTCTTTATCGAGTATGTATTTCTGAAGTAAATCCTGCCATGCCTGATTTCTGGCGCTTTGTGCCATTTGTTCATCCACCGAACCAATCTGATATTGTGCTTTCATTACCTCTTCTATGTTGGTCGACAATTTCTGGAATTCGGTAAATGAAACTTTATTTCCATTTATTACTGCAACATCCATTTTGGATTTCTGATAGATAAATCCTCCCGATGTGATAAAATCGCCCAAGACGAAAGCAAATAGAGCAATACCGATAATGATTGCCAGTAAAACGCCCGCACGGTTTCTTATGGTTTGTATAATTGCCATTGAATAAGATTTTTAGGTTTGAAAAATCAGGGTACGAATATAGTAATTAATACCTTCATGCAACATACTGATGTTAAATTTTGGGCAAATTAATAGTTTATTTTTACCTATAGCATTATTGCAGTAAGCTTCTCAGGGCTGCTGGCGTGAGAAAACAAACCGCTACTCCGTAATAATTTTAAGTTGAACCAGGTCGATTTTCGTTCTGCTGACCTTCAGGATTTTAAAATAAAATGGGGATATTTTTATCTGTTCATTCGTTTTGGGAATACTTTCATAAAACTTGAAGATATAACCAGTCAGCGTCTCATAATCTTCCGACTCAGGTATTTTCAAATGATACTTCTCATTCAAATAATCAATTTCCAACCGACCTGAAAAAATGTACTCGTCTTTACTTATCTGCTTTTCAATTAATTCAGGCATATCGTGTTCGTCCTCTATTTCACCGAAGATCTCTTCCATGATATCCTCTATCGTGAGCATACCCGATACTCCTCCAAATTCATCCACAACAATGGCTACACTTTTCTTTTCCTGGATAAACCTTTCAAGTAACCGGTTTGCCGACATTGTTTCCGGCACAAAAGGTATTTCAATCAGCCTATCAGCAATTGATTTAATTTTTTTGAACAGGGTCTTGGAAGTGATATAACCTATCATATTGTCCACAGTGCCTCTGTAAATAAGGATTTTCGAAAATCCTGTCTCAATGAATTTTTGTCGTAATTCTTCAACTGAACTGTTGATATCAAGAGCCACAATTTCGGTACGCGGCACCATACAATCGCGTATTCTTACAGAAGAAAAATCCAGGGCATTCTGAAATAATTTCAGGTCATTATCAACAGTTGATTCTTTTGTTTTTTGCTGCTGGGCGATATCGATTAAATGGGTGAGGTCAACTTTATTGAAAACTTGTCTTGCGTTGAGCTCATTTTTACCGGCACCATGCATCTTTTTTATAATATATTCCGAGAGCATTACAATCAACGAAGTAATCGGGTAGAATAATCCGTAAAAGATGATCCCGGGAACTGAAAAAATATTTAGTGTTAAATTGGGGATCGTCCGGAATATTAGCTTTGGCAGGAATTCGCCTGTGGCTAATATGATTAATGTTGAAATAATAGTTTGTATAAGGAGTATCAGGATGGGCGAATCGACATATTGTTCTATGGAGGGCTCCAAGACAGTTGCCATCAGAATACTATAAATTACCAATGCAATATTATTGCCCATCAACATTGCACTCAGGAATTTAGATGGCTGATTGATAAAAACTGATATTATTTGCGCTGCAAAGAGTCCTTGCTTTTTATCCAATTCAATACGCAAACGATTCGAGGAAATAAATGCTATCTCCATGCCCGAAAAGAAGGCACTAAAAGTCAGCATTACCAAAATCCATACTATATTATTCATTGGTTTTCTCTCTATCTCTCAAGCGTAAAGCATGTCTTGCATAATATAAAAGAAACGAAACAATTGCCATCAGGAAAAACATATAGGATGATTTAAACCCGTGTCTAACCAGGGCAAAAATTCCCATGATTGCCGTCAGCATGGCAACGATTAGCCAGAATACTTCCAGCACATGATTCAGGTTATTGGATTTCTTCATCTTTAACTTTTACCGTACCACTTGAACCCAGCAGCTTATAATTCTGGAAACCTTCATCTGCCTCAAATCCTCTTTCGCCATAGTATACTCCGTCTTCATTTGTGATTTTGGTAAACACGTTAGAGTAAATAATCTGCTTACCACGGTCCCAGTATAATTCTTCTGTATTAAGTTGTTCGCCGGTTCTGACATTTCTTCCTACCACACTGTCACGGGCTAGCCCGAGTTGCTTTTCTTCCCAGTATTTTGCATATCGTGCTGTCACAATCGATTCCAGTTGTTGGTTTCGGTCAAAAAAATGAATTTCAATACCCTTTGTAAATTCATAATATGAACCTTCTTCACCTCCTTTGAAATAACGCTCAACCAGGGGAGCTTTAAAAGTGACCTGTAAACGGCAGGAATCGGTGTACTGAACTTCAAAATTCTTACCTGTCTGCTTGGGTAAATTAATTTCGTCCGATATGGATTTTATATAATCGATGTCATTCTTACACGACATGGTCATCGACCCTATGACCAGAGTTATCAGACAAAGCAGAAGCAATTTTCTGGTTGTGCAGTGAAAATATCGTATTGTTTTGATCCGGCTTCTACCCAACATCCTTGATTATATGCTTTAATTATTTCGAGATAAATATCGGTTAAAAGTATATTTCCTGGTATGTTGGAACTCTCTTATATTGTACTTTTAATCATATTTCTTCCTTCTGGTCCCGGAACAGCTTGTGATCCGGATGATGTTCTAATCGTATTTGGGCTTAAGGAACCAGTAATCGTGCAGTATAATTCCCAGGGTTACCAGGTGGTAATTATTCCTTATTAATCCATTATCTGTTGTGCCCAGTACTCCATATTCATATGTCAGGTTTACCGTTGAATAGGTAAACAGTTTTTGCTGATTTCGTAAAGGCAGGCCGAATCCTAAACTGAAGCCATAATCTTTTATAGGTGTATCATTGATACTTAAATAGGTATTGGTAATATGACCTCCAACACAATAGTGTACTCGTTCAAAATAGCTAGCTCTTTCCCTGCTTGAGAGAGGAACCGGTATATAATCGGCACCGAACCGAAATGAGGTGTAATCTTTCAGATCGGCTGTAACACGCATTCCTATACCTTCTGAGAATTGTTGCTTAGTATATTCCAACGTAAACATCAGTTTTTCATTGTAGGTGTACGATAAACCAATGCCATACCTGGCAGGCAATTTCATTTGTATGGCCGAATCAACTACAATTCTGAAAGTGTCTAATATAGGACTGCTGACCTGCGATGGAAAATTCCTAGCGGCGAGCGAATTATAGTTCAGATCTATAGTTGCGGGAATATCGTAGGTTGTACCCAGAACAAACCTGTGCTTGTGACCGCCCTTATCTGTAAATACGGGGTGCAGCTGTATGCCGGTTGTATAACGAAAATCACTAGCATTATACTCTTCCCTGATCCTTGTTCCTGCAACGGTATGATTGGGGATATCAACCATCTGGTAGGAAGAGATTTTACCAAAAAGATAGCTTGCATTAAAACCAAGTGAAAGAAACTTAAACGGCTGAATGGAACCTCCCAGGTAAAAATCATTAAATCCTCCTATACCATGGTTTTCAACAGCAATGTCATCGCCAATTTGCTGATATTCCATATAGTAGTAGCTGACCCGGTTGTATGGTATAAGTCCAAGGCTGAATTTGAACCAACGTGTGATTGGAAATCCCATGGCAAGGTATTCCACTTTCATGGTGTTGGCATCATCTTCATCAATGTCTGTGATAATATGCGAACGTTGGGCAGAAACCCCCGTCTGGAATAAAAAAGATAAGGTATCCTGCGATGTATAAGATGCCGGGTTAAGAGGGTTTATAATGTTTGTTTGCCTGAGTGCTATTCCGCTTCCTCCTAGCGACCGGTTATAAGCGAACCCGGAATTGTTTAATTCACCTATCCCGTAACGGGAGTATGGGTTATTATTAAAGCTCTGGCCAATAATTACAGGCTCTAATACTGAAAGTAAAATAATAAGTCTAATGTATTTTTGCATTATATTCCAGAATAATGTTTAGCCCCAAGAGGGTGAGATTTGAAACCACAAAGATGGTTTTTTTTAGCTTATTCTCAAAAAAGTGGGCATCGCCCCCTGTGAGTATAACAATCAGATCGTTATATTTATTGTTCACTTTATCGATGGTATCATTAATTTCAGCCAGCACTCCATGCTGTACTCCATTAATGATAGCCTCCTTTGTGTTTCGTCCGATATACTCTTTGGTAGTGTCCGGCTGAAGCAGAGGCAACTGGGAAGTAAACCGGTGTAACGCCTCAAAACGCATCATCAGACCAGGCGAGATATTTCCTCCCGGATATTCCTCCTGTGAAGTTTTTATATCGTATGTAATAGCAGTACCAGCATCAACAACAAGTACATTCTGCCCGGGATATAAAAACGAAGCTGCGGCTATTGCTGCAATACGGTCTTTACCCAGGGTTTCCTTGCTAAGGTAACTATTCTTAAAGGGCAAAGGGGTGGTTTGCTCAAGTATTAACGGGTTAATATCTTGTTTGTGCAAAGTATTCATCATCCAGGAAGGAATATCGGCGACCGAGGATATTATGCAGCGGGAATATGGCCCATTTGCTTCAGTGAAGCTTTTAAGCTGGTTTTTCTGCGTATGATATCCGGCATACTGATCCTTCATTTCATTTTGTTCGAAAACGGCAGCTTTAATCCTTGTATTTCCGATATCAATTACCAGGTTCATATGTAAATAATTTCTATAGATGACCGATCCAGACTATTCATCATATTTCATACTTCTTAAAATTTCAATTGCACCATGAATTGTTTTCACCCGGGAAATAGTGAGTGTTAATTTATCTTTTCCCTCACGCAATTTGAAAATGTCAGGCTTTTTCTGCACAAAATTGAGTATTTTTTTAAAAGTAGTTGAATTATAGTAGTCTGCATCCTGATTGCTGATAAAATGAGCAATCAATAACTCATTTTTAAGGATCAGTTTTTCGAATCCGAGAAGCTCTGCAAGCCAACGTAATCTTACCACCTGTAAAAGTGCTTCTGCAGCGGGAGGTAGAGGGCCAAAACGATCTTTCAGATGGCTGATAAACTCAGTTAATCTTTCTTCGTTTTCAAGGGAATCAATCTGCCTGTATAATCTGATTCGCTCTGTAATGTTCGATACATATTCATCGGGGATATGGATCTCAAAGTCAGTTTCTATGATGCAATCATTGCTATAAGGCCTGTTTTCGTCATAAACCGGTTGCGGTACCTTATTTTCGCTTTCAGACTGATATAATTCCCTGAATTCAGTTTCTTTCAGCTCATGGATTGCTTCATCCAGGATCCTGTTATAGGTTTCAAACCCGATATCGGCAATAAAACCACTCTGTTCGGCGCCCAACATATTCCCGGCTCCCCGGATATCAAGGTCTTGTAAGGCAATGTTAAATCCGCTCCCCAGGTCCGATAATTCTTCAATGGCTTTCAGTCTTCGTCTTGCTTCAGGAGTTAACGTATTCAACGGGGGAGTAATCAGATAGCAGAATGCCTTTTTATTCGACCTGCCTACACGTCCTCTTAACTGGTGGAGATCGCTCAAACCAAAATTCTGGGCGTTATGGATAAATATTGTATTTGCATTCGGTATATCGAGGCCCGATTCGATGATTGTTGTTGAAATCAGGACATCATAATCGCCGCTGATGAAATCGATCATGATCTTTTCCAGCTTCGTACCTTCCAGCTGTCCATGACCAACAACGGTTCTTACATGAGGGCAGAGCTTTTTGATAAGGGTCTCGATTTCGTAAATATTTTGCACCCGGTTATGAATAAAGAATACCTGTCCACCCCGGCCAACCTCGTAGTTAATACCTTCCTGAATGATTGCTTCGTTAAATCCGTGAAGCTCAGTAACGATCGGATGCCTGTTTGGAGGGGGTGTATTGATAACTGAAAGATCGCGGGCTCCCAGTAAGGAAAACTGGAGTGTTCGGGGAATGGGAGTGGCTGTAAGGGTTAAAGTATCTATACTGGTCCTCATGGAGCGAAGTTTTTCTTTTGCCGCCACTCCGAATTTCTGCTCTTCATCAACGATCAGCAGACCCAGATCTTTGAATTGCACATCGCTGCCTAACAGGCGGTGGGTTCCGATCAGAATATCTACTTTCCCGTCTTTCACTTCATTAAGTATCTTTTTCTGCAACGATGGTTTCCTTAACCTGCTTACATATTCTATACGGCATGGGAATGATTTCAATCGTTCGCTAAACGTATTATAGTGTTGCAGGGCAAGAATGGTTGTGGGAACCAAAACGGCAACCTGCTTACTGTCGGCAACCGCTTTAAATGCAGCACGAATTGCAACCTCTGTCTTACCAAAGCCTACATCTCCGCATATAAGCCTGTCCATTGGGACCGGCGATTCCATATCGCTTTTTACTGCCTGAGTCGATCTCTCCTGGTCGGGTGTATCTTCAAATATAAAAGAGGCTTCCAGCTCCTCCTGCATGTATGTATCAGGAGAAAAACTGAACCCTTCCATGGCTTTTCTCCTGGCATAGATCGCGATAAGGTCCTTGGCAATATCTTTAACTTTCTTTTTGGTTGTCTCTTTCAGCTTCTGCCAGGCACCGGTACCCAGCTTATATATCTTAGGCTCAGTATCATCCTTCCCTTTATATTTCGAGATCCGGTGCAGCGAATGAATATTAACATACAGTATATCGTTGTCGCGATATACCAGGCGTATCGCTTCCTGAATTTTACCATTTACATTGATTTTTTCAAGTCCGCCAAAACGCCCTATGCCATGATCAATGTGTACAACATAATCTCCCGGTTTAAGATCCTTTATTTCGTTGAGCGTGATGGCTGCTTTGCTTGAATAATACTGGTGTATCTGGTATTTATGGTAGCGGTCAAAAATCTGGTGATCGGTGTAGCAACACAGGCGAAGGTCATCGTCGATAAATCCGCTGTTGAGGATTTCTTTAATCGTCTTAAATGTTAATCCTCTGTGGGTGTCGTTGAAGATATCATGCAGGCGTTCAAACTGCTTTTCATTTTCTGAGAGGATCATTGTTTCATATCCTTCTTTGGCCAACCTGGAAAGATCGTCGCCCAGTAGCTTGAAATTTTTTTTGAAATGAGGCTGCGGCCGTGTATTGAAATGAACAGGTAATGCGTTTTTAAACGCTGAACGAGTACCGAACTCGACTACCGTTCCGTTGGACAGGTCGCGGTGAAATTCATCCTGGTGGTAGAGTTGTGAAGCGTAAACCTCAGGTGAGTTCTGCCGGACAGATTGCCCTATTTCCTCCAGCTTTGATGATATGTAGTCAGTGTCGGAGATCCAGAGAATCGGTTGTTGATTATAAAAACCAAATATCGATTGTCTCTCATCTTTATCGGAGTGGGAAAGGATATTTGGCATAATACTTACCTCGTTGAACAGTTGCTGGGAGAGTTGACTTTCCACGTCGAAAGAACGGATCGATTCGACTTCATCGCCAAAAAAATCGATGCGGTAAGGATATTCTGCAGTATACGAGAATACATCGACAATACTTCCCCGTCTGGCATACTGGCCGGGTTCATAAACAAAATCTACAGATTCAAAATGATAGGTCTGTAAAACTTCTTCAATGAATTGTATCGATATACGTTCACCTTTTGTGAGCATCAAGGTATTACGCTCAAGTTTTTTTTTCGTAACTACTTTTTCTGCAAGAGCTTCGGGATAGGTTACTAACACCAGTCTGCCCGACGTAAATCCGCTCAATCGGTTCAGACAGTTTGTTCTTAATATCAGGTTACCACTTTCGGGTTGTTGATATTGAACGGAGCGTTTATAAGCTGACGGGAGAAAAAGTATTTCCGACTCTCCCAGGCAGTTCAACAGGTCGTTATAAAAGTAGGCGGCCTCTTCTTTTTCGTTCAACATGATAACATGTAAGCCGCACAGTTCTTTAAGAGCAGCAGCTATGACCAATGCAGCAGACGAACCTGATAGGCCTTTTAAATGAATACGGTTATTCCTGCCTTCCGAAAGCGAAGAAGTTACCTGCATTACCTGATGGAGTTCATTATACCGGGAAACAATATCCTTGATCGTTTCAGCCACTGATTTAAAAATTGCCTGACAAAAATCGCATATTGTTCGCGTTATTCCAACATCATCCACCTCTTCTTTCATATTCCTGTTTTCGAAGTGTTATAATTCCTGTTTTCTTTTCACCGGCAAACTATTACCTTTAGCTGCATAATTTTCTTGGAGAGCATTCATATAATCATTGAACTATGCAGGTTTTCAAATTTGGAGGTGCATCCGTGAAGGATGCTGAAGCTGTAAAAAATATTTCAACAATAATAAGGCTTTATAAAGAACCCCTGGTGATCGTTGTTTCTGCTATGGGGAAAACTACGAATGCGCTGGAAGAGGTTCTTATGCATTTTTTCTCACAGGATGGGATGGCAGTCGAAAGTTTCAGCAAGGTCCGCAGTTACCACCTGCAGATCATGGACCAACTCTTCCCCAAAGGCCATGAAGTCTATAAAGATGTAGATAACGTCTTTAAAATTATTGAACTTAAATTGAAGGATGAACCTTCCATGACGTACAACTTTGAATACGATCAGCTGGTGTCTTATGGTGAAATTATATCAACCATCATCGTTGCTGCATACCTTAACGAAACTGGCCTTAAATGTCAATGGGTCGATATCCGGAAAGTTCTTAAAACAGATACTTCATATCGCGAGGCAAGGGTCAATTTTGAAACTTCAGAAAAGCTGGCAAGAAAGGTATTTTGTGATGAAACATTATACCTGACACAAGGTTTTATTGGTTCCACAGTCGATAATCTCACAACCACGCTGGGACGTGAAGGATCTGACTACACAGCCGCGCTGCTAGCGTACTTTCTGGATGCTGATAATGTTACAGTATGGAAAGATGTTCCCGGTGTTTTGAATGCTGACCCCAAGTGGTTCGACAATACTGTAAAACTCGATCAGCTTAGCTATACCGATGCTATCGAACTGGCCTTCTATG
This sequence comes from uncultured Bacteroidales bacterium, assembly GCA_964634105.1. Classification (GTDB taxonomy): domain Bacteria; phylum Bacteroidota; class Bacteroidia; order Bacteroidales; family UBA10428; genus UBA10428. The sequence continues at coordinate 6,183 of CAZWIU010000002.1, read as the reverse complement.
GAGCCAGTGTTATTCACCCAAAAACCATCCAGCCTCTGAAAGTAAAGAATATTCCGCTATGGGTTAAATCGTTCTATAAACCTGAAGAAGTTGGCACCATGATCAGCAACGTGGAATATAGCAAATTGATCCCATGCTTTATATTCAAAATGGACCAGGTGCTTATCGATGTTTATCCTAACGACTTGTCATTTATCGCTGAGGATAACCTGCAACATATCTTTGAAGTGCTTTCTTCCCACTCTCTTAAAGTTAACCTCATGCAAAATACAGCGGTACGCTTCCGGATTTGTGTAAACCGCGATGTTTCGCGTATACCCGATGTTGTCAGCAAGCTGAATAGCAGATACCAGGTTACTGTTACGGAAAACCTGGAGCTTATCACTATCCGGTATTACGACCAGGCAACCATCGACAGGGTAATGGTTAATAAAGTGATGTTACTGGAGCAACGGAGCCATACCACCATTCAACTGCTGGTTAAAGACTTGGGATGATAGTATATATGAAAACAGTTTTGCTCCCTGCCTGATAAAGGAATTAAGTCCTAATTTGTACATTTGATTGTTATGAACCATTTAACTATGCTGTATGCAAACAAAAAATTACTTCCGATCTGTCTGTAATAAATTATATACGGTCAGTCTACCTGCTGTGTCAGTTATATATCTTGCTGGCATACTGTTTTCAACGTCCGGATGTTCGCCAAGCACTAAAACCGGTTCAGATACCACTTCATCGCTGTATAAGATGTATGAGCCTTTTTTTAACATGGGGGTGGCCATCGACCAGCGTACCATGACTGATTCCCTTACCCAATCTGTTATTCTGAAACATTTCAATTCAATAACCGCCGAGAACTCCATGAAATGGGAGAAAATACACCCGCTGCCGGGAGTATATAATTTTGCTCCGGCCGATAGCTTTATTGACTTTGGTATAAGACACCATATGTATATTGTCGGACATGTCCTCGTCTGGCATTCACAGACCCCTGACTGGTTATTCAGGGATGCTTCGGGAAAACCTGCTTCAAAAGACACACTGCTGAAGCGAATGGAAGATCATATAAGAACGGTGGTGGGGCGGTATAAAGGAAAGGTCGATTGCTGGGATGTTGTGAACGAAGCCGTTGACGACAATGGTGAAATCCGTAATAATATATGGTATACTATTATAGGAACTGATTATGTTCGAAGAGCCTTTGAGGTTGCCCATGAAGTCGATTCTGAAGCGGTGCTGATCTATAACGATTACTCATTGCCGACACCCGTGAAGAGAGAAGGTGTTGTTAACCTGATATCCGGTTTGAAAAATCAAGGAGTAAAGATCGATGGCATAGGAATGCAGGCACACTATCATCTCGATTATCCTGAATTGAAAGACCTGGAAGAGAGTATTATTGCTTTTGCGAATTTGGGATGCAAGGTGATGATCACCGAAATGGATATTAATATCTTGCCAAAACCACAGGATTACCAAGGTGCCGACGTGAGAAAGTTTTTTGAGTATGACAGTATAAACAATCCATATCCCGGTTCATTGCCCGATTCTATGCAGATAGTATTGGCAAACCGCTATGCCGATTTATTCAGTATTTTCCTTAAACATGCTGATAAAATTGATCGGGTTACTGTCTGGGGAGTAGATGACGGCGGATCATGGCTCAACTATTGGCCAGTTATGGGAAGAACAAACTACCCGTTATTGTTCGACAGAAAATGTCAGCCAAAACCTGCCTTCTGGGCTTTGGTGAACCTGGCCAGGGATTATAATAGACAGGGGGAATAGGAAGTTGGTTATTACCTGACGCACAACGCATCATTCAGGGCGATGATCGCTTTTTTATACTGATCGCGGGCAACAACAAACTGCATGTTCACCTGCTTAAGCGATTGTGAAAAGCTATCAATATTTATTTCGTTATTAGCCAGGGCTTCCGTTGCTTTTGCCAATATGCCCGGTTGTGCAATATTGGTTCCCAGAGCACAGACAACGGCTGCTTCTTTTACTGTTATTTCGTAAAAACTTCTTTTTAATTCCTGCATAAATTCATCATTCAGATCTTTTTGCCAGATCACCTGCGTTATACTGTTTGCATTTGTTGATTTAAGTATGTAACTGATATTATATTTTTTCAGGATTTCCATGATGTGAAGATCAAATCCTACCTCTCCAACCATCGACGGATCATGTACTTCGATAGCAACCACCTTGTCAGTGCCACTGATAATCTCAACCCTTGATTTTTCACCTACATAATTCTTCGATATCAATGTGCCGGGATGCTCAGGTTCAAAGGTATTCTTGATACGAATGTTAATACCGGCCATTTCAAGTGGTTTCGACGCTTTTGGATGGATAGCTTCCATACCTATGTCAGCCAGCTGATCAGCAACATTATAGTTGGTATATCCTACGGGTATCGACTTCTCAATTCCTACAATATTCGGATCGGCAGATGAAAGATGGAACTCTTTATGAATAATTGCTTCATCCGCTTTTAACTCAACAGCAATTTTACTGAACGTCACCTCGGAATATCCCCTGTCGAATTCACGCATGATACCCTCTGTACCTTTTGTATATCCGGTGGCAATAGGAATAGTCTTACTATAATCTATCTTTTTGAAAGATTTTTTTATACGCTCATCGATTGTAAGATATTCCGAATCGTTAAAACCACATAAATCAACCAGGGTGGAATTGATTCCGTTATTTTCAAGAATATTCACAGAGTTAAAAGCTGAATGGGCTTCACCTATGGAGGCCAATATTTCGCGGGCCGCCAGAAGAATATTGGGCCGGTTTACATATCCTGTTGCGAGTACATCGGCCAGACTGTTCAGGTAATTTTTAGCCTGTACGATTCTATTGGTAATATAGTTCTCGGCAATATCCAGGTTTAAATTAATATCAGCAAAGGTCTTATTAATCTCGAGAAGGCGGTTGAGCACCTCCTGCAGCCCGCGATTAAAATCCTGATGCTTGACAAACATTTCATATACTCCTGTTTCACCGGTTTTCTTATGCTCCAGCAACCAGTTGGTTACACCGGCATAGGCAGATACAACATAGATACGATTGTACAGGTCAAAATCAGTACGGTTGCCGATAATAATATTTTTCAGCACATCATGAAACCGGGTCATTGAGGTCCCACCAATTTTTTCGACTGTCAGCATTGTTATTTTCGTTAAACTTTTGGAGGCTAAAAATAAGAATTTCTGCGTATGAAATTTCAAGTTTATATGAACTCCATAACTTATTTCAATATTATAAGAAATACAGGTTTATATCCTCTCAATTCTCCGGCATCATCATAAACTTCATAACCAGGAATCATGGAAATGATTTCTTTTGTGAAGGTAAGTTTCCGGGTATCAAAAAACCATTTTTCTTTAAACTGAATTTTACCGATCTTATCACGTGCAAAATCCTTTTCAGCCTCAATCTGTTTAATATCTTTTACGCGAAGTTCCTTATGGCTTTCAAAATCATATGCAGCCAGACGACCACTATATACAAGGGTAAAGATACTATCGATAAACATGGTCCGTTTGAATCCTGCCAGGCACGATTCTGTCCAGCTGTCATCAGGATTCGGATTACGGATAATGACATCATAAATTATCGTATCTGCAATTTGTATCCCTGTGATGGCCGATTGTTCAGTAATTGCAGCAATATCTTCTTCCGGCTTTTTGTTTTCCTGACAAGCCATAATTAGTATAAGAATCAGAGTGTACAGTATTTTTTTCATTGTCTATATTTATTAATGTAATATACGTATTGAAAATCTATATCGAATTCGATATTCTCTTATATACCCGGATATTATCTTTCAAAATGTAAGGGCATTGCAGATTTTTTCTCATAAAGCCGGCCATTATCATATACAATTTCACCATTCACAATAGTTGTTCTAATACTCGATGAAAACCTGATGCCCTCAAACGGCGACCAGCCGCACTTATATAAAATGTTTTCTTTCGATACTGTATAAGATTTATTAGGATCAATTAATACCAGGTCTGCCCAATAGCCTTTGCGTATATATCCGCGGCCGGCAATCCGGAAAAGCTCTGCAGGGGCATGACACATTTTAGAAACGACCTCTTCCGGCGATATTTTTCCTTTATTTGAAATCTCCATCATAGCTGTTAGAGAATGTTGAACCAGCGGACCTCCCGAAGGAGACTGGAAATATCCCAGTCCTTTTTCTTCCAATGTATGGGGTGCATGGTCAGTCGCTATCATGTCAACTTTTCCGTCTTTTAGTCCTTTAATAAGATGTTCCCGGTCGCCTGATGTTTTGATAGCGGGATTCCATTTAATTCGTGTCCCCAGTTCTTCATAGTCCTCATCACAAAACCAAAGATGATGAACACATACTTCATTGGTGATCCTTTTCGAACGTAAGTCGTTTCCTGATTGAAAGAGCTCTAGTTCTTTACCTGTCGATAGGTGTAATACATGCAGCCTGGTGCCATATCTTTCTGCCAGCTCTACAGCGAGAGCAGTCGATCTATAGCAGGCTTCTTCCGATCTTATTAACGGATGGCAGCGTACAGGCAAAGAATCACCATAAATGCTTTTATATTTTGTAATATTTTCCCGGATTGTTTTCTCGTCTTCACAATGGGTTGCAATTAACAAGCTGGCTTTCGAAAAAATAGCATGCAGACTATCGGGATTATCAACAAGCATATTGCCGGTAGATGCTCCCATAAATATCTTAATACCGCAAACACTGGCCGGATCGGTTTTTAATAATTCATCCAGATTATCGTTAGTCGCACCTATGTAAAAGGAATAGTTTATGAGTGAACTCCGGGCTGCAATTTCAAATTTCTCGTTAAGGGCTTTCTGCGTAATTGTCTGGGGATTCGTGTTAGGCATGTCCATGAAACTGGTAATTCCCCCTGCTGCAGCAGCTCTTGATTCTGAATAAATATCACCTTTATGGGTAAGGCCGGGTTCCCTGAAATGGACCTGATCGTCAATAACTCCCGGGATCAAATATAAACCCGAAGCATCAATAACGTTAGATGCATGTTCATGGCAATCTCCTTCGCCGACAGAACGTATCTTTTGCCTGTCAACTAAAACAAATCCTTTAAAGATACGCCCTTCATTTATGATTTGGGCATTTTTTATTAGCAGTTCAGGCATGCTGATATCTTGGATATTTTTTGAACCATGAGCCTATTTTAAGTTTAATAACACCCCAGAAAGCCTCATTGAATATTCCTCCGCTCATTTTTGACTGGCCTACCCTGCGATCAGTAAAAATAATGGATACTTCTTCAATGGTAAATCCCATTTTCCATGTGGTAAACTTCATCTCGATCTGGAAAGCATAACCTTTAAACCGGATCTTATTAAAATCTATTGCTTCCAATACACGGCTGCGATAACATTTAAATCCTGCAGTAGTATCCTGTATGGGCAGACCAGTAACAAAACGAACGTAGGCCGAAGCAAAGTACGACATAAGTACCCTTCCCATAGGCCAGTTTACCACATTAACACCTGTTTTATAGCGTGATCCGATTGCCAGATCGGCACCGTTTTCACAGGCTTTCTTTAAGCGCAGCAAATCATTTGGATCATGTGAAAAATCAGCGTCCATTTCAAATATATAGCTGTATTTATGCTCTAATGCCCACCCAAAACCTTTAATATACGCAGTGCCTAATCCAAGTTTTCCTTCTCTTTCTTCAAGAAATAGCCGGTTGCTGAATTCCTTTTGCAATGAACGAACAAGATTTGCTGTTCCATCAGGTGAATTATCATCAATAATCAGAATATCATAATCGCTGATAGAGAAAACAGTCCGGATCATTTTCTCGATATTCTCAATTTCATTGTAGGTGGGTATGATTACAATAGAATCTTTCATTAGTGGAGATTGGTTTTTATAAATTAGTACAATTTACTTCTTTTGGAATTTTTTCTGGTTAATGAAATTTTCATTTTTTATTGTCTCGATTTTGAGATTTACGAAGATATAAATGCGAAGTGAATTTCAGGATTTAATTATGCAAAATCGTTTTTTTTTCATTTTTAGATGCGAATATTTTTTTGTAACTTGCACACACTCAATCCATCCAATTTTTTTATTTTTTTTCTCAAATTTTTCTTTGAATTAAAGAGAAAGTTATACATTTGCACCCTCTA
>CAZWIU010000001.1:0-90430 GCA_964634105.1 uncultured Bacteroidales bacterium | reverse complement strand
AAACGATAAAACGATAAAACGATAAAACGATAAAACGATAAAACGATTAAACGATAAAACGATAAAACGATAAAACGATAAAACGATTAAACGATTAAACGATTAAACGATTAAACGATTAAACGATTAAACGATTACACAAACAATTATCACCCAATCACCCAATCACCCAATCACCCAATCACCCAATCACCCAATCACCTAATCGCCTAACCACCTAAACACCTGATAAAATTCCTACTGCACTTCCGGCTCGTTCTCGTCGGGCTCACGACCTGTGATAGCTTCATAAATACGCGTAGGGACGGGCGGGCAGCCTTGCACAAAAATACCTTTGTCTTTCATGAAGCGGGTGCAATTACCTACGAATACGGTTCCTTCAATTGCATTGCCGACACCTTTTCCTATTGCAATGTGAAATTTGCCGTCGTGCAGGAGATAGGGCCGCATATCATCTTTGAATCTTCGGAGAAAAAGCATGAGTGTAGAAAGGCATGCGCTGCATGATTCCTTATCGTAGATCTGAACATTCTCAAACTCAAGTGATATGTTAGTAGGAGGGACCCTGTAGGGAACAATGTAGTTGCTATAATCTTCCGGAATGGCCTGGTACGATTCAGGATCCAGCGGTAGTCCCATCCGTTCGGAGATTAATCGCAGGTAAACAATATCGGAAGGATTCAAACCCATCAGCAGGCATCCGAAAATATCAGCACCCATCGGATGCCATGAAGCAACCGCGAAGTCGGAGTAAATAGCTTCACCTCCCGAAGGTCCTAACCCTTCCATACCGATATAACCATCGATCAAAGTCAGGTCGGGGAGCATTATTGTGGCAAGGTCGGAAATAGCTGCATCAAGGGTTTTTTCCGGATATGATTGATGAAGGTATTCAAGCTGGTGGTAACGTACCTTCTCGTGTCGCCACAAACAACCCTTCATATTTTTAATTCCCAGTGTCACACCTGTATGCATATGAGTCTTCGCTACAGGCACCGAAACAATCTGATCAAATTCATAAATCTTTGAGCATACCTTCGTACTCTCAAGTACCCTCCCATTTAAAATATCTTTTTTTATAAAAGGAAAAGCATCCAGATCGATCAATTCAACATTATATTTCCTTGCAACTTCAGTAATTCCTCCTTTATCGAAAGCTTCCATGGTGTTAATACCAACCAACGGACTTTCACCTATGGCGATTCGTGAACATCCTGCGTCTTTCATGATTTCGACAACTCCGGCTACGGTGAGGGGATGGGTATTGTAGCCTCTGCCAACCGTTGCAGCTCTTCCGATATTGGGTTTTATCAGGACACTTTTCCCACGTAATTTTTCAAGGTCAAGAGCTGACAATGCATTCTTTGCATTATTTAAAGCCCCCTGTTTTCCGGCAATACTGACAATTATATCTCTTTCCATGGAAGGATCAACAGTGGCAATGGAAGTTTAATAATTAAGGGGGCAAATATACCATTCTGTCAGATAATTCATGACGATTCTTTAATATTTATCCACATCGTACACTGGAAATGCATGAGCAATTGTAGATTACCAGAATAAATAAACCTGGAGAAATTTCAAACCGTTAACAAATATTTAGAAAAGGCATCATTTTTGAAACATCAGCTAAGCTAAATTTGTATACGTTATTATTTCACAACAATGAAAAAGTTTTTATATATATTGCTCTTACTTGCATTTTCATTATCCGGCATTACGGCCATAAATCCGAATGCTACCATCGAATGGAAGAAAACAAGTTACGATTTCGGATCTATTCCGTTCAATAAACCCGTAAAAGTTGAATTCAGTTTTAAAAATCCGGGGATGGTACCTATTATTATCAGAAATGTAGAATCATCCTGCGGATGTACGGTTGCTGATTTTCCCAAACAACCTATTATTTCTGGTGCTGAGGGGGTAATAGTTGTAACCTATGATGCTCAGACTGAAGGATATTTTAGTAAAACAATAACGGTTTTTTCAAATATTGAAGGGGGAATGACAAACCTCTACATCAGCGGTATTGTTGAGAAATAATTACTACTTTATTTTTTGCATGACTTTCAGGGATTCATTCAGATGAATAAATCAGGTAAACATGATTCATGATTACTCATGAAGAAAGTACATTCCCTATTAACGCAAGCAATTCATCTTTCTTAACGGGCTTGGCTATGTAACCATGGCAACCCAGCTCAAAACATTTTCTTTTCTCATCCGTTGAAGCATAGACTGTCTGGGCAATAATTTTCGATCGTAAACCCATTTCTCTCATTTCAAGCATACATTCAAACCCCGATTTTACAGGCATACTAATATCAAGCAATATCAGGTCGGGAACGCATGTTTTTATCAGTTTCATTAGCTCGACCCCATTTTCAGCATGAAGTATTTCAACATTTTCAGCGCTGAGTAATTCTTTCAGGTAGATGAACGATGGTATATCATCTTCTGCAATTATTATACTGGTGCCTCTGAGGTTAATATTGATCTGTGGATATTCAGGTCCGGTTATATCAACTCGCCTGACAGTATAACAGGGGTGAGTGAAATAAAATGTAGTTCCCTGATCCCTCTGGGATTCGAACCAGATAGTACCGCCGAGCAATTCGATGATTCCTTTGGCAATACTCAGGCCAAGACCTGCGCCCTCATGATACTGATTCTCATCAATTTGTCGAAATCGCTGAAATATAAGGTAATATTTATCCTCGGGAATACCTATGCCTGTATCTTTTACAAAGACAGTGACACTGTTTTCGTTATCGGGTGTAACAAAAAACCCGGCTTCGACTTGCCCCTGATGTGTAAACTTCAACGCATTATTCAACAGGCAAACGATTACCTGTTGTATCCGGTTTATGTCGGAATGTATCAGAATATCTTTATGGTTCTCCGGTAAGCATGCTATTATTTTTATTTCAGGTTTTTCGACGGCCGGTTTACCGTGTTTAAAATTCTCGATCGTCTTAAATAACAACTCATACAGATTAAACTCCGACAGATGTAAGGAAAGTTGTTTTGTTTCGAGTTTCGACAAATCAATAATATCATCTATCATTTGGAGGAGGCGATTCCCCGACATACGTATAATATCGGTATATTGTTGTCGTTTGGGTATTGTGATGTCCGGCTTGTTGAGCAACGCAGAGAACCCCATAATGGCATTAAGGGGTGTACGGATCTCATGCGACATGTTGGCAAGGAAAATAGATTTCAGACGATTGCTGTTCTCGGCATTTTCTTTGGCTAATATCAGTTCATTTTCAGTTCTTTTTCTGTCGGTGATATCGCGGATTATAGCCCATATAGCCTTTGGCTTGTTTTTTTTGTCCTTCAGCAGAAATGTACGTATTTCAACCGGAAATACAGTACCGTCTTTCCGCAAATATTCTTTCTCATAGATAGAAGAACTTCCTCTTGACAATACTTGCTCCTTTATTATTGTATCTTCAAACGCATGCCACTTTTCCGGTGTGATCTCATAAAACGAAAGAGAGCAGAGTTCCTGTTCTGAGTATCCTAACATTTTCCTGAAAGCTGGATTGCACTCAATGATCTTTCCCTCCATGTCCATCATAGCAAATGCATCCGTCATACTTTCGTGCAGTCGTTGGTACCTGGCTTCGCTTTCGATGAGCGATTCTTTTGCCTGCCAGTTTTTTGCAATACGAACCAGTAAGATACCCAGTAACACAGTACCGGCAGGATAGATCGACAAGACCGGTAATGCAATTACTTTAAGCGTTGGCAGGGCTTTACCCTCAGGCAGTAAAAAAGTGCAAAGGAGCATTATAATATGTACTGTTATACCAAGAAGAAGTAAGTGCAATATATAATTTCTATCCTGCCATGAAGGCCTTAGATTTCGCCAGATAATACCGGCGAGACCAGAGGTAAGAATAACAGCAACTCCCATAAATATACCCTCACCTCCGATAGTCAGCCTGAAAATACCCATCACCAGCATAGCGATACAGGTGGGAATGAATCCGAGGAATAAGCCGGAAACCGCTAACAGGATTGAACGTGTATCAAAAATAATTCCCGGCACAAAGATCCAGGGAGTGATCATCAGAATTATTCCGACTACACCTGTGGCCAGGCCTGTCAGTACCTGGCGGCGAATAGTATTCAAGTCACGATCTTTGATCCACAAATAATCATACATCATGCTGAATGCAACCAGCACAGCTATGTTTAATAAAAGTCCTTGTATGAAAGAAAAAACCATATGACCATATTATAATTTAGTACCTGATTCCTTCACCCTGCCATTTAATTATCGCATTTAACAAATAATCTCACGCTTCGGTGGGAGAGCACCTCATCTGCTCACCTTACCTGAGTTCTGCGAACTTGCGCTTATGCATACATTGCAGCGCAGAGGCTCGCTGGACAGGCGGTTATTCACTGCTAAAGCGAGCTGGTACTTACACAATTTCACTCCCGATCCTTCGGGATACACTCCCGAATCCTCGGGATAATCACCTAATCACCCTCTGGTCACATCCCCAGATCCCTCATGATTCTTCGGAATTGTGATGGTAAAGGTGCTTCCTGAACCTTCCATACTCTGTACCTCTATCGTGCCACCATTCTTGGTAATGAATTCTTTACATAAAATTAATCCCAGTCCCGACCCGGTTTCTCCCAAGGTACCTTGCGTGGAATAATTATAGTCAATATCAAACAATCTTTTGACAACATTAGGAGGCATACCAATCCCTGTATCCGTAATTTGAATTTTGACAAAGCCTTTGGTTTCACTCATACCGATAGTAATTTTTCCTTCAGGATTTGAAAATTTCACTGCATTCGAAAATAAATTACGAATAACAGTTGCCAGCATATCTTTATCAGCATATGCTTCAAATTTTTTTTCAGGAACAAAAACGATATCCAGCGATTTAGCACGGATACGCTCGCTATAAAGGTTCTGGATGTCAATTATGATATCGTTGAGGTTGATGTTCCCGGGATTTATTTTTATGTTATGAGTTTGTGATCGCGACCAGTTTAACAAATTCTCAAGAAGTGAATAAGTCTTTAACGACGTGGACTCGATGAGTCCCAGGTAATGTATTTTCTTTTCTTCCGGAAGGATGGAAAATTTGTCGCGCAGGAATGTGACAAATCCAAGGATCTGATTAAATGGATTTTTAAGGTCATGGGCAATGATAGAAAAAAACCTGTTCTTCGATTCATTTAACTGTGTCAGTTCCAGGTTTTTTGCCTGTAATTGCAACGATTGTTCTTCCAGCTTAGAGGATTGCTCTTCGATAATCTGTTGCTTTTCTTCGAGGAGAGCGTTCACATTATTCAGTTCCAGGTTTTGCGTACGTATCTGCTGTATCACACTTTGTCCGAAGAGGAGAGCTTTCTCAAACAGATTTACCAGGTAATAGGTTAATCCGGTATATGCAGCAATCACAACCAGGATCAGAGGCAAACTTTCGTATAAAAATTGGTTTTCAATAATCAACGAAAATATAACGATGATAATCAGATAGCTGATTCCGATAATAAGCGCATGGACTTTATTCAGCGAGAACGATGCAAGGGAAAGCAACAAAAGTACAAATAATGAATCGCGCAGGAAAAAGTTAAGCCGTAACGGATTATCAATAATTATTGTGCTAAAAAATTTACCCAAATATATATTAACCAGTATAAAATAGATCACCAGTGTAAAACCCGTTTTGAACGAAATAAAATTCAGGTAATATCCCACGAGAACCGCACAGGTGAGCAGTATGGTAAAAATATTACTATACCATAGAACAGCGTTTTCGCTGCCAAATTTGATCAGGTCGAGAACATTTCCGATCAGGATGATGTAGGAAGAGACCTGGAAAACAATTCGTATACCCTTTTCAAACGATTCATGCAGATCAATGATACGTCCGTCCATAACATACTCTTTGCTTAGGTATAAGTTACTGAAATTTAATGTGAATATCCTGATTTCCAGAAAAGAAGTAATGCTGGAAACAGATATTCTCATTCTTTATCCCGAAAAGGAGTACAGTAGGAAATAGTCGCATCGTTGGAAGCGGAACCAAAAAATATTACGCAACCATTTATTAATTAATTTCGTCTGGTAGAAAAATCAAACCATGAAAACATCTTTTTATAGCCTCATCCTATTTGCTTCCTTCATATGCCTTATCCGTTGCGATCAGGAAGAACCAACCATGCATGAAAGTGCTGCCGCTGCATCTGTGTCTTTTTCGGGTTGCCGGGTTGATCTGCAGAAAGATATATTTCCTGACACTATGTCTATGCGACTCATAGGGCAGGAAGAAAATAGGCTGCTGATCAGGTTGGTAAATACTGAATTCTGCTGCGCGACCGATTCTGTTACGGTCAAGAGTTCGCTTCATAATAATGAAATAAATATTGCGATCATCGATGAGGGTCCTTTCTCATGGTGTTTTTGTCCGCACAACCTTGAATTTACTATTGGCCCTTTAAATAATGAACATTATTCATTGAAATTACTCGAATCCGAAAATTCTTATTCAAGAGACTCTTTCAACATTTCATTTGACTATTCCCGGCAACTCGATACCACTTTTAATGCCAGTAAACAGGAAGAATTGATAAGCAGTAATCCTTTCAACTGGGATAATACACTGTTGGGAGGATGCAACGGGATGATGAAATCGGATGAACCTGGTATTGAGCCCGGGACTGATACAATCATTTTTTATAATCTTGTCGATACGTTGAGGATTTTTGTCGGGGTTAATGAACCATGCTGTATTACCTACCATCCGGAATCAGAAATCACTGGAGATACGCTGGTAATGCGGATCAATACGCTGAGCGATGAACAGTGCGATTGTATCTGCTACTATACATTCGATTTTTACTATACCAATTATACCGGACAAGGATTTTATTACCAGTTCTTTACCGATGAAATTAAACGATTCGAAGGGAACTATAACCTGCCATGAGAACTATTTTTGAATACCGCTATAATCGGTGCTGATGTTATGTCATTTCTAAAGTGTACCATTAAAAATCTATTACCTCATACACACCTCTACTAAAGAATATCTCAAAAGTTTCATTAACCACTAAGAACAAAAAGTCCTGAAGCATCGGGAGCACAATGTTTACCAAGTGTTAAAGGATTAATTAATAGTTCGTTGTGCTCATTGTGTAAACCATTGTGACATTGTGGTTAAATAGTAATTAACTTTTGACACCCTCATTCCAGGGTAATTGCATAGATAAAGGCAGGGAATCGATATAATTCCTCTTTTTTTACTCACCCCACCTTGTATTTTGATAATGCCGGGTTTGTTCAACCCCTCTCTCGTGAGAGAGGGGTGCGAAGCGGGGTGAGTATAGATGTGCTTATATACCTCTGCCATTTTCTAGGTAATTAACCATTCCAGAGGGTGTGTTATTAGATCTTATAAACTAAACCGACATTTCAGACTTGACTTGACACTAGTTCAGATGTAAAGTGACTTGTTTGGTGATTGTATCACTTTTATAGACCAGATCGATTTCTTTCACTTCTTCGTCGATCAAACCATTCAGAAAAATATTGCAATACTGATCTTCTTGAACCTGGGAGTAATCAATACCATTAAGCGATAGTATCTGATCGCCCAGTTGCAGCCCTGCATTAAAAGCAGGCGAACCTTCAACGAGGGTGACCACTATTAATTTTGCATCCTGCCATATTACATTAAACCCATAAGGTACACTGAAGTCGGAGGGAGGTATGTTATCAATCTTTTCCATGTAAACATAGTTTTTATCCCAATCGACAGTAACCAGGTAATTCTTTAAAAAATCGGTTCCGATAGTGGATTCTCCTGATTTATTTATCCTGACTGCAGCTTCAGAAAAAGATTGACCGTCAATTTTTATTTCCGGGAACCTGAAAGTATACAGCGTATCATGCTTGCCGCCGTATAATCCTAGGCTGCCATATCCGAATATCCTGCTATCCGGTTTGTTCTTTTTCAGGATGCTGTCGCAAAGTTGCTCCGATCCCAGTTCGATGCAATAATCTGAGCCGTAATCCAGCGATATACCAGGTATTAAAATGCCATTTATTTCGGCCTTAAAAACAGGTGTTCCGCTTAATTGTTGTTTGAATTTTATCGGAACAATACTCTCCGGGATGCTGAAGGAATCGATCGAACTGGCAATACGCAATACGTTATTTTTTAAATCGAATTGCCAGACAGAGTGTCTCATAGTATTAGCCCCTAATATGCCATCAAACTTAAAACAGGAAAGTTCGCGCATCTGTTTAAAATCATAGATGGCTACTCCCTGATTCCGGTAACTTATCTGGTCGAACTGCATCCCCTTCACCTTGGAAAATACAGCAGTACTCTTATTTCCCTGGGAGTCGGAACTGCTGACCTCGCATTTTTCTGTTATTGAAGCTTTTTTGGCCAGATCGTCAGAGATCATTGTGGGAGCTCCCGTATCCAGGGCAAAATGATAGGTTACGCCGTCGATAGTTACATCCAACATAATCAACCTTTGTTTATCGTCAAAAATTATTTCCTGGCAATAATTTTTTTGATCAACCTTACCACCCTTCAGCAAATGCACTACCTGTAATACATTGCAGCTGCTCAGCAAAAAAGAAAGCATCAGGAGCACGAAAGTTGCTATATATATTCTTGGGAATACGGGTCGGGAATTCATTTGTATAGGATTTGGTAAAATATTCAATTATTCTGGAATAAAGGTAACACTATATTATAGTATTATTTTGCCTGAATTAATCATCTTCGATATATCATACTTGTATGGTAGATGTTTTGATTCATGTAGCATTTTAATAACTTCATTCATATCAAATTATCCCGTTCAATTTAGTTCAAATTAGAAACCCACCGTCTTTGACGGTGGTAATGTTCTTATGGCTTTGCCTATATTTGTACTATGAGCAAATATAGAAAGCTTTCGCATGTTGTCTATAAATGTGATTATCACATTGTATGGGTTCCAAAATATCGATTTCGTATTTTGACTGGAGAAATTAAAGCATTGCTTGAAGAAGATATTAAAATGCTTTGTGAATGGAAGAATTGTGAGATACAGGAGATGAGCGTTCAAGTAGACCATATCCATATTGATGTTTCCATACCTCCAAAGGTATGTGTTTCCGACCTGATGGGAGTATTGAAAGGGAAGCTTGCTATCAAGTTGTTCAAAAGCTATCCAAAGATGAAACAGAAGCCTTATTGGGGCAATCATTTCTGGGCGCGAGGATATTTTGTAAGCACAATTGGAATAGACGAAGATATGATAAGGCAATACGTGAAGTATCAGGAGAATGAAGAGAAGATTGCAGAGGAACAACAACATAAGTTTGACTTTTAAGCCCCTTATAGGGGCGATTCAAAGCCACCTTCTAAGAAGGTGGATTTTTTACTTTACTATATACCCTATACCAGCATGAGAAATTCCATTGCCCTTTGGGATAAAATGTCGAAAATATACGACCGCGAAACCAGTCAGCTCAGCTTAATAAATAAACGTGCGATAGAAATAACAAAAAAATATCTTCACCCCGATAACAGGGTACTGGAGATTGGTTGCGGAACGGGAATCTTTACTGTTGAACTTGCGGGCAATGTGAAAGAATACATAGCTACAGATATTTCTTCCGGTATGCTTGAAACCGCCCGAAGAAAAGCTTATCAGCAGAAGATTAAGAATATTGTATTCAGGCAATCAACAATTTTTGAAGAACAGTACGTCTCTGCCTCCTGTGATGTGATATTAGCCTTCAATGTCCTGCATTATTTCGAGGATTTCAGCAGGTATATGAAACGAATAAGTGAACTGTTAAAACCGGGAGGGCTGCTCATTTCGATGACTCCCTGTTCCAGGGAGACTGAAAAACCCTTGTTAAGGTTGTTGAAGGTTCCGATACTCAGGTTATTCGTCTTTTTTAAACTAGGAGTTATCTCTCTGCCTTATATCCGGTTTTTTCGAATAGCAGAACTCGACAAGGCAATAACCGAGGGCGGTTTCCGGCTTGTTGAAACGGAAAACCTGTGGGGACCTGAGGTTAGCTATTTCATTGTGGCAAAGAAGAAATATATTGAATAGTCAGTCAAAAAGATAAAACCAAAAACCAAACCATGAAAACACTTGAATACCTGGAAAAATAGTTACCAATCATGACCCATGAAACATTAGCAGATATGACCGGTGAGGATGTTGTAAAGGCCGATCCTTATACAGCACCCGAAAATAGCGTATATGCCGCTCTTGAAACATATTCTAACGTCTATCGATGCAAGGGATATTATTCTATGGTTACTACGCATTTATTTGAAAAGGCCCGTGATATTATTATTGACTATTTAGGGCTGACAAAGGGAAAATATAGGTTGATATTTTGTTCTCCCGAAATGCTGCGACTCTCAAAGCTATGATCGATTCTGAGAGTTATCACTGTCTCTCAAGCAATGATATTGGCTTGCCGCTCGGCATTGTTGCCTTGGCAGTAAAAAGGAAAGCGTTGCCTGACGGCAGCTTATTTCAAACAGGAGGAGGAACGGCCAGACTTATATCACCCGATCGGATCACATGGGCAAAAGCGCCCGGCCGATTCGAGCCTGGTACGCCTGCTATTATCAATGTGATTGCAATTGCCAGGGCGCTGCAACTGATCCTGAAGTATTATCCGTATCGAAAAAAGACATCTTGAAAAGACAGCTCAAGGATTTTATATTCTTGGCCGCTCAAAAAGTCTATGCCTTAGAATAAAAAATTTCAATTAACTATCTCGGGTTAAAAATTTTCCGGTTGCTATCACTTTTTTAAAGATATGTAACCTTACTTCAGGAATTATGATGCTATATCAGCAAAAGATCTTAAATTTTGCATCAGATTATTGCTTAATAATCTTTAAGAATTATTGCATCATGAAAAAAACAATCTTGTTAATATTCTCATTCCTGGTATCGTTAATGATCCTGAATTGTGAAAAAGATGATGATTCGCAGACTATTAAATATTCAATTCTTTCGGGAGCATGCGGAACTATTGAACTTGTCGATTCAATTGGTTATAATTTTAATTCTGCCCTCGATTCGCTCCAGGCAATCCGTGAACCTATGCTCAGGGGAGGGTGCCCCGAACCGCCCTGTTATTCTTACTATGTCGATGTTGATACCTTAGACATCGATTTTGATAGTGATACAAGAATTTTCTTGGGTATCAGATTCATCAATATTGCCGATGATGTATTGATTTTTGCTATGTCTGATGTTATCGACAGCTATGGAAATTATTATACGATCAGTTGGTGTGAAGATTGATTACGCACATGCTATTACCTGTGATCAATGAGTATGAAAAGGAAGAATGGCTATACAAGTATTCCGCTAAGTTTTAACCGGAAAGCTGTTATCGCTTCGGCATCGGTAACAAGAAAAGCAAACACAATTCATAGTTTTACCGAGATTGATATCACAGAGCCCCGTCGCTTACTAAAGGAACATGCTGAAAAAACAGGCGAGAAACTGTCTTTTACCGCCTATATTGTGAGCTGTCTTGTTCATGCGATAAAGCAATTTCCGCAATTTAACTCATTCATTAAAGGCCGGAGGCTTATTGTGCTCGACGATATTTCTGTCAGTGTGCTTATAGAAAGGGATCTTGCCGGAGAAAGAGTTCCTGAACCAGTTGGAATTACAAAGGCACAGGATAAATCTTTCCGACAGATCCATCATGAAATCAGGGAGGCACAGAAAATACAAAGCGACAGGCTGGGCAGCATCTCAGGTAAAACCTGGATACGTTTTATACCGGGGTTTTTTCTCAGGACTTTTATCAGCATTGCGGATAAAAACATTAGTATGGGAAAAAGATATGGCAAAATCGCTGTAACGGCCGTCGGAATGTTTAGCAAAGAACCTGTATGGTTTATTCCTCATGGTTCGGCTACGGTACTTTTGACAGTGGGAAGTATAAGTAAGAAAGTTGTTGAAACAGGAGGACATTTTGAATCCAGAGAGCATTTGTGTCTGACCGTTTCATTCAATCATAATATTATTGATGGAGCGCCGGCTTCACGTTTTATGAATTTGCTTATAGAAACCATTAAAAGCGGTGAACTTTTACACCTGGATTAAGTTTTACGGGTAGTACGTTGCACAATAATAAATGTAGCATGAATGATAACCAGCATAAACTCATGGCAACCTGGGCTGGTGATTGTGCAGAGCATATTCTTGCTGCTTTTGAGGATTATTATCCCGGTGATAATCGTCCAAGGAGTGCTATTGAAGGTATAAGGGCATGGGTGAAAGGAAATCTGACCACTGCTGAAGTCCGGAAGTTGGCATTTGAAGCGCATGCTGCAGCCCGTGATGCTATTATACCGAGATCTATAGCAGCTGCACGTGCAGCCGGTCACGCCGCGGCAACAGCACATGTACCGGATCATGCCAGACATGCTGCCTCATATGCTTTAAAAGCGTCAGTCGACCCTGCCGCTGAAAGAGAATGGCAATTACAGAAATGTCCACAGCCTGTAAAATCGGAACTAACCTTATAAACGAAATGAATGAGAATTACTTATAAAAATGTCGATGAATACATCGTAAGTTTTCCGGAAGAAATTCAGAAGGTATTAATTAAGGTACGTTCTGTAATTCGGCAGACCGCTCCGCAGGCAGAAGAGAGCATAAGTTATGGCATGCCTGCCTATAAGACGAATGGAAAACCCCTGGTGTATTTTGCTGCTTTCAGGAATCATATTGGTTTCTATGCAACACCCTCCGGGCATAAAGAATTTGTAACGGAACTCTCGAAATACAAACAGGGCAAAGGCTCGGTTCAATTCCCCATCAATGAAACTGTTCCATATGACCTGATCCGAAGAATAACACTATTCCGTGCAAAGGAAAATCAGGGCTGAATAAATAGGTATACATGTTCGTTGGAATTTTTTGGGTGAAGAAGAAAAATTCTACAAATAAACAGATTATCTTCCCGTAGTTGATTCTAATCCTAACACTAGCCATCATGAAAAAATCAGCAATAAGCTTACTCTTTATCCTGTGGACATTGCTTATCAATGCCCAGGCCTATAAAGAATATCCGTTATTGAAGGAATTGAAAAAAGAAGGATTTCAAATAGATCATATCAGGGAAGTAAAAAATATGCAGGAGTTTATCTGGGCGCTCGGTAATAATACGGTTATTATTGTCGATTCAGGCAACTATGTTTTTACAGATTCAAATATTCTTGGAAGCGAAGAAGAAATTGCTTTACTCGACCGGTTCGATACACTCTCGGAATATTATACCGATACCTATGTGCACGATCTCGATAACCTGGTTATTATCGGTGCCATAAATACGTCTCCTGTTTTTATTCAGCCCGACGGATATAATCACGTGATGAAATTCCGGAATGTAAATAACCTGTTTCTGCAAAACCTGCGCTTTGGGCACGAGGTTGAAGGTTATTGCCAGGGAGGTGTTCTACTAATCCATAACAGCGAAAATATCATCATGGATAATCTCGAACTCTTCGGCAGCGGTACGGAGGGACTATCGCTGATCGACGTGGTCCATATCAACATTTCAAACACGCTGGTAACCAAAAGCTCAGAACAGCTGTCGTCATTCAGCAATGTGCATGATGCTGTTCTCGAAAATTGCCGGTTTGTCGATAATAATCCGGTGTTACGGGGATTTGCTGTTTATAGAAGTAATATTACATTTAAGAATTCGCTGATAACAGAAAAATATCCTTTCTATGCCGATCCTCAACTTTATGATAACGCCTATGACGTTTTGTTTTTAACTGATTACTATGATTTTGGCGAATGGTATATCGATCGTTCGGTATATCCGCTTGCAAAGGATATCCCCAAATCGGTAATTGACATCGATAATACAACGATCAATGGTGAACTGATCAATTGCACCTATCGGGATGTCAATAATTCAGATTGGATCAGGCGTTTATACGGTGAATCCTATGTTGAGGAAGATACGGAGGGGCTTGAAGATGAGTATTATGAGGATTACTATGAAGACAATAATTATGACAATGAACATTACTCAGACTACTATGAAAATCAGCCCTTGTCGGTTGAATTTTCGGAACTTACAGTTACATTCCCCGGCATATACAATTTGGTTTTCTTCGATAATTCTAACCTGGATACAATCAATATCTATCCGGCGTCCGGAGAGAGTTCACAGGGGACGATACTCCGGGTTGATTCAATGAAATTGAGGAAAATTAAAAAGGTCGAACATCAATATTACACCGGAATTGCCATAAATGACGGCGAGAATTGTGCGGTATTTACCGAATGGAAAAATTATATATCCGGGTGGAAGCCTGTTCCTGAAATTATGCCTGGCGAATATCAATTGCCAGTTTATACGTATGATGAAGCGAATCAATTTCCATCCTTCACAGAGAATGAACTTTTAGAATATTTGGCATCGCATGGTTTTAATGAAGCGTTTGAAAGCGTTAAAGAATGTACTGGAGTTCCCGAAAAAAACTGGGATATACGCATCTGGAAAATATCCTATAAAATTACAGGTATCAATCATAATAACATGAAAGTTGCCAGGGTAATTAACTTTATATACGAGGGATGTTAGGTTCTTTTTGGGTATAACCCGTTTAACATGGTTATTTCATTCTATTACTCCTCATACTGTCTCATTGATTCTTCCAACATAAGAGAACGTATTATTTAACCAACAAAGCCAACTATCCCCTCCCGATCAGGATTTTGTGAATTTTGTTTCACATAATACCACAAATCTAACATCGTGATCAATTTTTTTAATAATACTTCAATATTGGATATTGGATATTCGATATTGAAAATTCAAATTCTAGCATTGAATGGTGTCATTCAAAAAGATAATTTCTTTTATTGCTCTAACTTAAAACATTGGTAGGTCCTCCTCCCCTAGGGGACACAATCATATGAGAAGAATAGTAGTAAAGAATAACTTTATGTATACATGGAATTTCCTTAAAAATGCATGGCTATCTATCCTCTTGGAAGGAATAATTTAAAGGGAGAGGAAATACTCTTAAATGTTAAAATTATTACTGATTATTTATTAAATTTATAATAACAGGCTCTTTCAGCAGGAAAAACAGCCGGGCAGATAAATTTAAAATGCGTTATTGGAGAAAGCATAACGCCCCATTTTTGGGTCAAGGATGTGGACTTCTCATCTTCTTATTCGCTTTTATAATCACTGATCAAATCAAATCCCAATCCGACAGTCTTACAATCTATGATTTGGACCTGCAACAGCTATCGAAATTAAAAGTAACCAGCGCTTCGAAGGTCGTTCAAAACATTATTGAAGTTCCTTCCTCTATGTTTGTTATAACGCAGGAAGATTTGAAGGAAAAAGGATACTTTACCCTTGAAGAAGTTTTATCAGATTTGCCCGGATTTCAATTCCGGAATATTCAAAGTTTTAACAGCTATGTTTTTCAACGAGGAATCCCGAATCAAAATAACCTTATATTGGTTTTAATTGATAATGTTCAGGTTAACGAACTAAATTCGGGCGGTTTTTATGCCGGTGCCCAGTATAATCTGTCCAATGTTGAACGAATAGAAATTATTTATGGTCCTTCTTCGGTAGCTTACGGAACAAATGCTATCTCAGGCGTTATCAATATTATTACCAAAAGCACATTGGAAAAAGATGTTGGGTTTAAGACGCTTGCGGGTAATTTTAAAACAACAGCCAACGACCTGAATTATTGTTACACGAATAAAAAGAAAACAGTTGGAGTATTATTCTCCGGCATGGTTAAATCGTCTGATAAAGCAGATCTTAAGGGTCAGGCAGGCGATAACAACTGGACCGACCTGTTGGATAATTATGAATATGATTATTCTTTCGATCTGAAATTACAGGCAAAGAATTTTATCCTGGGAACAAACTATTTGCACAAACAATCGTCCGCTGCAACTTTTTCGAAATCAATCGGTACTGTTTATAAAGATTACGGAACATTGTGGAATATACGGTTTATTAATAATTATCTTAAATACAGTAAGAAAATATCTGAAAAACTGAGCCTCTCTTCGTTAGTGTATAATCGAAATGCAACAGTTCTTGGTAATTCAGTTTTATATGTAACAGATACTGCACAGATAGGATATTACAGGCCGAACAATTTAACCGGAATTGAAAACATTCTGGACTATAGGATGAATAAGATTGCTTCAGTTGCCAGCGGTCTTGTAGCTGAATATGAAAGATTGTCTGATGGTTATTCAATAACTTATAGTGAAGGCCCTGGAATAAGGCCTGATGAACCTGAAAGGCCAGACATGTTGACGAATTATCTGGTTAGTATGTTTCTTGAACCAAGGCTGGCTCTTTTTAAAAAACTATACGTATCAGGCGGTGTACGTTTTGATCAAAGCAGTATTTATAACCAGGTTCTGACGCCACGTATCGGAGTTAGTTATAGCTTTTACAAACACATTTTGCGTTTTTCTTATGCAGAAGCATTCAGGGCTCCTAAACCATGGGACTATACCGACGGTCTCGGCAATCCATCACTCCTCCCTGAAACGATGAATTCTTATGAAGGTTCTTTTGCTATGCATATTACTGATGAACTGAAAGCTGATTTTATTGGCTATGCAAACAAACTTGAAAATGCTATCACCAAAGAAACAGTAGGCAACTATTATCGTTGGATCAACAGTGGAAATATTACTACGCTTGGATGTGAAATCATGCTGAGATATAAGACAAGAAAGCTCAAATCATTCATCAATTATACATTTAATCAAAGCCGCGACGAGCAGGATAATGCTATTCCTGAGATCAGTAAGCATACGGCAAATGCAGGCATAACATACTCTTTTAACGATTATATACGAATTAATCTTCGCTCGAACTTCGTCGGAAAAAGAGAAAATCCAACGCTTATTATCGCGACCAACAGCATGGAAGTTGATCCTTATATTGTATTTCACGGGGCTTTATCCTTGACAAATAATAAAGGTCTGACCGTACAGCTGATCGCTAAAAATATTCTTGACAAAGAGTACTATCATACGTCGAACAGGCCTCCTGACAGGTATCGGCAACCTCAAAGGACAATTTTATTTTCTGTCGCATATTCATTAGATAATTAATATAATGAAAGCGAAAAGGATCATATTGTTAATGATTACCTCAGCTATCTTAGTTGGTTCCTCCGATGCACAAATTGTTGCACGCGAGGCAGCAATAAGCGCCTATATCTATAATTTTGCCAAGAATATCGTATGGCAAAATGAGGAAGAAATTCAGGAGTTCCGGTTCCTGGTAATTGGCAACGATCAGGAAATTTTCAGGCAATTGACAACCTTATCGAAAGTCAAAACACTAAAGAATAAGCCTATTCGGGTGTCATCATTTGTCTCAGCAAGCGATCTTGACAGCTTTCAACTGATTTTCATAACCGAGGATAATAACGTTGATTATATCAAGATTTTTGATAAAGTTGAAGGAAAGAATATTCTTCTGGTAAGCGACCAATATCAGGACAAGCGTTTAATTATGATTAATTTTTTTGATTCGGAAGATGGTACCTTACACTTTGAAATCAACAAGGCAAACATTATCAATCAGCATCTTGAAATTATGCATGATATGATTTTGCTTGGAGGAACTGAAATTGATGTTGCAGAATTGTACCGTGAAGGTCAGCAAAGTTTGAGAAGCCTCCAGAAATACAGCGACGATCTGGAAAACAAAATAACGCAACTGCAGCTTGCCACTGAGATAAAAACCCAGGAAGTGAGAGCTATGCAGGACAGTCTTAAGAAACAGGTCATGAATGTTTTAAAACAACAAAAAGTTCTGGATCAACAGTCTGTATTGCTCAAACAGCGCGAAAAAGAACTAAATGATCAGTTACATAAAATAGAGCAGCAGGAAAGAATACTTACTATGCAGAAGCAGGATATCGCCTCTCAGGAAAAAAAACTGGAGAAAGGGTATGAGAAGCTGCAAAAGCAAACAACTGAAATCAAATTGCAATCGAAAATATTAAGAAAACAGGGACTTATAATACACCGTCAGCGGATACTAATGATTCTGCTATTAATCATTGTACTTCTTACCGCCATTCTCATAATTACAATTTCTTATAATTACAGGCAGAAGCAAAGAATAAACAGAGAGCTCGAAAAAAGGGTGATGGAACGTACTGAGGCACTGAAAATCCTGAACAAACAATTGCAGGTCGAGCTTGGAGAAAAGGAAAAGGCTGAGGAACTGTTAAGGGTTAGCGAGGAGCGTTACCGGTTTTTATTCGAGCGTAATCCTGCACCTATGCTTATCTATGATCCGGCATCACTAAAGTTACTGGCAGTAAATGAGGCGTTTTGTAACCATTATGGGTACCCCGAAGGAGAAGCCCTAAACATGAATTTGCCTGATCTTTATCCCGAAGAAGAAAAAAAACCCATTATTGAGTTAGCTCAAAGCCTTCATGGACATGCATATGTTGGCGAGTGGCACCATGTCAAAAAAGGAGGAACGGTTTTTCCAATTATTGCCACATCGCACGAATTAGACTATATGGGGCATGATTCCCGTATTGCTGTTATTACGGATATAACAGAACGTAAAAGAATAGAGCAGGAAATTCAGAATTTGAATCAGGTGTTGGAGGAACGTGTTGCAGACAGGACTGCCAGATTATCGGCTATTAACAAAGAATTGGAATCCTACAGTTATTCAATCTCTCACGATTTGCGGGCTCCATTGAGAGCAATATTTGGATTTTCTCAGATTCTTTCAACACGTCACCGCGATTCGCTAAATGAGGAAGGCCGGCAATATATGGACTATATCGTGCAGGCAAGTATTCGCATGGAACAGCTGATTAACGATTTGCTTAACTACTCACGGTTGGGGCGCAAGTCGATTGAACTACGTCCTGTTTCTCTGAATGATGTCCTTAATAATGTGTATGACGATTTTAAACAACGGTTCGATGAGATAGGTGCAACATATAAAGCAGACAATGAACTTCCTCAGATTCCCGGTGATGAAAGCCTGCTCAGGCAAATTTTTACTAACCTTATAGAGAATGCAGTTACCTACCGCCGGAAGGAAAAACCGTTGGAAATAAACATTGGCTGCGAACTTGTTCCTGAGGGCTGCATTATTAAAGTCGCTGACAACGGAATCGGGATTCCAGAGGAACACTGGGACAAAATATTTAACATTTTTCAACGCCTTCATAGCGACGACCAATACCCTGGAACCGGAATTGGCCTGGCAACTGTCAGAAAAGCCATCGATATGCTTGATGGTAAAATATGGGTTGAATCGATTGTTGGAAAAGGCAGCACATTTTTTCTTCAATTTCCTTTGTTAAAAACATAAAAACAGATGATATGGAAAATCCGGCACAAATATTACTTGTTGAGGATAACCAGATGGATATTGTTCTTACCCTTGATGCGTTCAGGGAGGCAAGACTGAAAAACAATATTACTGTTGCACGTAATGGACAGGAGGCGCTCGATTATCTTTTTGGCAGGGATAAGTATAGCGATCGTACACAATATCCCATGCCGAATCTAATCCTGCTTGATCTTAAAATGCCCGGCATCGATGGTTTTGAGGTTTTACGTCAAATTAAGGGTACCGAATTTCTTAAACGAATACCGGTGGTTATTTTAACTTCTTCGAAAGAAGAAGGCGATCGTGCCTTAAGCTATGATATCGGCGCTAACAGCTATCTATTAAAACCGGTCTCTTTCGATGGATTTACGGATGTCGTAAAAAAAATAGGCGATTACTGGTTTACATTAAATATCAGTGCTCCGGGTGTATAAAACCTCGCAAATGCATAATTTATTAATGAATTATATGCAATCGAAGATCCGAATACTTCATATCGATGATAACTTTCATGACCGGCAACTTGTGAAAGATGCTCTTCAAAAAGAATCTGGTGAATATGAAATATTGGAAGCCGATAGCAGGGAAAATTTTGAAAAATTTCTTGCTAATGGCAATTTTGATTTGGTTTTAAGCGATTTCAATATCCTGGGTTTCGATGGTTTATCTGTTCTCCGGATGGTAAAAAGCAAGTATCCTGATATTCCCGTCATTATCGTCACCGGAACAGGATCTGAAGAAATTGCCATCGAGGCAATGAAGATGGGGGCTTCGGACTATGTTATTAAATCTGTTCGTCATATTCAGGGTTTGTCGCCTACTATTAAAACCGTTCTTCAGTTTAAACAAGTGCTGCAGGAGCAGAAAAGGGCAGAAGAAGCATTAAAAATCAGTGAAACAAACTTTCGCAGTTTCTTTGAACATTCTCTTGTAGGAAAATCCATGACAGCGATTGATGGTTCCATTTGTGCTAATCAATCGTTATGCGAAATGCTGGGATATACAAAAGAAGAGTTAGCCGGGAAAAAATGGTTTGACATTACACACCCGGAAGATATACCTCATTCACATGAACTTTTCAATTCGCTGTTGGACGGGAAGATAGCATCCGCACGTTTTGAAAAAAGATATATCCGCAAAGATGGCAATATCGTATGGGGCGATGTGTCAACCTATATGCAACGCGACTTGGATGGTAATCCCCAATTTTTTATTACAACTATCAATGATATCACCGAACGAAAACAGGCAATAGATGAATTACATAAAACTCAGATTCTTCTTCGATCCAGTCTGGAAAGTCCGAAAGATATAATAATTTTTTCCATCGACAGAGAAGGACGTTACCTGTATTTTAATAACACTCATAAAACGATCATGCAATCTGCTTATGAAGTCGATGTGAAAATAGGAATGAATATTTATGATTGTATCACCAGCGAAGAAGACAAAGAAATGGCCAGGTTAAGTTTCAATCGGGCGCTTTCGGGAGAATCCCACTCCACAATCCGGGAATTTGGTAAAATGTATCGGTCATTTTATGAGAGTTTCTATAATCCTGTTCAAAATGAAAAAAATGAAATTATAGGAATAGCTGTATTTGCCAGGGACATCTCTGATCGAAAGCATGCTGAAGAAGAACTGATTAAGGCTAAAAACAAAGCTGAAGAAAGCGACCGGTTAAAAACTGCATTTCTCGAGAATATATCGCATGAAATAAGGACACCAATGAATGCAATTGTGGGTTTTTCCGGATTACTTAAAAATACCGGGCTTCTGCCTGCAGATCGCGATCATTATACTGAAATAATTATCAATAGCAGCAACCAGCTTCTGTCTGTCATTACAGATATCATTAATATAGCTACTCTTGAGGCAGGTCAGGAACAGGTCTGTGAGAGCCAGGTTAATATTAACGTTATTCTTAATCTTGTATTTGAGCAGTATAATTCAAAAGCAAAAGGACAAAACATAAAATTCAGCTACGAATCGCATCTGAGCGATAAAGAAGCCGACGTTCTCGCGGATGGGACCAAACTTACTGCAATACTTTCAAATCTTATCGGAAATGCATTAAAGTTTACGCACGAAGGCTATGTTAAATACGGCTGTAAATTAAACCGGAAGGAACTGGAATTTTATGTGGAAGATTCAGGAATTGGTATTTCTCCCGAAATGTACGAGGAAATATTTAAACGTTTTCGCCAGGTCGAAATCACTTCCAGCCGCAAATATGGTGGTTCCGGTTTAGGGTTGTCTATAGCAAAAGCCTATGTAGAGCTAATGGGAGGTAAAATATGGTTAACTTCAGTACCTGGGAAGGGATCCGTTTTCTATTTTACTATTCCTTATAAAAAGACAGATAAGAGCGAAACAGTTCAGGAAAATTCGGATCTGAAAGCGGGATTGTTTCTGAACAACCCGAAAACCTTATTGCTGGTCGAAGATGAAGACTACAACTATATGTTGCTGGAGGAACTTTTGTCGGGGGAAAACTTTAATATTATCAGAGCTGTCAATGGGCTCGAGGCGGTTGAATTTTGCAGGCAAAACAATACCATAGATATGGTACTGATGGATATCAAACTTCCGCTGCTTAACGGTTATGAGGCTGCCCGGCAGATAAAAACTTTCAGACCTGATTTGCCAATTATTGCCCAGACGGCTTATTCGAAGGAAATAGACAAAAATAAGGCTATATCTTGTGGTTGTTGCGATTTTATCAGTAAACCTTTGAAGAGGGAAGTATTGCTTACAAAGGTGATTCAACATCTGGCATAAGCATGTCCACAATGTCCGGCAGGTATAAATGACATTTGTTAGCGCTGAACAAAACCAATACGTTGAAAATCATTTTATCCCTCCTGCTTTTATTTCAATGCAGAATCATCGTTCCTGCTCTTTAAGAATTGGATCAACGATTTCGTATTCAATATTTAATCGACATGCCCTAATTAAAATCAACGATTCTGTTGAATAGGTCATATAAATTAATTAACTTTAGTTGAATGGGTACTTAACTTCAGAAAATTTGACTTATGAAATGTTAAGCGTAATGTAAATAGTAAAATATGCAAAAAGGTACTTCTTGAACTTAAGCTGTAATCGGCCAACATTCCTATGAAAAGAAAAATCCGTATTCTCCATATCGACGATAATATTCATGACCGGAAGCTTGTGAAAGATGTCCTTCAAAAAGAAAGTAAAGAATTTGAAGTGATTGAAGCCAGCAGCCGTGAAAAATTTGAGAAACACCTAAATGAGGCCGACATTGATCTGGTGTTGAGTGATTTTAATATCCTGGGCTACGACGGACTCCAGGTCATTCAGCTGGTAAAAGCCAAAGACCCCGATTTGCCTGTTATCATTGTTACAGGAACAGGCTCTGAGGAAATTGCCATCCAGGCGCTGAAAATGGGGGCTTCCGATTATGTCATAAAAACGGTGAACCATATTCGCAGTCTCGTTCCGACAATCCGTACAGTGCTGGAGAATAAAAAAGCCAGCCAGGAGCGTAAAACATTGCTTGCAGCTATTCATGAACGTGAAGAACTATACCGTTCTATATATGAAAATAGTAGTATCGCCATTTTGTTGACATCACCCGATGGCTCCGTGCTATCAGCTAATGCCTGCGCATGTGACTTATTCGGCCGAAGTGAAAAAGAAATCTGTGCAGCCGGCAGAGATGGTTTGGTCGATCTGAATGACCCCCGGCTTAATGATTTGTTGGAAGAAAGAAGAAAAACCGGTCGCGCTAAAGGGGAATTAACTTTTATTAAAAAGGATGGAACCAGATTCCAGGCTGAGGTATCATCGGTTGTTTTCAAGGATAGTGAAGGGAGAGACCGTACAAGTATGGTTATTCGCGATCTCTCGGAACAGAAAGAATACGAGCAGAAACTTCGTTCGTTATATTCCCGTTATGAAGCAATACTGGATTCAGTCCCGGATATCATTATGGAAGTGGATATTAAAAAAAGATATACCTGGGCAAATAATGCGGGATTGCATTTTTTTGGCGATGATGTGATCGGTAAGGAAGCATCGTATTATTTCGAAGGACACCAGGATACGTATGAGATTGTTGAACCTCTTTTTAAGGGTGAGAAGGATAATCTGGTCTATGTTGAAAGCCTGCAGCGCAGGCAGG
This sequence comes from uncultured Bacteroidales bacterium, assembly GCA_964634105.1. Taxonomy (GTDB): domain Bacteria; phylum Bacteroidota; class Bacteroidia; order Bacteroidales; family UBA10428; genus UBA10428. The sequence continues at coordinate 66,834 of CAZWIU010000001.1, read as the reverse complement.
ATGGCGAGAAACGTCTGTTGGGCTGGTGGTGCCGTTCGTTGAAAGATGAGAAAGGTAAAGTCATAGGGACAATCTCCGCAGCCCAGGATATTACCGACCGCAGACAGGCAGAGCAGGCATTGCAGGAGAGTATGAAAAATTACAGGGAACTGATCGATGGAATGAATGAGACCATCTGGGTGATCGATTTCAATGGCGATCTTATCGATGTCAATAAATCTGCCGTGAATAAATTAGGCTATGCCAAAGAGGAACTGTTATCAATGGGTTTAAGCGGGATCGATAGTTCATTGAAGAAAGAACAGATCAAACAGTTTGCTGTAAAGATGCCTAAGGATAAGATACAGATCTTTGAGACCACACACAGAGCCAAAGATGGAATATCTTTCCCTGTAGAGGTATGGTCAAGCCTGGTGACTTACCAGGGTAAAAAAGCTATACTGAGTATTGCACGGGATATCACCGAACGAAAAAAAACAGAAGAATTAATAAAGCGGGAAAAGCAATTGCTCCGCGTTCTGATCGACAATTTGCCTGATGCTATTTATATCAAAGACAAAGAAGGAAGAAAGCTGATAGCGAATAAGGCTGACCTCAGAATAATGCAACGTTCTTCAGAAGATGAGGTCGTCGGGAAAACCGACCTCGAACTATTCGACAAAGTGAATGGTGAAAAAGGCTATTCCGAAGATATGGCCGTGATAAAAACGGGGCAGCCGCTGATAAATCATGAAGATAATTATACCGACATTGATGGGAAATTGCACTATCGCCTTACCACCAAAGTGCCATTTTATGATGCGAATGGAGAAATTGCAGGGTTGGTAGGATTCGGGCACGATATCACCGAACGCAAACAAGCCGAAAAGGAATTGGCCTGGGAACAATATCTGATGCATTCCCTGCTCGATAATATTCCTGATTCCATTTACTTCAAAGATACTGAAAGCAGGTTTTTGAGGATCAATAAAGCGCTGGCAAAAAAGTTTGGTCTCGATGATCCGATCCTGGCAATAGGGAAATCCGATACCGACTTTTTCAAATCGGAACATGCAAATGAAGCATATAACGATGAACAGAAAATAATTGAAACGGGTAATCCCATCATTGCGAAAGAGGAAATAGAAGTATGGGCCGATAAGCCATCGACCTGGATCTCTACCACCAAAATGCCGTTAACCAATTCAAAAGGGGAGATTATTGGCACCTTCGGAATATCGCGTGATATTGATGAGCAAAAGCGTACCGAGGAAGAGTTGATCAAAGCCAAAGAGAAAGCGGAAGAAAGCGATAAACTGAAAACTGCATTCCTGCATAATATTTCGCACGAGATCCGCACTCCGATGAACGCTATTATTGGTTTTTCAGAACTTTTATACGACAGGCAGCTTGAGGAAGAAAAACGTGATCATTACCTCGATCTGATCCGTCAGAGCAGTAATCAGCTGCTATTGATCATCAACGATATTGTAAATATTTCAACCATTGAAGCGGGTCAGCTGAAGGCTATTATGAAGGAGTTCAACCTGAACCGGAAACTGCAGAGCGTTTACCGTCAGTTTGAAAGCGAAGCCCGCAATAAAGGGATAGAACTGATTATAGAACCCGGACTATCGGACGATGAATCGGTCATCATTACAGATGAAACAAAATTAGTCCAGATATGCATAAACCTGGTGAATAATGGAATTAAGTTTACAAAATCGGGACATGTAAGGCTTGGATATTCAGTTAAGGATCACTCTTTGGAATTTTATGTGGAAGATACAGGCATTGGAATCAGGTCCGATATGCATGAAAAGATTTTTGAGCGGTTTCGCCAGGCAGACCTGACAACAACACGTGAATATGGCGGTACCGGCCTTGGTTTAACAATTGCAAAAGCCTATATAAATTTACTTGGTGGCAGAATCTGGTTAACTTCCGAACCGGGAAAAGGAACAACTTTTTACTTCACTATACCGGGTGATGTCATGAAAAAACCAACTGTCGAACATATTGAACCGGCATCGGGAGTTGTTGAGGGCGATCAGCCTAAAGTAATACTGGTTGTGGAGGATGAGGAATTGAATTATATGCTTATTGAAGAATATCTGTCCGGACAGAAGGTTAGTCTGCTTAGGGCGAAAAATGGCATTGAAGCAATCGAGTATTGCAGGAATTACAAAAGTATTAACCTTGTACTTATGGACATTAAAATGCCCAAAATGGATGGTTATGAGGCAACCCGCCAGATAAGGACATTCAACAAGACCATTCCCATTATAGCCCTTACCGCCCATACGCAGTCGGAAGATATGGATAATGCCATAAGGGCAGGGTGTGATATGTTTATTTCCAAACCCGTTAAGCAAAATGAACTTATTGCATTAATCAGTAACTATTGATCTGTATACCTTTTTTATGCGTTTACCATCATAGCCAACTAACTGTCGCTTGAGGAAGAATAAAAATGGCTTGAAGGACGCATATCGGCTTTTATTTAGTATATCGCCACCAGAGGATATATATTTATTAATGAGACTCAATTTTCATGAATATCATGATATGACCCCGATAGTCATCGGGGGTAAGTCGAATTCCTGCCCATCCGGCAGGTGGGAATCCCGACAGCCCCGCCTGCCGGGCCTTGGCGGGCAGGGAAGCTAGTCGGGATGCTCTTGGCACAGGGTAAAATTCTTTTTAGGGTCTTGGGTCTTGCCCAAGGGTAAACGCCATTTACACCTATATAATTCGTTAAATGAAATATTCACTAATGCGGCCAGATAAAACAACATTGCAACTGGTTCAGGTCTCAGGATAATTGCAAACATGTTGAGGAAACCAATGACTATAGCTGAAACTTGTCTCCGGAAATATGTATTAATGGCACATGGTTGTATGGACATAAATGCAGATGACAATGATCTGACTTCGTTATTTGGCTTATTTTACATATATCGGGTTAGATCTAATAATTGAGCTAAATGGATTTACTTTTCGATTAAAAGAAATACAGATTATAGACAGGAAAAACAAATTACACGGAAGATAAATAAGGCCACTTTTACTAAACAATGCCTTTCAACCATCAAAAAAATGTTGCATTTTTCGCAACTAGAGCAAAAATTATTTGCAGTAATCGCAAATTTACAGTATACCTGTTGCAAAAAACGCAAAAAAAGTGAACTGAGTTAATGAAATTACTCTGAAAATTGCAATAATTGCAACACGTTGCAAAATCGTTGCGAAAATCCGTTTTCTGCTTTTATTTTTCCTTTCTATTTTCACTTCCGGATATCATACCCTGTTAAAAAAAGGGGGATATGTTCGCCGTAACAAGGCATTTTATATGTCTTCCATAAATTTTATGTATAACTTAAATTTAATTATTATGACGACAAACAAATTTGAATCAGTGAACGCTGCTTTAGCAGCAATTCAGGAAAACAATGTGCTAACTCCTTCAATTCCTGTGTCTGTTTTTGTGCAGGAAGCAGAGGATTTGAAAAAGTGGGCCGAAGTGGATAAGGACGTACTTATTGCGCATGGCCTTGACTGGACCCTTGTTGAAAGTATAACCGAAAGAGCAGCAGTGTGTCGTGAGGCACAATCGGTTTGGTCAAGAGAATATAAATCGCGAGAGGAAGCTCAACATGAATGGTTGCGAAAATCTCCTGAGGCATTCAGACTTCGCGATTATTTAATGAATGCTTTCCGGTATGCATTCAGAAAGGATAGAAGTCTGCTTGAGAAAGTTAGTGCTATTGCACGGGGTAACACCCGCGAGGACATGATACAGGACCTCAACGACCTGGCCGTATTAGGTAAGGGCAACACAACCCTGCTGGAAGCCATTAAGTTTGATATTTCAAATCTTGAGCTTGCCGCACAGACATCTTCCCAAATGGCGGAAATGCTTGCGGCTGCTAAAGGAGAAAAGGGTAATTATTCACAGAACAAAGCTATACGCGACAGGGCATATACATATCTGAAACAGGCTGTGGATGAGATAAGGGCCTGCGGTAAGTATGCATTCGCCTCAAACGAGTCAAGGCAAAAAGGCTATCGGAGCGAATACCTTCGAATGCGGTATAAAAAATCTAAAACGGAAAAACCTGATGCCACACTAAACGCGGCATAGATGCCCGGATCTGATTCCTGGTGCATTATTGTTAATCCCGACAGCTTCACGTTGATCGGGATTTTTTTTAATAAGACTCAGTTTTTACGAATAGCATGAAGTGAAAATTAATAGAAGAGTAAACAGGCTCTTGTTAATCTCTTCTGGCTGTAATTTGTATCAATTTATCATTCGATGCCAATATCCCGGCGATATAACAATTATTAATGCAGTCCCGACAAGGAGAAAGGCCGTCCGACAATACTTCCTCCTGAAAAACAGCCTGCCAACTTTGTTTCCCCGAAAAACTTGCAGTCTGTACAACAGGAAACAATAAAATATCATGTTCTTTTAGTTTCCTTATACTGAATATTCATGTTTTGAATGTTGTGGGGAAGGCTCGGGTATTATTTTTTGAGGGTCTTCTCCCTTTTTTTTCTATTATTTTCTCTCGGAAGGGGTTCCTGGCCCTTATTTTTGATATTATTTATTCCCGGTCGGGTTTATTATCTGTTTTTCTGGCAATAATCTTCGTCGGACGGGTTTATATGTTGTCTGACAGGCCATGAATACTTAATTTTATCGTTAGGCTTAATTGGACATTATTCTGTTTTTAAGATTTTAACCTAGAAATTTGATATCTTTATTAAAAAATAAAGCTATGTTGACAAAAGATAAAGTAAACAAATCAATCAATAACCTACCCGATTCATTTACAATTGACGAGTTGATTGATCAGTTGATATTTATCGAAAAGGTTGAGGAAGGGATTAAACAATCCGATACAGGCAAAGTCATTTCAAATGAGGATGTAAAATTAATGATTGATAAATGGTCAAAATAGTTTGGACTGAGTTATCGATTTCCGACCTCAAGGAAGTTTACGACTATATATCTGAAGATTCGTTTCGTTATGCTTTTCTAACCACTTCTAAAATATATCAACGAGTACAAATATTAATAGAGAGTCCGTTTTCGGGGCGAATTGTACCTGAATTTGATGATAAACTTGTACGAGAATTAATTGAAGGAAATTATCGAATAATTTATCGGGTGAAAAACGATTATCAGATTGATGTTTTAAGAATATATCACTCAGCCCGATTACTTAGGAAAAATATTCTTTTATAACCAACTAAACCTGACAAACGCTACAAGCAATTGCCGGGCGTTGCCTTCGCTATACCCGGCCGGCAGGCAGGGCTGCGGCACGCTCAAATGCAAAACTTATAACTTTTTATTAATCAACGGTCACGGTAGACTAGAACGCAGCCCTGTTCCCGGCAACTGTTCTCCCGAAGCTTTGGGAGCGCAAACCGATAGGTTCATAGTGGTTAAGTCCTTTTATTTCTGTCCGTGTCTGCAAAAAATTTTGTCTGCTCAATGCAGATGTTTATATTAGGATAAAATTTTGATCTGTTTTTTTCTGGTATAGATCTGATTGTTGCCCATATTTTTTATATTCCTGTTGACTAAATACCTTTAAGCTATATTATCATGAAACATATCCTTCTATTAATCGTCAGTACTGCCTTCATTTTAAGCAGTTGCAATCGTGACCATAAAGAAATTGCCATTAACACAAAATCGCGTGGTAAAGCCATCAGGGCATTAAAGAAAATAGAAGATTCGACTATGATTTTACAGGTAGCGTTACAAGCAAAATATAACGATATTAATGTGCTTGCTATGGATAGATTAAGTCAATATCGGCTTAAGAAACTTGCCCTCGAGCATGAAGATTCTTATTTCAAAAGATATGCGGTAGAAAAAATAACCGATCAGACATTTCTGGCAAGGCTTGCCCTTTATGATAAAGATATTGTTGTAAGCGGTGAGGCGCTGAATAATATTAAGAGAACTTTTTTCTACCCGGCAGAACCTGACAGAGATCTGAATATTGCAATAAGAATCAGAAATGCAATTGAGGTAATTCCAAATGGTTATTCTGAGCGAAACCGGATCGTTGATTCACTTTTGCCCGCAATACAATTTCTTAATGAGCCTGAAATCAGAGAGTTTGTCGGTGATATTGATTCTATTCAAATGTTTTACCAGGATATAAGTGAAACCTATCATTATGCGAATACACCGGGAAGTGGGGTTACGGGGATTAAACATGGTGAAGTGTTCGCAATTAAAATGATTTTCAATAAGACAGGCCTCACTATTGCTGAAGAATGGAAATCAGCGTTGCCCTATATAACTTCCGATTATAGTTTTCTCCCGGCAGATATAACATCCGGAGAATTACTAAAGTCATTGTTTGATATATTGCCTGAATCCCTCCTTGCTAAAGCAACTCTAAATGAAAATCGCAGTATTCGTGAATATGCACTGAAAGAATCCGGATCACATCGCTGATTATGAGGAAAAATTTTGAAGCAGGAAGAAAAGCGCACCGATCTGACCTGTCAGTTCATCACTCCGATTAATCAATTCAACAATTAAACACTTGAACAATTAAACACTTCAACAATTACAAACTTCCAATTATGCAATTCCTGGTTATTCGCCAGTCTCTTCTTTCTGCTAAAATGTATAACTAACGCCTATTTTGGCAGCATACGTGTAACCATAATTGGCATAGTGAATTCCCCATGTGCCTGGGCCGTTTACTTTATCAAGGGAACCATTATATAAACCGAATCCGGCGGAAGCATCTATGCAAAGTTTCTGAAAAACCCTGATCTTACTGCCATATCCCAGATAGTGACCAATTGTTGCCACCATACCGGGATCATCAATCAGATATTCTTCACCGCCAAGTTCAACGGGCTGGGGTGCATAGCTCATGCTTTTCTGATACATTAAATTGTATTGTATATAGGGTGTAAACAGACGGTTATTATCATCCATACGGGTTTTACTTCTCAAAAGTATACGATATCTGAAGTCTCCTCCGCTTATTCTGAAATCTCTGTCGTTTAATATTACACCTACTTCAAGCGACTTTCTTCCTTTAACAACTGAACCGGTTATGCTGATCCCTTCTCCCTGACCACTGCCGGATGTAACTAACGACATTCCTGCACCAAAGCTCCGGGGGATTTCGTCTTCCGAATAATTCTGACCGTATACCAAGGTACTTGTCAGGATTAATGCTATCGTAACTGTCGTTTTCATTCTTTCTAAGTATCGATCTTTCATCTGATTATATTTACGAAATCGATATCTGGACGGCACAGAAATGGATATGAGATGCATTATATCGTGTTAATAATTTTCCTTACTATCTGTTGGTGTTTGCAGTCATCTGCCAGAATGACCAAGATCACCTGGTTAATGGAATAGGTGTACATAGGGTATTGTTACTGTTGACGGCAATCAATATTAATAACCTGCAGAAAGCCTCATAAATGCTGATATGATAACCCTTGTTACAGCTATTTTTACAGGAAGAAATTACAAATCGTCGTGTGCCGGATGAGTTAAAAGATTATTATGCTGAATAAAATGTTCAAACCATCCATCCCATGCATGGTTATTCATAACTTATTTTTTTTTTACGGAAATACTTAAGTATATTTTATCGGGTTCCTTAAGTTGGTACCAACCAAGTAAAGATGAGAAAATATATTCTTGTTACAGGTGTCTTCGTGGTTTGTTCACTATCAATCATGGGACAGAAGTTCAGCCGGAACGATTTCTTTGAAGCCGATATTGCACTTGTTTCGCATGACTATGAGCGGGCACAGAAGATCTTTGAACGATTATTACAATCGGATCCTGAAAATGCTAACCTCAATTTTCTGAATGGCTTGTGCCTTATTAACCTGCCAGGCCAGAAGAAAGAGTCACTTTATTTCCTGAAAAAGTCGGTTCCGAAAGCAACCCCGGAATACGAGTATGGCAATCCGCAGGAAACAAATGCCCCGCTTGAAGCTCTCAAATATTATGGTCTTTCATGCAAATTGAATGATAATTTACCGGAAGCGATAAATGCATTAAATCAATATAAATCGTTGCTCGATCCAAAAGAGAAGGAGGAATTAGCTATTGCAGAAAACCTTCTTGAATCGTGTTATACTGTCCGGCGTCTGGAGGGTTCTCCGGTCTATCTGCAAAAAACGGAACTGGGCGCCAGCCTTAAAAACTGGTCAGTAACCTACCCGGTTGTCAACAACGATGAAACAATGCTCTTTTTTACAGTAGAAGAAGAATACGGCAGGAAAGATATCTACTATTCACAGAAAACTGGCGATACCTGGGGCGAAGCAGTGAACATAACAACGCTTCTGGGTAGCAAGGATGAATGTTATCCTTCATCGGTTTCATACGATAACGAACGACTCTATCTGACCGTTAATACAGGAACCAGCACCGACATATATTTTTCGCTTAATGTGAATGGCAAATGGCAAAAGATGGTTAAGCTCGATAAACCTGTTAATGGCAGTGCCTGGGATTCACATGCCAGCGAATCATCCGACGGACGTTACCTCTATTTTTCGAGCGACAGAAAGGGAGGGGAAGGGAATATGGACCTTTACCGGGCAGAAAAAATTGGTGAAAAAGGTTGGGGCAAACCTGAAAATCTTGGGCCTGCGGTCAACACACCCTTGAATGAACTGATGCCTGTGATAAGTTTTGACAATAATTCACTGTTCTTTAAGTCGGAGGGACATGAAAATATGGGAGGTTATGACCTTTTTGTTTCAAAGCAGATCGGGGACAATAAGTGGAGTGAGCCGGTGAACGCAGGCTATCCTGTTAATACTCCCGATGATGATATTTATCTTATGCCTGTAAAGAATGGGGCATATACTTATATGACCTTTGAAGACCCAGGCAATAAAAGAAAAAATGATCTGTACAAGGTTGAAATTCTCCCCGAAAGGCCAACACGTAATTTCACGATATCCGGTTTTATTACGCTTACTGATGGAGCCGGTTATGATGATATTACTGTTGACGTGGTCGATGCCAATACATATACAACTATTAAAAGCGTAAAACCAGGAATATATTCGGGCGAATATTCGGTTGTTGTTCCTTCAGGTTCATACACTTTGATCTGCACAAAACCAGATTATAAAAGTTATACTCAGCAGATAGAACTGCCTCAGGAATATCCCGGCGATATTATGACTATTAATGCTTTTTTGGAGAGGGAACAACCGGTTGCTGAAGTTGTGCCTCCGCCTCAGCAGGAATTAAAAAATAACGTGGTTTCTGAAACCGACATAGCCTATAATACTGATGTCCGGGATAAAAAAGAAGTAATCACACGAGAAGATAAGGCTGCAGACAAACCGGTTTTAAATGAACGATATAAGTCAACCGCAGCTGATAGTCCGGGAGCATACACGGTGCAGTTTATGGCGTCTGTCAAAAATGTTGAACTTAATACAATTCTTGGGAAATATCAGGTCGAGATACAAAAAGGAACCGATGGGTATTATCGTTATATATCCGGTGTCTTTAATACACCGGCCGAAGCCGGAAAAGTCCGCGATGAAATAGCCCGTTTGAAATATCCGCAGGCATTTATTCGTGTTTACGATCTTGATCAATATCTGAATAAAGAAGCAAACAGCATTTCTCCGGTATATACAATTCAGGTCTTGGCCGGTCGGAATGCGGTTGATCCCGGCAGTTTTAAAACGCTTGCCGATGTAAAGGTTACGCTGGGAGAAGACGGTATATACCGTTATACAACCGGGGAGTTTTGTAATCTGACCCTGGCGCAGAAGGAACTTGATAGTATTATTGCCAAAGGCTATCGGGATGCTTATATACGGAAGATAGACACAAGGTGATGAATTCCTATCGAATAATTAACTAAATTTGAAATAAAAATCTTGGAAAAAATAAAACATACAATCACTCTTCAGGGATTTAATCTTGAGAATGGCAAAATTACCTTATCCTTGCTTGAGAGCTTAAGTAAGCATATAGTTTCCTTAGCTGAAAGTACCATGCTATCCTTCTTTGAAGGTAAAAGCACTAAAAAAAGAGGTAAAAATCCTGAATGGTTAATACGTTCATTAGATTTTCAATTAACTGGTATTAAGGAAGGTTCGACTATTCTCAATTTAGAGGCCCCAAAACTTAGTGATACAATTGATGGGGTTCCGCAATTGCTTTTCGAGAATATTCAACCTGAAGAGCTTAATAATAATTCAGCTTTAGGTTTTTCGATGTATGCTTATGAACAGGCTATTAATGAAAAGTATGACTCCTATTTGCTTGATAAAAACCTCTTGGCGGAAATGTCTAATTTTAATAAGTTCTTGAGTAGTAGTGAAGCACAAATAATAATTACAAATCTGACTAACCAGAAGGCTTCAATTATTAAGAAGGAATATATCGAAAAAATAAAAAACATTGAGTTGAAGACTCCCTCTCCAGTAAAAGCAAGAGTTACAGGAATTTTGGATGTAATTAAACATAGTAACGCACAGTTGGAACTATTGGTTAATAACAAAAGGATTCGTGCTTACCTTGCTGATACGATCAGGTTTGACGAAATAATAAAATTTTTCGGAAGAGAAATTACTGTGCTTGGCCTAATAAATTATAAACCTTCAAATCAGGCTAAATCAATTGAGATACATTCATTCAGTTTATCGTCAGATGAAGATGTCTTTTTTAAAACTGTTCCTGAAGCGATTAAAGAAGCTATTGACATAAAACAATTAGCAAGTAAGCAGAATTATGTTGGAACTGAAATCAGGAGATTATTAGGTAAATGGCCTGGTGACGAAAGTATTGAAGAATTATTGGAATCCGTTAAAAAATGAATATCATTCTTGATTCTTGTGCTTTGTTACATTTATTAAAAGATTCTGATAAAGCACAACATATCATTAAGATCATTGATTCGCAAAACTATCCTTTTTTATTGATATCAATTGTTACAAAGGCTGAATTGCTCTCTCTCACGTTAAAAAATCATTGGGGAGAGAAAAAAAATAAAGGATTTAAACAAATTGTTCAAACAATTTCTTATTATCCCAATTGAAAGTAATGACATACTTCAGAGATACGCTGAAATAGATGCATATAGTCAGGGAAAATTAACTCAAAAACCGCTCCCAATAGGAGTGACATCAAGAAATATGGGAAAGAATGATTTGTGGATAGCTTCCACTGCATCCTTGACAAAAGCGAAACTAATAACTCATGATAATGATTTCGATCATTTGGATAATGTCTTTATTAGTTTAGAAAAATATTAATGCCTTTTGCCAAGCATACGACCCTATATGATTGGTTGGCATTGCCAGCATTATATCCGGCCAGTAGAGTCCCGGAGTTTTATTCAGAAGCAGAATTGGCAATAATTAATCACTACTGTCCGATTAAAATATTTTTTAAAATTTCAAAACCGATGAATTTAAAGAGAATAAGGATATATCGCCACCTACGGGGCTCAAACTTTCGCATGTGACTTTTTCTACAGATAATTAGCCTCTGACCAGGCTAAAGGAAAGTACCGTAGGTACTAAATATAATAGAAGAGGCAATTATAATTAGCTTAAAAGTGCCGTAGGTGCGAAATATAAAAAACATTGAATTTAACCGGACAATAGTGATAATTAATAAAACACCAGTCACGGTGGCCATTACTCATATAAAATACATCCGGAGTTTGAGTGAAGATGTGGCATAAACCTACAGCAAAAACCTCAACCTGTTGTTGACCTGTGTATCAGCAATTTTCAATGGCTGGGCAATAATTCTACTTCGACTTGGTTGTGGGGGTTTTTGGTTTGGCAGCTTTGGGTGCCGATTTTGTCATTGTTTTGGTGGCTGTTTTTTTCTGAACTTCCTTTTTAACAGGCTTTTTCTCATTGGCGTGCAGGTCAGCTTTATCATGCTCGGCTTTTGCCGTCTTTTTATCGTCACCTGCTTCTTCTTTCTCCTCTTCTTTATCCTCCTTCAGATCGATCATGTTCAGGCTCACCAGGATATTATACCAGTGAACAAGTTTCTTCATATCCGATACGTAGACTCTTTCCTTGTCATAATTCGGGAGAATCGATTCCAGCAATGCTTTTAGTTCTTCGGGAGAGGATTTATGATTGATGGTCTCCTTGCCGGATTCTTTTTCATAGATTTTTTTAAAAACATCGGCAAGAGGCACTTCTTCCTTATCTGTAAAAATAGCGATATCTTCCAGGGCGCTAACCTTAGCGCTTGAGGGAACGGCCATACGCTTATGATCATCAAAAGATTCAACAATAATTCCGTTTCTACCCTGCGAAATGAATTTAAACAATCCGCTTTTTCCTGAGATGGCAAGAATATCTTTAAGTTTCATAATGGAAAATAATTCTAAGTGCGAACAAAATTAATATTATGTATCAAACGAAAAAACAGATTTCTATTTAAATCCCTTTTCTTTCTTTATTTTTTCGTAGGCTTCATTAATCTTCCTGAACTTTTCATCAGCGTCTTTTCTGATTTCTTCGCCCAGGTAGCTTACTTTATCGGGATGATATTCCACAGCAAGCTTTCGGTATGCTTTCTTGATTTCCTCAATTGATGCATTCCTCTCAACTCCCAATACTTTATAAGCGCTTTCACTATCCTGCAGAAACATGCTCCGAATCGACTGCTGGTCACTTGCGCTGATACCCATGTAGTTTGAGATCTGTACTATCAGATTGATCTCTGCAGTATGTACATGTCCATCGGCAAGGGCAATACCGTAAAGCAAATGGAGCAATTCAAGTCGTGAATGGTATTCGAGCCTGTCCCGTATCTGATAACAAACATCGGCCAGCGGAATATGTTGTTTAAGCAGGTTCTGGAGCATCTTTACTCCTTCATTAGCCGAAGCAACACCAAACTGACGTACCAGGAAAGCTTTAACATAGTCGAGCTCCGAACGCATAATCTTCTGATCGGCTTTCATAACAGCGGCGACTAATACCAGCAGGCTGACAACAAAATCACCCGTGGTGGTATTGCTGTATCCTCTCGTTTTATCAGCCTGTTGTGCGGTATCAAAAAGATAACCAAGTCCAAGTCCGATAACTGCACCAATAGGGCCTCCAAACGCCCATCCAAGTCCGGCTCCTATCCACTTTCCAAATTTAGCCATGCGATTCAGAAATAGAGATTAATTGTTTATGTATGTTTAAAATTTGGGGCAAAATTAATTGTTTATCGTCGTTTTCTATGACCCAGTCGGCGAGCGCTCTTATTTTATCGGCCGGCCATTGATTCTTTATGCGCATTTCCACACTTTCCTTACTGCAATGGTCCCTCGTAATAACTCTTTCAATCCTGAGTTCTAAGGGGGCATCCACAACAATTGAATAATCCATCAGATCTGCCGCCCGGCTTTCAAAAAGAATTGCGGCTTCCTGCAATACATAGGCCTTTTCTCCCTGTTGCCGGCACCAGTTTATGAAATCATCCGCAACAACAGGATGGATAATCTTGTTCAACGCCCGGAGAAGGTTGTCATTATTAAAAACCAACTGTGCTATATAGGCTGTGTTATACCCCTGTTCAGTAAACGATTTTTCTCCGAATTTGGCTACGATTGCTTTTTTGAGTTTGTGATTTGTCTGTACAAGAATTTTTGCCATGTGGTCGGCATTATAGACTGGCACTCCCAGTTGTGAGAATACCTGGCTTACAACCGATTTTCCACTACCGATCCCGCCGGTCAACCCAATTTTTAGCATTTTTTCTCTCAATTAAGAATTCAACCGATTGTGGCGAAATACTAACCTTGTATACAAATGATGGCGCCGGTTCGAGTTGAACCTTCAGGCGGGGTGGAAGTGTTGGATCAATGGTGGAATAATCGATGAATGCATGGAACGAATCGGGCCCGACCTCGTTGAATCGCGATAATGTAACGATATATTTAACTTTCACGTTTTTAGGAAAGATTTTCAGGATCAGGGAGTCAGGTACATTTACACAGCGAACCGGAATATCATAAGTTGCCTCCGTAAATTCATCGACAGGGATGATGGCCTTTACTTTATTTGTTGAGTAAGTAATTTTATTGATTTCCTGTAAATGCACTTTTTTCGTAATGGTATCGGATAGGTTCCTTAATCTGATTGATCTTGTCTGAATTTCACTGATTGAATCAACCAGGTAGGAGGGGCCTGTTATTATAACCGAATCGGGAATTGAAAAAGGACTCCCGTTCAACATATATTGATTTTTAAACAGCCCGGTAGAATTTTCAAATACAACCGCAACAGGAACAGTCTTCTTTTTCAACCTCGAAAAATTAAAGATCAGCGTATCAGGATTTATATCCAGGATTTGAATATTCTTATTGGAAAGGCCAAGCTCAGCAGAAAGTTTATCACGTGCGTAACCGGTAAGGGTATATACCGAAGTTGAATCCTCAGTAAGCGAGTATAGAGCAAAAGCATTGACATTATAACTTAGGGGTCGCTTATACCTGAATCTGGAGCTTAGAATAGTGTACCCGTCGGCTTGCACCCTTAATTTAAGTCTCTCCGGGGGTTCTTTGGAAAGCATTCTGTTGGGTGGAAGGTTGGTATACTTTACCGGATAATCAATATCGGCTACATATATATCACTTAACGCCCTTAGGTACCAGGCAATAGCAGCCAGGCCGACAAAGAAAATAAAAATTATATATTTCTGAATAAAATTACGGTAGAATGTTTGGAAAATACTCCTGAACCAGTGCAGGAGTTTAACAATGGGAATATTACTATTAGTAAAAATCAATTTTAAGGAGCTTAAGGTAGTACAAATATACCCTAAACTCCTAATATTTTAACTTACTTCTGCTGTTCTGTCTGTAAGTCGCTGTTATCTTTCAGGATAGCGTTCTTATCTACCTTCATGGTAACATTATTCCCGACATCAATAGTTATGATATTCTCAGAAATATTGTTGATTTTACCATAAATACCTCCGGTAGTAATTATTTTATCCCCTTTCTTAAGCGAATCCCTGAAATTACGCATTTCTTTCTGTCTTTTCATCTGTGGGCGTATCATGAAAAAGTAGAATACCACGATCATGAGCGCCATCATAATGAAAAAGTTTATTGAACTGGACTGACCTCCTGTCGGAGAAGTTTGTTGCATTAAGAGAATATGAACAAGATTACTCATTGCTTATAGTTTATGAAGTTTATAATTGTGATGCAAAGTAAAGATAAAAGTTCTGAATGACAAGAATTATATCTCTCCAATAAGACCGCGTCCGGATTTTTTAATCAGATTTTGTTCCTTGAGGTGAAGAAATATCTTATCAAGAATTCCGTTAAGAAAAATACTGCTTTTGGTTGTACTATAATATTTCGCTAGTTCCAGGTACTCATTAAGAGTTACTTTTACCGGAATAGATGAAAACTCAATCACTTCGGCAATAGCCATCTGCATGAGCAGAATATCAATAAAAGCAATTCGTTCTATATCCCAGTTCTTGCTGTATTTTTCGATCAATACACTATATTCTTTATGATTCAGGATGACTTTCCGGAGTAATTTTTTGGGATACTCCTTATCATCATCACTTTTATAAAGATCCGGCAAAACATCGTTATTATCAGAATCTTCCCTGAATTTTTTTATAGTTTTAATGATCGTCCCGATGATAAACTCTGATTCATCGTTCCAGTATATGCTCTGTTCCTCCAGATTTTGGTATAAGGGCTCATGTTGAGCAATAATATTCTTATAAAGATTACAGATGAATCCTTTATCCTGCTCAAAAGTATGCTGCGGTTCATCCATATATGCTTTGTAAGCATCCGAATCGATCATTGAATTATACATGCCTTTGATGAGATCCGGATAATTTACCCAGCTTAATTTTTGCATTTCCAGATAACGTATGAGCTTATCGTTGTTGCGAATTTGCGCGATGATCTTGTTATTAATAAACTTCGTGTTTGGATTCAAATCAGTCTGTGTAGGAATTTTCTTTTGACGTGCCAGCTCTATTCTCGATTCTGCATAATTGGCCACATCAATGAGAAGCACTAACAGGTAATGAAAAAGGTCGAATGATTTATTAATGCTGAATTGCAGTTCCTGCTCCGTTTTTTTTAAGGATGATTCTTCAGTATGCTGAAAGTAGGCATACAGCATCTGCATTGTCTTAATCCTCAAAATTCTCCTGCTGATCATTTCGCAAAGAACCGGTAAATTTTATGGTGCAAAATAAATTCATTTTTTTTAATTCATAATGGCGCACGATAAAAAAAATCAAAATAAGGTCTGATTATAAATTTTAGACTATCAGTTCTTTATAAAAACGGAGGAAAAACTTGCTATTATTTTTTTTTTTATATTTTTGGTGTGAGTAGAACCGGTTATTAAAAATTTTAATGATGGAAGAAGGTAAAGAAAAAAGAGAAGGCATTGAATCTACCGAGAAGGATGAGATTTATTCAAAAGCCGTTCGTGCAGGGAAACGCACTTATTTCTTCGATGTAAAAGCAACCCGGAGGAATGATTACTACCTGACGATTACCGAAAGCAAAAAGCGTTATCAAAAGGATGGCCGCTTTTTCTATGAAAAACACAAAATCTTTCTTTATAAAGAAGATTTTGAGAAATTTTTCGAGGGTCTTAACGAAACAATTGATTACATCAAAGAAAACAGACCCGAAATTATTCCTGACGATGATGCTGATCGTAAGGACGAATCTCATGCATATACAAATGTTGAGTTTGAAGACCTCGAGCATGTTGAGGCATCGACAGACAATGTGCGTGAAGAAGAGTAAATTGAGCTTATACCATCTCAAAAACAAACCGTCTTTTATAGTATAAGACGGTTTTTTTATGTACCTACAGAATATTGTTTAGCGCAAGAAGTTCTCTTATCTCTTCAATAGAGAGAATTTTAACATTTGTGATGATATAATCATCGAAAAGAAACTCGCCAACTTCATTGCATTCTTTAATAATGGCATCAAAGAGCTTCTGGACAGAGATTTTCATGGGTACAACTGCGAGTATGGTGGCAAAACCCTCCAGGAAAATTATTTCTTCAATCTCCGCATCGTATTTTTTAAGTGTATAGGCAAGTTCACTGCGAATGATCTTTTGTTGAAGAGTGGTTATGGGAGAGCCATCGCCTGTAAAGAAAACAATAAAATATCTTAGTTTATCACCCTTCCCGCCAAGTCCGGTTGTAATCAATACCTTATTTTCTTCAAGAAGACTGCTTTCAAGCAATAGCCTGTTGGATTGAAATGCAAGATATGCCCATTGGTACATATCAATATCGGCATTTAAAAGATACCTTTCGATAGTTCTGTACGCCTCAATTTTACTTACAGAAGCTAACTGCACAAGAAGTATTTTCTTCTGATCTGTTGTAAGATCATTCCCGAAGATCATTTCTTTCTTTCTGATTATTTCCTCAGCAGAAAGCTTTCGCTCATGTGCCTTTGAGCACTCAAAAAACTCAAGCTGAGTATCATTATCAATCTTTTCTTCCGATAAATTGATGCTGTTTTCGCTTAAATCGAGGTACTCATTCAGTAAATCATATATATTCTCCGATCGCTGCACAATACTGTTTTATAAAACAACGAATGTTGTCTGCATACAGTATCTAATATATGAAAAACATTTTCCTTTATCAATCAATTCGTCAATTAAAATATTGTTTTACAAAAATTTAACATGTAGCCAGCATGGTTATTTGGTGGGCAACCGTAAAGCGGTGAAAATAACAGGTCCGGATTCATCAGCTTGCTGGACAGATCATATAGGCTCTGCTGGTGTTGACTTTAATAACAGTTATGATTGATCCGATCCGGATCTCAGCATAGCCAAAGGGAGATTAAATACGTTAACCATGAAGTTACTGCTTTCGCATGAGAAATAGCTTCTCAAAGCCAGGCGATAACACTTTCATATTGAGAATAATATAATCATACTATAAATTAAGTATTACTTCAAGTATCTACTATATACTTCAATTAATCAAAGAATAATGCAGGATAAGCATTTTTGTATATCTTTGAGATAGCTTACTGTGTGATGTTTCGTTCGAATCATTTCATTGCACTGCAAAATAGCTATGTAGTATATAAAGGCATGAATTTCAATTTACGAAACACTCTGAAGAACAGTGAAAAAACTTACCCTTGGGCAAATTATTGAAGGCATTCAAAAGCGGGATAATAAAATCCTCACCTTAATCTATAAGGAATTATATCCGGTTGTCCGATATTATGTTATGAGCAATGGTGGATCGCAGGATGATTCAAAAGACGTATTTCAGGAATCAATAATCATCGTATTTAAACAAATCTCTCAAAACTCGTTCGCGATCAAAACGGGGTTTGAAGCTTATTTATATGGTGTGGCCCGTTTGGTCTGGTTGAAAATATTAAGAAGCAGGGCAACTCATGAGCGGAATATTTTACAGATCGAAGAGCCTGAAAATTCCTACTTACCTTCCGATTCCCTTGTGGAAGAGGAAATTGACATGCGGTTATTCCGGAAATATTTTACAAAGCTTGGCGTCGAGTGTCAGAAAGTGCTCCGGTTAATATCCGATGGTGTATCCTATGAACAGATCGCCATTGAAATGGGCTATAAGAATGAAAAAATAATCCGTAATAAAAAGTATAAGTGTAAAGAATATCTGATAAAGATGATTAAAGAGGATCCGGAATATCAAAGAATCAAGCGATCCGGTCTTTCCTGAGTCTATGGTATCGTTTTCGCATAAGCAGAATAGTGATCAACCCTAATATAATGCCTGCTGCCAGATAATAATATAACTTTTTATTTATGAAAAGGGGTTTGGTATTTCCCATCGCTACAAACGATGACCAGAAAAATGGATGAAGATTTTCAGCCCGGGCTTCATGCAGGTACCTGATTTTGGCATTTCGCAGCGCTTCTGCTTTTGGCTGACCTTTCAGCAGATTTTCATAAAAAGATTTCATCAGCATACTACCCGATTTATCTTCGACCTCCCACATGGTCATTATTAAGCTGGGAGAACCTGCATATACAAATCCCCTGGCAAGGCTCATTACTCCTTCTCCCTGACTATAGTCACCCTGACCAGTGTTACACGCACTTAAAACAACCATCCGGGCATTTAATTGCATATTAAAGATCTCGTATGTATTTAAGAGTCCATCTTCCAGCGAATCATCAGAAAGTGTGAATACAAGCTTTGAGAAAAGGGGATTTTTGTTATCGATTACTGCATGCATCGCTAAATGAAGAATATCGTAATTGTTCGCAATTTTTCTGAAGTTACTCTCGGTAGCTTCTATTCCTGTAAATACATCGCTTGCTATTAAATTGCTGATCGACTTAACCTCTTCAATCACCCCCGGGATAGGATAGAGTGCTTCCTTGAGATTTTGTCGGGTGTTATGATTACCAATATATGCACCTGCATCAAAACCAGGTTTGTATTCCGGGGCAAAGGCTAACAGCTTACTGGTTTTTCTTTTATTACCGGTTTTGTCAACTTCCAGAAGAAATGACGATGAGTATGAGTAGGAGATAGTATAGTCATTTAATAGATAGTTGAGTGATTTATAGTATAATGAATTTTTCGATGGTAATTCTTGTATCAATGTTTCAAATGGAATATATGACAGAATACCATCGGGAACTATGAGCAGGTTGTCGCCCCTGAGAAAAGAGACCACAGGCTTAATTAACTTATTATACAGCGATATGCTGGTTGAGCAAAACGATGAATAATCTTCATACGATTGTTTACTGAAATCGAACCTGTGAAATTGGTCAACATAGGCTGAAATTAATCTGAAGAAAGCACTGTCGATACGCTCCGTAATAAGGTGAAAACGGCTCTTTGTAAGAACGAATATATAAAGCATTGTATCTCCGATTGAATATTCAATGAGGGAAGTATTTCCCGGAATAGAATGCTGTATGTTCTTTACCCCGGGAACAGTATTCTGTATTTTTAGTGAATAATATGCCGGGTACTCTTTTTCAAAGGTCTCGATCAATTTATTGCGTTTCTGTTGTGCTTCGAAGAGGGAACTTTGCAATGTTCCGATTTTATTAAGGTCAGGTTTGGCAAGCTGTTGTTCTTCGTATATAGTATTTTTATACTGATTAATCAGCCTCGAAATATTCTTTTCCTCTCGTAATAACTCTTCAGGAATACCTCCCATTTTACGGGCATCCAATTCACGGAGACTAGCCAGTAATAAAGCAGATTTCGATTTTTCAGATACCTCGAAAGCAATTTGCAGGTAGCGAGCATTGAGGGTGTTAATGTATCCTGTATTCGCAAGGGGAAGTGCCGATCGGTAAATATCATATTCATCCTTAGCGATCAGCAGTTTACTTTCATAACTTTGATAGCTGTTACGTAGCTCATCAACAACCGTAATTCCTGTTTTATACGTGTTCAATGCTGCATCGAGATAGGCAGCTTTGAGGCTGTAAAGGTACATTGTAGTCAGGCATTTGGCTTTGGATTTCAGGATTCGCAACAATGCAGGAGTGGGATATATTTCATCGGACAAAGGACAACTGATATTATCAACCGGATGGAACTCAGGAGCTATTTCCTGAATAGCTTTCTGATAGTATGCAAGTGCAGACAGGTGGTCGCCTTTCTTTTCCGATAAAAGGCCCAGATTCTCATAAGCGCTTGCGCTATACGTGCCTCTGTATTCCATCGAATTAAACAGGGCAAGTGCTTTCAGGAGATTCTTCTCTGCATCTCTCAGTTCATTAACAAGCATATAATCCTGTCCGATATTATTATATAGCACAGCCAATTGCAAACTACTGTTAATCGAATCCTGCTGAGCCAGTCTTAACGCCTTTTTTTTATAAGCAAGGCTCTGAGAATAGTTTTTCATTTCGGAATAGATCAACGCAATTCCTGTCAGACTGGTAATTCTGAACTGCGTTTTCTGCTGCGTACTTAAATAATCAATGCTTTTTTTAAAATAGCCAAGGGCTTCTTCATAATTGTGAAGTAATCGTTCAATATTGGCTATCCGGATATACAATATTGCCATGTCCTCAGGATCGATCTTTTTATCCGAATTTATAAGGCATTTCTCAGCCTGCATATAGTAGCTTTTTGCTTCAAGGTAATCGCCTTTATTTCGCATTAACAACCCGATACTGGAGTATAAGCTGCTTAATTCAAGTCCTTTTTCAATCTTATACTTAAGTCTGAATTGCTCGGCCAGGTCTCGAAAATATTCAACTGAATCATAATCCGAAATTAGCATGTAGGCATTTATAAGGTTTGCATAACTGGCAAGAATCCTAGAGTCACTGGCTTCATAATTACGCATCCTGAAATAGTGTAATGCTTTGGTCGCTTGGAGTGATTGGATATAGTCTCCAGCATTTGCCAGATTGTTTGACATCTCTAAAAGTAGTTTTGCAGAATCGACAGCAGGATTAACAGGTTTAATTTCTGCAAATAACCCCTCCGCAATACAAATCCCGCATATTAGTATAGCCGATGTTTTTTTTATGAAGATCATTTGATGCTGGTCTCGCGGCAACTAAAATAGAAAATTATACTGAAACTGAAAAGAACGTAAAATGCTGGCATAAAATATTTTATGAAATAATTAAAAATTTTTTTGAAAAAAAAGTCAAAAGGGTGGTGACATTTTTAATGAGAATGGAACATATATCAGAACGAAACATTAAAACCCCGTAAAATGAAAACGTATAAAGTTAATCTTGAAAAATCAGAAAAAAGCAATTACCAGGTATTAACAATAAACGAAATGAGAAAGGTGAGAGGCGGAGGAGACATCGTTGATCCATTTAAAAAGATTTAAGAGAAAAGCTCAGAATGTTGAGTTAAAATAAAAAAGGAGTATCCCCAGGCAGGATAATAGATGGTTTGGCACATTACTTTGTAGTTTCCTTTTATTTCTACTAAAGTCCATCAAAATCTATTC
Source organism: uncultured Bacteroidales bacterium (assembly GCA_964634105.1). GTDB lineage: Bacteria > Bacteroidota > Bacteroidia > Bacteroidales > UBA10428 > UBA10428. Next base: position 44,863 of record CAZWIU010000001.1, on the reverse strand, counting down.
CTTTCCGATAGATCTTTTTCCTGCCCTCCTTTTTTTTAATAATGGAATATTGTTTTGGCATGGAAGTCCTGCCAAACGCTACATCATATTGATTGAGTATAGTTATTGATTATTGAATTGAATTAATAGGGCTAATGATAGATGTATCTACCGGATATTAAATCCGGGTTGTACGAAAATCTTATAATTTTTTTTGATCCGTCATTAATTTTAATTGTTTGTTCAGAAAAGGAGTTGGCTTTTCTGGATATTATAAATGGTTTGTAAATTTTTTACACTATGAATCAAGAAATTAACTATTCCAGGTATATCGACAGATATCTTGATGGTGTTATGGAAACCGACGAGAAAATCTGGTTTGAGAAAGAACTCAAAGACAATAAGGAGCTTGAGGCAGAATTACAATTCCAGAAAAGGATTTTTGAAGTCATTTCTGATAACGAAACAATGATGCTACACACGCAGTTGGAAGAAATTCACTCGAATATATACAGACCATGGGTTAGGTCACTGAATATTCCGACATCAACCATCCGAAGATACATGTATGTTGCCGGGACAGTAGCAGCCACTTTGGCTATTCTGATGATATTATGGTTTACTTCTTCAAAAGATAAAGTATCAACAGCCGATCTCTTTGCTGAATATTATCAACCGGCAGAGATAAATATTAGTTTCAGAACTGCTGAAGATATTGTCGATAGTGATTTGCGAACAGCGATGTTCTTTTACGAGAATAAAGAATACTCAAAAGCAATTACACTGTTCGAGAAGATACTTGACAGCGATCAAACCCGGATAGGGCTTAATTTATATTCCGGCATTTCACATATGGAGCTTAACCATTATACCAAAGCAAATGAAAATTTCAGAAAAATAATCGATCATAAAGAAAATGTGTTCATTGAATCTGCACAATGGTACCTGGGTCTTTGCTATATAAAAACCGGAGAAATTGATAAAGCCAAAGATATCTTTGAAAGTATTGATGCCAATAATGGCTACTACAAAAAGGAGGCGCATAAAGTATTGAAAAAACTGAATTAGACTTTACGGAAGATTCTCATTTACACGGGGTTTTTGAAGAGACCAGGTAGCAATACCTGGGACTCTTTTTATTACGATAAATAAGATTTCGACTCAATTATTCCTCTTATCGGATGAAATTACTACACGTCATAAAAAGGGGTTTTTATAAGTTCGGAAGCCTTTTCCTGAAGAGGGAGGGAGCTGAATATGATTACCTGAAGAAACGGGTAAAGCTCCTGGAGCAACTTTTGAATGAAAAAACAGACAGTGTAGAAAGGGCTAAATCAATCTTTCTCAAAAACCTTTACCATGAAATTCGTACTCCTTTAAATGCAATAGTTGGATTCTCCGACCTGATACAAATGAACAGCATTAATGATCAGGAGAAAAACACTTACATTGCTCAAATTCGTGAAAGCAGTCGCGAGTTTTTAAGAAAGATGGATAATATCATTGAAGCATCGATCATTGAGGCAGGCATACTTCAACTTTCAAATGATGAATGCAATATTAATGATCTTTTACAGGAGATACATTCCTATTATTCAATTCAGAAACATATTTCAGAAAAGAACATTGCATTTTTAGTATCGGTACCTGAAGAATTAAAACCTCTGTATGTATATTGTGATGCATACCGTTTAACCCAGGTACTTAGTAACCTGATTTCAAATGCTTTCAAATTTACTTCTCAGGGAGTAGTGGAGATTGGATTTGGAGTAAAGGAACAGGAGATTGAATTTTTTATTACCGATTCTGGAATTGGTGGTCTGGAAGGTAAAGAACAGATTATGTATCGAAGTTTCGCTAAACTTGATGAATCGGATAATTCACAGGAAGGACTTGGATTAGGACTCAGCCTGGCAAAAAAGCTTGTTGAACTGATGAAAGGCAGAATCTGGTATAATTCAGTGAAAACGAAAGGAACAACATTTTATTTCACAATTCCATACCGACCAGTCTTAAGATCTAAAGTGATCACGAAAATGAAAGATACCGAAGACAAATTCAGTCTGAGGAAGACAATACGCCGCTCCGTTGTATTTTAACCTCTTCAGTGATCACATATCAACTGTTACATTCATTTTAAGTAGATTTTGCATACACATGATTTTTAATAACCCACTGGGTCCGACAATTGAAAAAATCTAATTTATATTTCATAAATATTTAAAACACTGGATTTTTTAAGGAAAACCTGCTAGATTCGTGTGTCGATCTATTCTTGTTATTTCATGTCACGATTCCCTGTATTTATTCAGCACGACTCCAACGATTGTGGTCCGGCATGTCTTAGGATGATAGCCAAATACTATGGGAAGAACTATTCCATCGAGTCATTTAGGCAACGCTGTTATATCAGCCATGAAGGTGTTTCACTATTGGGTATCAGTGAAGCAGCTGAAGCAATTGGATTCAGGACGCGCGGACTTAAACTGTCATTTGAACAGTTGAAAACTGATATTCCTTTACCCTGCATAGCTCATTGGAACCAGGAACATTTTATTATAATCAGGAAAATCACGAATAAGGTAGTATATGTTGTAGACCCAGCGTTTGGAGAAATCAGCTATTCCAACTCTGATTTCCTTAAAGGATGGGCCTCAACTGTAGAAGATGGTGAAAAGTTGGGAATATGTCTTCAATTGGAAACTACCCCTGAGTTTTATAGATCCGAGGATGAACATTTCAATAGGGGTAAAATAAGCTTTTTAACCAGATACCTTCGTGGTTATAACAGACTAATTGTCCAGGTTGTGCTGGGACTTATTCTCGTTGCAATTATCCAGATCATTCTTCCTTTCCTGTTTCAAACGGTGGTTGATAAAGGCGTTTTAATACCGAATCTTACCTTAATTTACACCATTCTGATTGCCCAACTGGTACTAGTTACAAGCAGGTTTTCCCTGGAGTTTATCAGGAACTGGATAATTCTTTACCTGGGCTCGCGGATAAATATCCATTTAATCTCCGATTTCCTGATCAAGCTGATGCGATTGCCTGTATCCTTTTTTGAAAGTAAAAACAGGGGCGACCTGTTGCAACGTGTGGCCGATCATAAAAGAATTGAATTGTTTTTATCGAATACTGTCATTAACCTTTTTCATTCAATATTTTCAGTTGTTCTGATGGGAATAGTTCTCATTGTATTTAGCTGGAAAATATTCCTCGTCTTCTTATTCGGGAGCATCCTATACTTATTGTGGACATTGAGATTTATGCGTAAAAGAAAAGAGCTGGATGATAAAAAATTTGCCCAATTGTCGAGTAATCAGAGTACATTAATTCAATTGTTGAGCGGCATGCATGAAATAAAACTGAATAATTGTGAGAAAAGAAAACGATGGGAATGGGAAGATATTCAGGCCAGGTTATTCCGGATCAATATCAGTGGGCTGTCGTTATTTCAAAAGCAAAGAGCTGGGGCGTTGATTTTCAATCAATATAAAGATATTCTGATAGTCTTCTTTGCTGCATTATTGGTCTTCAAAGGACAGTTAACATTAGGAACGCTGGTAGCAATATCCTATGTAATAGGCCAGCTTTCCGGCCCCATCGATATGATGATTGATTTCTTTCATGCATCACAGGATGCGCGTATTAGTCTCGACAGGCTGGCGGAAATTCATGACAGGGAGAACGAAGAAGAAGAAAGAAAACAGTTGATTTCGGGACTTGATTTCAGTCAACGTGATATAATTATTAAAAATATTTCTTTTCAATATGAAGGGCCGAAATCGCCATATGCATTGAAAGATATCTCATTTACAATACCCCATAGCAAAGTAACAGCCATTGTTGGTACCAGCGGAAGCGGCAAAACAACATTATTGAAACTTTTATTGAAGTTTTATTCGCCGGTTGCAGGGAATATCTTTATCGGAGACCAGAACTTAGAACACATAAGTCCTTCATACTGGAGAAAGTCCTGCGGGGTTGTTCTTCAGGACGGATTTTTATTTACCGATAGTATAGCCAGAAATATTGCTCTCTCTGATGAAAATATCGATAAGGAGAAACTTTACTATGCAGCACGTATGGCCAATGTCCATACAATTTGTGATGAGATGCCTCTTGGGTTCAATTCACGGTTAGGACCTGACGGATTAGGATTAAGCCAGGGCCAAAAACAGAGGATACTGATAGCGAGAGCTATTTATAAAGATCCTGCTTTCCTTCTTTTTGACGAAGCAACAAATGCCCTCGATGCAAATAATGAACGTGAGATTCTGGAGAATCTTGGTGAGTTTTATAGGGGAAGAACAGTTGTGATCATTGCCCATAGGTTAAGCACAGTTAAGAATGCAGATCAGATCATCGTGCTGGAAAAAGGTTTGCTGATTGAAACAGGTACACATAATGAACTAACCGCCCGAAAGGGAAAGTATTATATGCTGGTAAAAAATCAACTTGAACTTGGTGCCTGATGCAGGGAATTAAAATTTCCGATAGCGATATGGAAAAGGCTGAAAGCCTTGAGCTTCGTAGTGAACAGTTGAGAGAAATTCTTGGCCAGGTACCCAGGTGGATCGTAAGGAATGGCACACTGGCTGTCATGGCTGTATTGATAATACTGGTCATTGTTGCTTCACTGCTTCGGTACCCTGATATTATTCAGGCCCGAATAGTACTTACAACGAAAACTCCGCCAGCTGATGTGATAGCCAATACCTCAGCCAGGATTAAATATTTCCAGGTGAAAGATAAAGAGATAGTAAGGGAGAACCAGGTCCTGGCTGTCCTTGAATCAGCTGCCGATTTTAACGATGTACAGGAGCTCGAAACGAAATTAGGGGAAACCTTTGATCTGGATTCGCTTATCCATGCCGATCTTAAAGGTGAGATGAAGCTCGGGGAAATGCAGGATTCATATGCTTCGTTACTAAAAGAATTACAGGAATATTCGGGTTTTTTGCGATTAAATTATCATCAACGTAAAATTCATTCAGTCAGAACCGAACTTAAAAAATTTGATCTCTACCTCGATAAAGTTAAAGACCAGGAAAAAATACTCTATCAGGATTATATTCTTTCGGAGAAACAATATTCGAGAGACTCATCGCTGTTTGCTGAGAAAATAATCTCTTCAGCTCAGCTGGAAAAATCAGAGACCGTGAAACTGAATAAGAAAAATGAGTGGAAAAAAACACAAACAGCGCTTGTCACTGCTCAAATAGAAGTATCAAACCTGCAACAGGAGATCCTCGAACTTGAATTGAAGCAGGAGGATGAGGGCAGACAATACTCACAACGTATTCAGGAGGCTTATGAGAGACTTAAAGGTCAGATATCATTATGGGACCGGGATTATATTCTGAGATCACCTTTTAGCGGGAAAGTATCATTAACGAAAATCTGGAGTGAAAATCAATATGTCGGAAAGGGCGATATCGTGCTGACAATCCTTCCTGTTGAACAGGGCGAAGTTTTTGGCAGAATCTTGCTGCCGGCTGCCGGCGCAGGAAAAATCAAAGAAGGACACAATGTGATCATACGCTTTGATAATTATCCTTATATGGAATTTGGAGTAGTCAACGGGAAAATTTCAAATATTTCATCGGTCCCCAATAACGAACAGTATGCAGCGGAAGTGACGCTGGATAGCTCACTCCTGATTACAAGTTATGGAATTCAATTGAACTTTCAGCAAAATATGCCCGGAATTGCTGAAGTCATAACTAATCAGCGTTCATTGCTGGAGAGAATTATCGATCCGTTCCGATCAGCTTACGGAAAACAACAGGCTGTAAGAAAGCAATGAATTATTTTGAACCTGATTTAGGCAGGGTAAAAGTAAATGTTGTTCCAACTTCCAATTCACTTTCAACCTTTATGGTACCTTTGTTTTTTTCAACAAATTCTTTGCAGATAATAAGTCCTAAACCGGTTCCTCCTTCACCTGCAGTCCCCGAGGTAGAAAAATATTCATCGATGCGGAATAACTTTTTGATATTATCGGGAGAAATTCCAATACCTGTATCAGATATTGAAACACTCAGGAGGTTTTTATCTTTTTCATCCTGGCTGCACTGAATGGTTACCACACCACCATCGTTAGTAAATTTAATGGCATTACTTATTAAATTGCGAATGACCAGGTTGATCATGTTTTTATCGGCAAAAGCTTTAGCGGTGGTATTAATCTGTGAGACGAGTGAAATATGCTTGTTTTCGGAACTTCCCTGACTAAGCGATATGTTTTGTTCAATCAGTTCTCCGAGGTCAATATCGGCGGGACTGTATTTAATACGTTCTGTCTGAGTTCTTGCCCATTGTAACAAATTCTCCAACAAATTATAAGCACTTTCAGAAGAAGTCTTGATCATACCCAGTAATTCCATCTTTTGAGGATCATCAAAATCGCCATAATTACGCATTAGCAGCTCCGAGAAACCAAAAATTGCCTGGAAAGGATTTTTTAAATCGTGTGCAATAATTGAAAAGAATTTATTCTTTGTGGCATTAAGCTGTTCAAGCTGAATGTTTGCTTTCTTAAGATGCTGGGCCTGCTGATTCAGTTCTTCACTCTGCTGTTGAATTTTCTCCTGTCTTTCCTCAAGAATTACATTTACTTCCTGAAGATTCTGTGCCTGTTCCCGTAATTGTCTTTCGGCATTCTTTTGTTTGGTTATATCACGACCAATACCTACGATACCTGCAATATTGCCATCAGCATCATAGAAGGGTACTTTTGTCGTCGAAATTACCCGCTCCCGGTCGTTCTCATCAAATCCGATTTCCTCTTTATTGATAATAGGTTTACCCGTAGAGATGATCCTGCGCTCATCCTGGAAATACTGTTCAGCAGCTTCTTTGGTGGGGGCTGAATCAAAATCAGTTTTTCCTACAATTTCATCCAGCGACTTTGCATGCATCACATGCAACAACCTGCTGTTAACAGTGAGGAAGCGGCTTTCTTTATCTTTGATGTAAATATAATCGGGCATATTATCAATAAGTGTACGGAGCAGATTTCGTTCATTTTCAAGTATCTTATTCTGTTCAGCTAAGGCTTCCGATTGTTTTTGCACTTCTTCCTGACGTTCTTCCAACAGGCGATTGTTCTCCTGAAGGTCTGCAGCTTGCTTTTTAAGAATGTTTTCAAATTCTTTCATTTCGGTGATATCTCTTCCGACACCGACAATTCCGATGATATTACCATCTGCATCAAAATAGGGTACTTTAGTAGTTGCAATTGTACGCTGGTTGCCTTCAATATCGAACCCGATTTCCTCTTTATTAATGAGAGGTTTTCCGGTTTTGACAATCTGCTGCTCATCATTATAGAACAATTGTGCAATTTGTTTCGGATAAAAATCAAAGTCAGTTTTACCTTCAAGATACTGACAATTTGGAGCTTTCATTACAAGCAATATTTTTTGATTTGCAGTGATGAAGCGGCTTTCCTTATCCTTAATATAGATGAAATCAGGAAGTGTATCAATAAGCGTCCGGAGAAGATTTCTTTCGTTTTCAAGAATAGTATTCTGCGATGTAAGTTCGCTCGACTGCTGTTGAATCTCTTCCTGTCGTTCCTCTAATAAAACGTTCATCTCTTTCAGGTAATCGGCCTGCTCTTTAAGTTTCAGCTCTGCTTCTTTGATTGCTGAAATATCACGCGCAATACCAATGATTCCAGTAATTTTACCATCCGGATCTTTTACTGGAACTTTTGAGGTGAGGAGTTGAATAAAATTACCCTGCTCATCAATTCCAGGTTCTTCTTTATCAATAATAGCCCTGCCGGTTTTGAGTATATGCTTGTCATCCTTGATGAAATTCTCGGCATAATCAGCAGGATAGAAATCTTTTTCCGATTTGCCAATGACATCATCGAGGTTATCAGTCTTGAAGACCTGCATCAATTTACGATTAACAGTAACAAACCGGCTGTCGGTATCTTTCAGGTAAATATAATCGGGAAGACTATCGAGCAGAGTCCTAAGCAGGTTTCTTTCCTCTTCAAGGATTTTGTTTTGAGAACTTAATTCGTCGGATTGCTGGTTAATTTCTTCCTGCCGTTCCTCCAGCAGCACATTGACTTCCTGCAGATGTTGAGCTTGTTCTTTTAGTTTTTCCTCTGCTTCTTTTTGTTTGGTAATGTCCCTGCCAATACCAACTAAACCCAGAATCTTTCCGTTCTTGTCCCGGAAAGGAACCTTGGTGGTAGACTTTACAAGGATATTTCCATTAGCATCAAAACCAATTTCTTCTTTATTGATTACCGGTTTTCCGGTTTCCAGTACTTGTTTATCATCTTTGTAAAAGATCTCAGCAATATCTTTAGGATAAAAATCAAAGTCGGTCTTTCCTAAAAGGTTTTCGTGAGTGCCGGCTTTTGTTATATTTACTTGTGTCGGATTGCCATCCAGGAAACGGCATTCGGTATCCTTAATGTAAATTGTATCGGGCATGTTATCCATCAACGCCCTGAAGAGAGTCTCTTCTTTTTCGAGTGCGTTGTTTCTCTCTTCTAAAAGTTGTGCAGCTTTTTCATGTTCTGTGACATCTGCTATTGTACCCATCAATCCTATAATCTTGCCTTTTTTATTTTTTATTGGAATTTTTGTGGTAAGGGTAATTCTACTTTCATTGCCTTTCTGACTTTCCTGCTTTCTGGTTAATATGGGAACTTCACCATTCAGTATTTTACGGTCTTCTTCAAGATATTTATTGGCAGATTCATTCTTATAAATTTCAGCATCAGTTTTACCATATATTTGCTCCGGTCTTTCGGATTTCAATAATTTAACGAAACGTTGATTGCATAAGATATACCGACTCAGATTATCTTTTAAATAAACGCAGTCAGGGATATTATTTATGAGTATATTCAACTGATCACTTTCTCCAAGAATACTTTCTGTGGTAGAGTATATAAGTCGGTATTTTCTGTGCCGGTAATATCGTATTGAAAGGTATATAACTGAAGATAAGATAAAACCGGTGAGGGTAAACAGCACATGTGATAACCAGAGTGCTTTAATTACTAATAAAGGAATGATCGAATCAGTCATGAAGGTCATGGTCGTTTATCTCAAATTTATACGGGGTCGATTTTCTGAAAATTACTAACATTTGTACGAAAAAAATAGAATATAGTTCAAATAAAAATAAAATTACAGGGGACTGTTTATAGATTGTTATTCACTAGAAATATAGTATCCTACCCATTGAAAAAACCTGTGTTTCTGACATGAATAAAAAGGCCTCCACAGAATATATGGAGGCCTTCGTTGGGTTTATTCCATCCATTAGGGTCGCTTCAACATAAATTGGATAGACTTTCAACTTGAAAGTATAGTACTAACCCTTTTCAGATACTTTATGATGGCTATGTGTACTGAAAGGTTGCGTCAGTTTAAAAAAAAAATAAATGAATGTCCGTATATTGATACCTAATTGCCAGGAATACATACCCCTAAATCTCCTCTCAGGAGGGGACTTACTACCCGCAAATCCTTCCCCCTCCTGAGGAGGGTAATTGCATAGATAAAGGCAGGGAATCGATATAATTCCTCTTTTTTTACTCACCCCACCTTGTATTTTGATAATGCCGGGTTTGTTTAACCCCTCTCTCGTGAGAGAGGGGTGCGAAGCGGGGTGAGTATAGATGTGCTTTTATACTTCTTCCACTTTCCAGGCAATTACCCTTGAAGAGGGGGACAAAATGGGTGTGTTGTTTTATTAATTATATTGTTTCAAGGCACCATTGCGGAAAATCATAAAAAAACTAATTGATTTAAAATTAACCATCGTATATCCTAGGTTTTAATAATGATACTTATTATAATTGACACCGATTTGAACTAAAAAACAATATGAAAGTTATTGTAGATAAAAAGATTCCGTTTTTAAAAGGGGTCCTTGATCCTTATATGGATATTGAATATTTAAGTGGGTCTGAAATCACAAACGATGTTTTAACAGGTGTTGATGCACTCATCATCAGGACCCGAACAAAGTGCGATGCAAGACTGCTGGAGGGTTCCTCCGTAAAATTTATTGCCTCAGCTACCATTGGATACGATCATATCGATACGGATTATTGCAATAAACATGGTATTTATTGGACTAATGCGCCTGGATGCAATTCCGGATCGGTCATGCAATATATTGCTTTTTGTCTGTTGCATTATGCTGAAAAAAATGCTATCGATCTAAGAGACCGGGTCATGGGAGTGATAGGAGTCGGGAATGTTGGCCGAAAAATTGTTAAGCTGGCGGAAATTTTTGAAATGCAGGTTCTATTAAATGACCCTCCAAGAGAGAGAGCTGAAGGTCCATGCGGATTTATTTCACTTCAGGGTATTCTCCGTGAAGCCGATATCATATCGCTGCATGTTCCTCTCACAATGGAGGGCAATGATAGAACCTTTCACCTGATAGATGAAGAAGTATTGGCAAAAATAAATCCGGGCACCCTGTTGATCAATTCATCCCGTGGCGAGGTTATTCATACTGAACAGTTGAAAAAGTCACTGAAGTTGGGATTTCCCTCTGCTGTGATACTTGATGTATGGGAAGATGAACCCAATATTGATCAGGAACTTATGAATGCGGTGTTTTATGCAACTCCGCATATTGCTGGTTATTCTGCCGATGGTAAAGCCAACGGAACCAGGATGTCGGTTCAGGCACTGAGTCGTTTTTTTAAGATTGGCCTTGATGACTGGGAACCTGATACAATACCTGAACCCGAAAACCCGATAATATCCTGTAACGGCCTCAATAAAGATTTTCAGGAAATTGCTACTGAGATAATAATGCAGACATACAATTACCTTGAAGATGAAAGAAAGCTGAAGACTGTACCGGAGAGTTTTGAGAAAATTCGTGAAAATTATCCGTTAAGAAGAGAGTTTAGCGCTTTCACAATCGATACGGTTAATATTTCAGATAATGACAGAAAAAGATTGATGCTTCTCGGATTCAGGGTAATAAAATAGCCAGTGATTGTCGTTGAATTTCTTAATGAGAGGCTTTTTCTTCTATTTTAGTATGCTCTTCATTATGAGCATGAGAATGGTGCCCAACAGGACGTAGATTCTGCTCTTCGATTTGTCTTCTGGCACGCATAAAATGAGCTTTATACTTAATAAAATGAGCACCATTTTCAAATTCCCAATAGACGTTTCTGGCCTTATAAATCTTACCAATGCATGCTTCAAATATCAGCGTATAAGCAATGCCTGTAATATGTTCTGCCTCAAGAATCGAATTGAACCTGATACTTCGGTCAGCAAAATGCCCAATTACAGGTATGTTATACTTTCTTTGTTTTCGTTTTCTAACTATAGGATGCTCCATATAAACATTTTTATGTAAAAACGAAATAGTTTTAAGTATGTTACAATAAATATAGTAAAAATGCTCTTATTTCTTAATATTCGATGTTAATACTTCCTTATCAGTTAGTAGGAAATGTTATTTCATTTCTTACAAAATAGGAATACTGCTATGGGTATTAAGGAATAAATATCCCAATATCAATTGCTGCAGTTAATTTCTGAAGTGGTCAGCTATAATATGTCTTTTGATTTCTAATTAAATAGTTTTTTCGGTTGTCCTGTTGTTTCGAGAACATTCGACCATAATTCACCTTCAATGGAAAGTCTTTTCCTTTTTCTTACAGCCATTGGAATAGGAAGGACCGTAAACTGGGCATTCCAATATCCAACTACAAATCCTGTTCTTCCAGCCATTGCAGCATGTACTGCATTTTGAGCCAGCAGGTTGCAGAACAGACTATCGTTCGCATTTGCAGCCGAGCTTCGGATAATATAACTTGGATCGATATATTTTAAACTATACGGGAATTTAGTATTATCAAATTCTTCTTTGATTTTATCACGGAGAAATAAGCCGATATCTTTGAATTTAATATTACCTGAAGCATCTTTCTCCTGTGGCTGGTCGTTGAATAAATTCTGGCCTGCACCCTCAGCTACAGCAATAAGAGCATGATGTTTTCGTTCGAGTCTTTTACGTAAAACATTAAGAAAACCATTAGGACCATGGAGTTCAAAATTCACTTCTGGAACAAGAACGAAGTTCACTTCTTGCACGGCAAGAGCTGCATTGGCTGCAATAAATCCGGAATCACGACCCATAAGTTTAACAAGTGCTATTCCATTATAAGCTCCTTTGGCTTCGTTATGTGCTCCGCGAAGTATACCTGTAGCTGTAGTGAAGGCAGTTTCAAAACCAAACGATTTTTCTATAAGGTTTATATCGTTATCGATGGTTTTAGGAATGGCTCCAACAGCTATCTTTAGTTTCCTGTTTTGAATTTCTTCAGTAATAGCTTGGGCGCCTCGCAGCGAACCATCACCTCCAATGACAAACAGTATATTAATATTCATTCTTTCAAGTGCATCGACCATTTCACCAACATCCTGAGGACCCCTTGAAGTCCCAAGTATTGTACCACCGAACATATGTATGTCTTCAACCTCCTCCGGCATGAGTTCAACGATATCGTGACCATATTTCGGGATAAGTCCTTCAAAACCATACCGGATACCAACAATCCGCTTAACACCATAACGGTTGTAAAGCTGCATTACCAAACCTCTGATAACATTATTTAATCCGGGACATAATCCACCACATGTTATGATTGCTACTTTAGTTTTTATAGGATCAAAATAAATTAATTCTTTTGGCCCGGCTTTTTCAAATGAGACTGGTTCTATATTGTCCTGAATGCATTCCTTATAATATTTTACAGTAGATCTTACAATAATTCGTTCATCATCCTCAATGTAATTAAATATGCCATCCTCCATTTCTTTGGAAAGATTTAACGGAGATCGTACAATGCATTTACCCAACCTGGGCACAAGAAATTCTTCTGCTGTATAATTCATTCTGTTTATTTTTTGCAAAATTAACTATTTCAAAACAAGAGGGTATGAACTCGGTGTCAATTTATGAAATTATGCATCATTGCTGTCCGATTAGACTATTTCAACATTCCAACACTGATGAATTTAAGGGGTTTAAGGATATATCGCCGCCTACGGGGCTCAGATGTCTGCATGCAACTTTTTCTAAACATAATTCGCCTCTAACGAGGTTAAAAGAAAGTTCCGTAGGTACTAAATAAGTATAGAAGAACCAATTATAATTAGCTTGAAAGTGCCATAGGTTCGAAATATAAAAAAAATTGAATATAACCGGACAATAGTGGATTATGAATATAATTGTTTTACTTAATCGATAATAAAGCGGGGTCTAAGTTGATCAGCAGCAGATGCCCATGTATAGTTCGTTTTTGCATAGTTCATGAGTTCGGTAGCCGTGGTCAGGGATTTTTCAGTTTGGATCAGATCGAGTTGTTGAATAAGTCCATCAATCGTATTGAAATAGTAAGCCAGGTTACAGGTTGTAATACGGTTAAATTTATTATCCCATGCAATTATTGGTTTTCCGCTATACATCGCTTCAATCAGCGATGGATTGGTACCCCCTGCACTATGCCCATGAATATAAACCTGACAGTGATCCCTGTATTGCTGAATTTCAGGTAACGAATAAATTGGACCAATCAGTGAGATATTAGCATGGTGTGAAAACTTCCTTATAAGCTTTCGGCCATAGTTGCTTTGGCTCCAGTTTGAGATTGCAATCAGATGTAATCCTGAATAACGTGTAAAACCTGATAAAATAAGGTGTAAATTATTTTCTTCCTCCGCTCTTGCAATTACAAGGGCATATTCATGATTGGCCGGACTAACATTCTTTGATGCAACAGGAAGATGATTCCCACCATAGGAAGAATGAATCAGTTTACGATGGTACCTGACCGGAATATAGTCCATAAGGGCTTCATTATCTATTATAATATAAGATCCTGCACGAATACTTATTTGGAATGCAATTCTCAGGATAAATTTTGAAAACAGATTCCATTTTCCTCTCTTCCATTCAACACCGTCGATATGAATTAAAACCTGTTTATTTTTTATTCTTTTAAATAATGGTAAAAATAATCCTGCTCCAACTCCTAAAATCAGGATATTATCAGCACGAGATAATGCAATCCATAGGGAGATAAAATCGTAGATCAAACTTTGCGGTCCATTTGCTTTAACAGCAAGAAACAGTCTGTTAATTGCTCCCCATTTTGTATCTCTTTCATCACAGTCATATAGAAAACTACTGCAAACAACAGTAACATCGAGGTTTGCGGCAAGCTCACGTGAAATATTCTCTGCATAGGTTTCAAAACCTCCATATCGTGCAGGAATTCCATTAGACCCGATGATAAACAATGAACGGTTCAAAAGGTGACAGTTAAGGCGGCTCTAAGTTATTAACAATCGGAAATTTATTTTAAATTATTGTTTTGCTATGGTTAAATAAATTGCTGATATTTTAATGGGACAAATTACTACAATGAATACAGGTTTAAATAAAAACAATCAATCGTTTAACTAACAGAATGATACAAAGATAATTAATGTAATTAATTGTGATTCAGGCAAATAAATTATTTTATTTTTTTTTGACCAAGTAATATTCTGATAATAAATTGAATAGATTTTAAATGAAAAAGCCAAGGTGAAAATGACTTTTTTTTTATGTTTTTTTTCACAAAATTGCTTCAAGAAAAATTAACAATCCCTTAAAAAGTAATTGCCTAAAACTAAACACAATATAAAATGCATAGGGAAATTTGGAACAATTGCCTTAAAGTTATAAAGGATAATGTGCCATCCATTAGCTTTAGGACATGGTTTGAACCTATAGTCCCGTTGAAGCTCGATAAGAATATTCTTACAATCCAGGTCCCAAGCCCGTTTTTCTATGAATATCTCGAAGAAAAGTACATTGAGATAATCAGTAAAACTCTTAGGAAAGAATTAGGGTACGACGCAAAACTCGAGTACAGCGTAGTAATGGATTATAGTACTGTTGAAAAGAACAAACCAGTAACCGTACGACTTCCGGCACAAAATCAGCGAGAGCTTAAAAACAGACCTGTTTCCGTTCCGCTTAACGCAGAAGAGAAAACAATTAAAAACCCTTTTATTATTCCAGGGCTTAAAAAGCTGGATATTGACCCGAGGTTAAACCCGGAGAACTCTTTTGCAAATTTTGTTGAAGGTGAGTGCAACAGGCTTGCCCGCTCAGCTGGAATTGCTGTGGCAAATAATCCCGGCGGTACTGCCTTCAATCCTTTGCTGATTTATGGCGATTCCGGATTAGGGAAAACTCATTTGGCACAGGCAATAGGAATTGAGGTAAAGGAAAAGTTTCCTGACAAAACTGTCCTGTATGTTAATGCTAATAAATTTCAGACACAATTTGTTGAATCGATCCGAAATAATAATAAGAACGATTTCCTGCACTTCTACCAAATGATTGATGTGCTTATAATAGATGACGTTCATGAATTTGCCGGAAAAGAAAAGACCCAGGATACTTTTTTCCATATATTCAACCACCTTCACCAATCGGGTAAACAATTAATACTTACCTCTGATAAACCTCCGGTTGAACTTCAGGGAATGGAACAGCGGCTTCTGTCGAGATTTAAATGGGGCTTGTCTGCCGATCTTCAGATTCCCGATTTCGAAACCCGCATTGCAATCCTGAAGCAAAAGATATATAAAGATGGTATAGAAATGCCTGATGAGGTTATTGAATATATTTCAACACATATAACCGATAATATTCGGGAACTTGAGGGTGCGCTTATCTCCTTACTTGCACAGGCAACACTCAATAAAAAGGAAATCACCCTGGAGTTAGCCAAGGAAATGATTGATAAGTTGATTAAAAATACAAAACGCGAAGTATCTATCGATTATATCCAGAAAGTTGTTTGCAGCTATTATGACATTGGAGTAGAAATGTTGCAGTCAAAAACACGTAAAAGGGAGATTGTTCAGGCCCGACAAGTGGCAATGTATTTCAGTAAGAACCTGACAAAATCGTCGCTGGCTACAATCGGCGCGCAAATAGGGGGTAAAGACCATGCTACCGTATTGCATGCTTGTAAGACTGTTAATAATTTGATGGATACAGATAAACATTTTAAGAGCCAAATTGAAGATATCGAAAAGAAACTGAAATTTTAAAATTAACAAAGTATAAAGAGGCAGGTAAAAACAACCTGCCTTTTTTGTTGGCCAGATTACCTTATAAAATTATAATCGCTTCGCACATAAATGATGACCGAAGATACTTATAGAACAATACAATCAGAATCAAAGGGAGTATTTAAGGATAAGGGTAGCAAATTCCTGGCATTCGCCTATCGTGTAAATAATGAGGACGAAATAAAACAACATATTCAGTTACTAAAAAAGAATTATCATGATGCCCGCCATCATTGCTATGCCTATAGAATTGGTAGTAAAAACCCGGTTTATCGCATGAATGATGATGGTGAACCCTCCGGTACGGCCGGAAAGCAGATATATGGTCAAATTCTTTCATATGGTCTTACGAACATCCTCATTGTTGTTGTCAGATATTTTGGAGGTACTTTGCTGGGCACTTCCGGTTTAATCAATGCCTATCGTAATGCTGCAAAAGATTGTTTGGAAAAAGCATCGACTATTGATGAAGTGTTGATGAAAAAATTATCATTACGTTTTACCTATGATCAGATGAACAGTGTATTACGATTACTAAAAGAAGAATCTGCGATAATTGATAAACAAAACTTCGAGGCAGATTGCATTATTGAGTTCCGGATTCGGGAATTAAAAAAGGACCGGTTAACCAAACGTTTATCACTACTCAGTAATGTTATGATATCGGAAATGATTTTATAAATATATTTTAACAACACGTTCAATTACTATAAGAGTTATTATTTTTACTTAATTAAAAATGGGAATGATGAGAAACAAAAGTCTCGTTTCAATCACCGATTTTAGCAAAGATGAATACCTTAAGATTCTAGATACTGCTGCTGAATTCGAAAAAAAATCGTACCAGGATCTCTTACACGGAAGAGTTATTGCAACATTGTTTTTTGAACCATCAACCCGTACACGTCTTAGCTTTGAGAGTGCTATTAATCGTCTGGGGGGAAAAGTAATTGGATTTACGGATTCTGCCACATCATCTACTTCAAAGGGCGAGTCACTATATGATACCATACGAGTTGTTTCAAATTATGCAGAGATGATTGTGATGAGACATCCTCTTGAAGGAAGTGCAAGATATGCTAGTGAGATTACACATCTTCCTGTGATAAATGCAGGCGACGGTGCAAATCAACATCCAACACAAACGCTGCTGGACTTGTATTCTATTCAAAAAACTCAGGGAACTCTGAATCGGTTAAATATTTTCATGGTAGGCGACTTGAAATATGGCCGTACAGTCCATTCATTATTGATGGCATTATCGGAATTCAAAGCTTCTTTTTATTTTATTTCCCCCGACGAACTTAAAATGCCTGAGGAATATAAGCTTTATCTCCGGTCATTGGGGTTAACCTATTCCGAGTCAAAAGAATTAAATGAAAACATTAGGAACGCTGATATCATCTATATGACCCGGGTACAGAAGGAACGTTTTTCCGATCCCATTGAATATGAAAAAACTAAGAATGCATATGTGCTGAAGAATGAAATGCTGGAAGGAACCCGTGAAAATATGCGGGTAATGCACCCTCTCCCTCGTGTAAATGAGATCCATACCGATGTTGATATTAATCCAAAAGCATACTATTTTCAGCAAACAGAAAATGGTGTATACGTTCGACAAGCCATTATTTCTCTTATCCTTGGACTGAAATAACAATACTCTATGAAAGACAAGATTCTGGAAGTAAGCGCCATCAAAGACGGAACAGTAATTGATCATATTCCAGCCGACAGCCTTTTTAAGGTAATAACCATATTAGGATTAGATAAAATTGAAGGTACTATTACTTTTGGTACGAATCTTATCAGTAAAAAGCTCGGAAAGAAAGGCATTATAAAACTTTCCGGCGTATTCTTTATGGATAAAGATATTAACAGGATCGCACTTGTTGCTCCTGAAGCGAAATTAAACGTGATACGTGATTATAGTGTGGTCGAAAAGAAGGTTGTTGAAATACCCGATGAAATATATAGTATTGTGAAATGCGTTAATCCGATGTGCATCACAAATCATGAAAAGGTAGCAACCAAATTTCATGTGATTGATAAGAAGGAAGTTAAACTTCGTTGTCACTATTGCGAAAAGCTCACAAATAAGGAGCACATGTCGTTTCTCTGATATTTTCCAAAAAATAACTCTATGTTTCTTGTCATCGCAGCCTGTCGTATGATTTAATCAACAGATCGTCCCTGCGGATTGCTCTGAACGATTGAAATAGCAGGATAATATTGACAAAAGGCAAAACAACAGGATATAAAAGTGCGCTTGTCAGTACTTTAATATTATTGTCAATTGTTTTATTCTGAATAAAATAATAGTATGCAAAAATTAAAATTGCTATTGCCAATGTAAGCAAAAGATTATATACACAAAAACGCATTTGTAGCTGACGCTTATGGTATAGGACTATAGTAATAAAACACATTATACCGCAAATGCAGGCTAAAATGCCAATTGGGAATGCATTATAAACCATATCGGACGGAGCTTTATTTATTTTAACTCCGATACTTGTCAGGTAAAGAGTTCCCCCATTACTTAAATTCATTCTGGCAATAGGATGAAATATTATAAGAAAAAAAGCAATACAAGCAACCAGAAGAAACAGAGATTGAATTCGTTGTATCATTTAGTTTTTTTTACAAAAATAATAAACGTCCAAAAATAAGGAACTATTTGAATAATGATGGTCATACATCTTATTTTATGATAGTATGATTAAACATTAACATCTTTCTATTATTATATAACTTTATCCGAAAGCATGTAGGATTCAGATTCTAAGAAAATCATTATTTTTGTCGTCGTTTAAGTCATTTTGACTATAATTATGTTTTAATTTTTTACAAAACAATGTATTATGAAGGGAGTTATTGAGCGTTCTGCTGATAATATTCGTATTCTTTCTGCGGCAATGGTTGAAAAGGCAAAATCTGGTCACCCTGGAGGTGCTATGGGAGGAGCCGATTTTATCAATATACTATATGCTGAGTTCCTGAATTATGATCCTTCCGATGGGGAATGGATTAATAGAGATCGTTTCTTTCTTGATCCTGGACATATGTCGCCTATGCTATATTCAGTCCTTACCTTTGCCAACTTCTATAAACTGAATGATTTGGAAAATTTCAGGCAATGGGGAAGCATTACTCCAGGACACCCGGAAGCAAATCCTTCCAAAGGAGTTGAGAACACTTCAGGGCCACTTGGAATGGGCCATACTATGGCTGTTGGAGCTGCTATTGCTGAGCGGTTTCTGGTAGCGCGTTTCGGTGAGTGGATGTCTCATAAAACCTATGCATTTATTTCGGATGGTGGTATTCAGGAAGAAATTTCACAGGGGGCAGGAAGACTTGCTGGGCATCTTGGATTAAGCAACCTGATTATGTTTTACGATTCTAACGACATTCAGCTTTCAACAGAAACCAATGCTGTTACTAGTGAGAATACAGCTAAGAAATATGAGGCATGGGGTTGGAACGTTATTGAAATCAATGGGAATAGCCAGGATGAAATTCGTAATGCGCTAAAAAAAGCGGTCAATGAAAAGCAACGACCGACATTAATTATTGGTAAAACAATCATGGGAAAAGGGGCTTTAGATGCTAATGGAGTATCCTTTGAACGTAAAACTTCAACTCATGGTATGCCATTATCTGAGGCAGGTGCTTCATTTGAGAAAACAATTATAAATCTGGGTGGAGATCCTGAAAAACCATTTGCAATATTTACCGATGTTAAAGAGTATTGGGATAAAGTAAACAAGAATAAGCTGCAGATAGCGAAAGAGAAAAAGGAGAAACAACTACAGTGGGAGGCTGAAAATCCTGCTTTAGCCAAGAAATTAAGTCAGTTTTACTCAGCGGTAGCTCCGGCAATCGATTTCAGTTCAATCGAACAGAAGCCAAATATTGCAACCCGGGCTGCTTCAGGAGTAATCCTCGGATATCTTGCTACAAAGATCGAGAATATGATTGTTGCCTCTGCAGACTTATCGAACAGTGATAAAACGGATGGCTTTCTCAAGAAAACCAAACCATTTGTTAAAGGTGATTTTTCGGGTGCATTTCTTCAGGCGGGTGTTTCTGAACTTACGATGGCAGCCATAGCTAATGGGTTGGCGCTTCATGGCGGTATTATTCCTGTATGTGCAACTTTCTTTGTTTTTTCCGATTATATGAAACCGGCTGTAAGGCTTGCTGCTTTAATGGAATTGCCAGTAAAGTATGTATGGACACACGATGCATTCAGGGTGGGAGAAGACGGGCCTACACATCAGCCGGTTGAACAGGAAGCTCAGATACGACTGATGGAACATCTTTACAACCATTCCGATAAACGCAGTATGTTAGTATTGCGCCCGGCCGATGCCTATGAAACAAATGTCGCATGGAAAATGGCATTGGAAAATATACATACTCCTACTGGACTTTTGTTATCGAGACAAAATATACCCGATATTCCTGCTAAGACAAACCGATACCAGGAGGCGCTGGCCGCCACCAGGGGAGGCTATATTGCTTATAAAGATGAAGGAACACCCGACATTATTTTAGTGGGTAATGGTTCCGAAGTATCTACACTCATTGCAGGTGCCAGATTGTTAAGAGAGCAAAAAGGAATGAAGGTACAGGTATCATCGATTATTTCTGAAGGATTGTTCCGTGATCAGGATAAGAAATACCAGGAGCAGGTAATTCCATCCGATAAACCCATTTTAGGACTAACAGCAGGGTTGCCATTAACGCTTAGAGGACTTGTAGGTGAAAAAGGTAAAGTAATAGGCATGAAGAGCTTTGGTTTTTCAGCGCCTGCCAAAGTGCTAGATGAAAAACTGGGATATACTGCAGAAAACGTATTTAATGAAGTATGTAAATTTTTAAAGAAATAAACCATCATATTAATATATGAGAAAAGCCATCTTGAAAGGATGGCTTTTTTTGGATCAATGAACCAGATAAAATTTAACTTACCGCTTATAGAAGGCAGCAGGATGCATACTCATTATAATATTACACTTATTTTGGAGGTTTCAATCTTCCGGCATCCCGCAACGATTTGTGAATCATCCACTCCAATTGTCCGTTAATACTCCTGAACTCATCTGCTGCCCACTTTTCAATTGCCTTCATGGTTTCGGTATCAATCCTGAGCACGAATGACTTCTTTTCCGCCATTATTGCATTTGTTTTATTGATGTAATGTACCTGTGTTTATTACAGGTTCAACGTCTTTATCACCGCAAAGCACAATCAGTAAATTGCTCACCATGGCGGCTTTCTTTTCTTCATCAAGAACTATTAATTCTTTAGATGAAAGCAGGTTTAACGCGCTCTCAACCATACCAACAGCACCTTCAACAATCTTGCTTCGTGCTGCAATAATGGCTGTTGCCTGCTGCCGTTTCAGCATAACCTGTGCAATTTCAGGGGCATAGGCCAGGTACCCGATTCTGGCCTCAATAACAGTTATACCAGCTAACTTCAAACGTTCTGAAATTTCATCCTCGAGGCTTCGGTTAACTTCTTCAAAGCTTGAACTCAACGTGATTGATGCTTTTGCATCTTCAAACTGGTCATAAGGGTATGATCCGGCTAGCTTTCTGACGGCAGCATCTGTTTGAATTTTTACGAAGTTCTCATAGTCATCAACTTCAAACATTGCTTTGAAGGTATCTTCCACCTTCCAGACAAGAATTGCACTAATCATGATCGGATTGCCCAATTTATCATTCACTTTAATCCTTTCACTCTCAAAGTTCCTGGCCTTCAAGGAAATCGTATGCTTCATATAAAAGGGATTTACCCAGAAAAACCCGTTTTGTTTTAATGTTCCCTGATAAGCACCAAAGAGTAACATCACTTTGGATATGTTAGGGTTAACCACCATGAATCCTGGTGCAATAAGGATAAAAATGGGTATAAAAATAATACCTGCCACAATGTGCTGTGCGGCGAAACTAGTGACACTCATTGCTATTAAGATAGCCATCACAAATAGCATAAAGTATCCGTTAATTTTCCGAGCCGATTTTTCTGTTTTCATAGCATTTTTATTCGTTATGTATGATACTTAAATGATATTAAAATGATATCAAAAATAAATAATCCATTTGATTCCGTCAAATATTCCAGAAAATATATTATAAGTAACAAGAATTCAATTGTTTAGAAAGTCTATTTCTGATGGAAAACCAGGTTCAGATAACTTATAGTAGGGAAAATAAAAAATCCGGAGTGTTTTTCCGGATTTTAGAATGAATGGATTAGACTATTGAAAGAAGTATTTTATACAGTTCCTGTTAAATTACTCATTTTAATAAGGTTACTCCCCATCTGGCTTCAACAGATTTGCCAGGTTTGAGAACAATCAACCCTTGTTTGTTATTGAATGCATCTGGTATACAGGTCATAGGTTCAATAGCAATTGATGTTCTTGAAGGGGGTGTATAGATCTGCAAATAATTATATAGGGCAGTTCCTGTTTCCTGCCAGATCTTGTATCCAAAGTTTAACTTGTTATTCTGGATTATAATTTCAGCCGGTGACTTTTTTGTATTCAATACAAAACAATGGTCCAATTGTGTATTATCAATCTGTTTCAGTGTATTGAATTCATTATATTGTTTTGAAACACCGGTCGGAATCATCTTTTGATCAACTTCCAATACTTTATCAGCAGGAAACTGCATTGAAAGATCATCCACTTTATCAGAAGCTGCTTTGAAATATGGATGCCAGCCAATTCCAACAGGCATATTTGTTTTTCCAAGGTTTTTAGCCATTGATATACATTCAAACCCTTGATCTTCAATCCATTTATAGGTAATTTCCAGCAAATAGTTGAATGGATAGCCAATTGATGTTGCTGATGGTTCATAAGTAATTACCAGTCTGCATTGGTGTTCCCCATCTGTAATTTCTTTAACGGAAAATTTCTGATCGAATACCAAACCATGAATTGCGTTATTTTCATTTGGAAAATTTATATTCAGCTGGTAAGATGTACCTTCAAATGTATAATTTCCTCCCCTTATACGATTCGGAAAGGGGAACAGATTACTTCCTTTAAACGATGAATGTAAATGTTGCAATGCATCGGTATAGGAGATGTATCCGTCGAGGATATCAATTAGTTGATCCTTATGTTTGAAGACAATATTGTTTATTGTTCCTCCCAGGTAGGGGAGAATAGTAGCATACTCCCCGCTTGACGAATCGGTCAGTCTATACGAGGAGTATGCACCAAACTTATCTTCAACAACCCTGAAACGGGGTATTTGATTTGTCATTGATTATAAGTAAAGATTTATTATGCTTTCATACAGTTCCTGCTTGCCGCTAATAATTTTAGGCTCGCCGGTTTTCAGAGCATATTCTCTCAATTCTTCGAGGCCCAGTTTACCTTCTTCGAAAGCTTTGCCTTCACCGCTGTCGAATGAAGCATACCTTTCTTTACGTAATTTAAGATAATTGCTCTTTTCAAGAATATCATTAGCAATCAGTAAAGCCCGGGCAAATGAGTCCATTCCCAGGATATGTGCAATAAACAGGTCTTCATTATCTGTGGAGTTTCGCCTGCGTTTTGCATCGAAATTGACACCTCCTGTTTTAAAACCACCGTAGGGTAATATTACCAGTAAAGCCTCAACTAATTCCTGAATATTCACCGGGAATTGATCGGTATCCCAACCATTCTGGTAATCGCCTCGGTTAGCATCGATTGAACCAAGCATACCGGCATCTGCAGCAGTCTGCAGTTCATGTTGAAATGTATGTTGAGCCAATGTAGCATGATTTACCTCAATGTTCAGTTTAAAATCCTTATCGAGTCCATAATAACGTAAGAATCCGATAACTGTTTCAGAATCGAAGTCATACTGATGTTTTGTAGGTTCCATTGGCTTAGGTTCGATCAGGAAAGTACCTTTAAAACCATTTTTCCTGGCATAGTCACGGGCTTTTGTGAGCATCATTGCAAGATGGTCTTTCTCACGTTTCATGTTGGTATTCAGAAGAGACATGTATCCTTCACGGCCGCCCCAGAATACATAATTCTCACCCCCCAGTGCTATGGTAGCATCAAGAGCTCTTTTTATTTGTGTGGCGGCGTGAGCAACAACAGCGAAATCGGGATTCGTGGCAGCACCGTTCATATATCTTTTGTGGCTAAAAACATTTGCCGTTCCCCATAACAATTTGATACCGGATTCAGCCTGTTTCTGTTTTGCATAATCAACAAGGGCCTGAATATTCTTATCCGATTCAGCAATTGATGAACCTTCCGGGACAAGATCAAAATCGTGGAAACAGTAAAAAGGTATTCCTAATTTTGAGATGAACTCAAAAGCTGCATCCATCTTTTGTTTTCCTTTTGTGATAGCATCATTTTCATCTTTCCACGGGTAACTGATTGTTGCACCTCCGAACGGGTCGGTCCCATCTCCACAGAATGTATGCCAATAAGCAACTGCAAACCTGAAATGGTCCTTCATGGTTTTACCAGCAACAATCTGATCTTCATTATACCATTTGAAAGCTAACGGATTTGTCGATCCTTTGCCCTCAAATTTAATTTTCCCGATTCCAGGAAAATACTCTTTACTTCCAGTCACTACTTTCATGCTTTATTTATATTAGTTTAACATAGTATTCAACACAGAGTACCAATTTTGATATGCCTCATTATATTCAACATGTTTTTTTAACAAAGGTTCAACTGTAGAGAGCTTTTCAAGATTTGCAAAAGCATCGCCGAATGATTTATAAACCCCTGAACCAACGCCTGCTCCGCGTGCAGCCCCTTCCGAACCATCTGTATTATAAAGGTCGATAGGAACGCCAGTAATACTTGCAAGTGTTTCTCTGAACACCTGGCTCAGAAACATATTCGCATGACCAGCTCTGATCAGTCCTACATTTAGCCCAGTATGTTTTGACATAATATCTATGCCGTATTTAAATGAGAATGCGATTCCCTCCTGGGCCGCCCTGTATAGGTGTGCGGCATGATGAAGGTTGAAATTCAGATTACTGATCTGACATCCCGTATTACGGTTTTCGATAACGCGCTCAGCCCCGTTGCCAAAAGGTATGATAACAAGTCCATTTGACCCGATAGGTACCTGTGAGGCTTCTTCATTCATTTCAGCATAGGATAATTTTGCACTTCCTGTATTCTTCTGAATCCAGCTGTTTAAAATACCTGTTCCGTTGATACAAAGCAGAACACCAAGCCGGGCATTCGAAACCGAATGATTTACATGAGCAAATATGTTAACGCGCGATTTAGGATCGTATGAATACTTATCCGTTACACCATAAACAACTCCGGATGTACCTGCTGTAGCTGCAATTTCACCTGGGTTCAATACATTCAATGAAAAGGCATTGTTGGGTTGATCACCTGCCCGGTAGGTAACTGGAATGTTTGGCTTCAATCCTAATTCCCTGGCAATTTCTGGTAAAAGCAATCCCTGATTTCCAAAGGCAGGTAAAATATCAGGAATAAATTCAGGATTAAGCCCATAATAATCCATTAAAAAACCAGCGATCTGGTGATGCGGGAAATCCCAGAATATTCCTTCTGAAAGACCTGTTATAGTTGTATTTATCGTTCCTGTTAACCGCATGGCAATATAATCGCCAGGCAGCATAATCTTATAGATTTTTGAATAGATATCAGGTTCGTTATCCTTTACCCATTTCAGTTTGGAGGCTGTAAAATTACCAGGGGAATTGAGAATATTTGTCAAACAGGTTTCCCCGCCGATCTCATCAAATGCCCGGTTCCCTATCTCAACTGCCCTACTGTCGCACCAGATAATGGAAGGGCGTAATACATTCTTATTCTTGTCAATACACACCAATCCATGCATCTGGTAAGTAATACCAATAGCAGAAACAAGTGAGAGGTCAACATTTTTATGCTGTGATAACTCCTTAAGCCCATACATAATATTCTGCCACCAGTCCTCAGGATTCTGTTCTGCCCAACCAGGTTTATGTGAAATAATCTTCATTTCCTGTTTTGGGTATTGAGCCGAAGCAATTTTCTTGCCTGATCCTGCATCTAACAAGGTTAGTTTAACGCTTGAACTTCCTACATCAATTCCGAGTAATATCATAAAATCGAAATTATAAATAAATAAAATACAAGACAATGCATCTAATAGTCATAAAGACTACAACAGTAATAATTTTTTTCGAGATTGTCAAAGAAATGTTTCAATAAATTATTTGTTAAATAATTTGGATATAATTACCCAGC
The DNA here is from genome assembly GCA_964634105.1 of uncultured Bacteroidales bacterium. Classification (GTDB taxonomy): domain Bacteria; phylum Bacteroidota; class Bacteroidia; order Bacteroidales; family UBA10428; genus UBA10428. Next base: position 18,448 of record CAZWIU010000001.1, on the reverse strand, counting down.
ATTAATTTTATATTATTTCTAGCTTTGAATACAATCTGTTTGCCATGGTAAGAAGTAAAATTGATGCGTTAATTGCATTATTGGATGACACAGATGCCGAGGTGGTGAATATGGTTACCGATAACCTGTTAAAAGAAGGAATTTCTATTGTCCCACAACTTGAAAAGGCTTGGGAGACTGCCCCCGATGAAAAAATGCAGGAACGTCTTGAACTGGTTATTCATAATATTCAATTCGAGACTACCAAAGAAAATCTTAAATCATGGTTGAGTAGCGGTTCGGTTAATATATTGGAAGGCGCATGTTTTTTATCCCAATTTCAATTTCCTGAAATAAGCTATTCCAAACTTGATGAGCAGATTGAATTAATAAAGCAGGACGTTTGGATAGAAAGTAATTCCAACCTTACTGCTCTTGAGAAGGTCAGGATGATTAATCATGCAATGTTCGACATACATAAGTTCGTACGCAATTCAAGCAACTTTTATTCGCCGCAGAATTCATATATTAACCAGGTCATTGAAACCAGGAAAGGTAATCCTATATCGTTGGCTGTTGTATATTTATCGATCACATCCAAACTAAATCTGCCGATTTTCGGTGTAAATCTCCCAAAGAATTTCATCCTTGCCTATAAAGATGAATATCGACATCGTGATGCAGAGGATGAAGCTGAGGATATTCTCTTTTATATTAATCCATATAATAAAGGTGCGATCCTTGGAAAGAAGGAAATAGATTATTTCATCAAGCAGCAGCACTTGAAACCGGATAAATCATATTTCATTCCCTGTACGAATCGGGATATTATTATAAGGCTTATAAACAACCTGATTCTATCTTATGAAAAACTTGGTTTTAAAGATAAAATAGAGAGGTTGAAAGAACTTCTCAAAATATTCTGATTATTTTGCATAGCTTACCGCTCTCGTTTCCCGGATGACCGTTATTTTAACCTGACCCGGGTATGTCATTTCATCTTGTATTCGCTTAGCTATTTCATAAGAAAGTGAATCTGCATCCTTATCCGAAACCTTATCACTTCCAACAATAACCCTAAGTTCACGTCCAGCCTGGATAGCGTAAGTTTTTAAAACACCAGGGTATGAAAGGGCAAGACTTTCCAGGTCTTTTAGACGTTTAATATAGGATTCAACAACTTCGCGACGGGCACCAGGCCGAGCACCGGAGATAGCATCACAAACCTGCACGATCGGTGAAATAAGGCTGGTCATTTCAACCTCATCATGGTGGGCACCTATGGCATTGCATACTTCAGGTTTTTCCTTATATTTCTCGGCGAGTTTCATACCAAATACTGCATGTGGTATTTCAGGCTCGTCATCGGGTACTTTTCCAATGTCATGCAGCAAGCCGGCGCGCTTTGCTATTTTCGGATTCAGCCCTACTTCAGCGGCCATAATTGCACAGAGGTTAGCTACTTCACGTGAATGTTGTAAGAGATTCTGACCGTATGAAGAACGATATTTCATTTTCCCTATGAGTCTGATCAGCTCAGGATGTAATCCATGAATACCGAGATCGATGGTGGTACGTTTACCAACTTCAGCAATTTCTTCTTCAATCTGTTTTTTTGTTTTTGCAACGATCTCTTCAATTCTTGCGGGATGAATCCTTCCGTCTGTGACCAGTTGATGCAATGATAACCTTGCAATTTCACGGCGTACAGGATCGAAAGCTGAAAGGATAATAGCTTCAGGAGTATCATCGACAATGATCTCAACGCCAGTAGCTGCTTCAAGTGCCCTTATATTTCTTCCTTCACGACCGATTATACGCCCTTTTATTTCGTCGCTTTCAATATTGAAAACTGTTACTGCATTTTCGATGGCTGTTTCAGTAGCTACACGCTGAATTGTTTCAATGACAATCTTTTTGGCGTCACGGGCAGCGGTCATACGAGCTTCATCCATTATTTCATTAATGTAGGATACAGCTTCAGCTTTTGCTTCCTCTTTAAGCGATTCAATTAATTGTTGCCTGGCTTCTTCGGCAGAAATACCCGAGAGAGTTTCAAGCTGTTCAACCTGTTGTTTGTGGATTTTATCAAGTTCTTCCTCTTTTTTTTCGATCAACGCCATTTGATTTGTAAGGTTTTCCCGAATAACTTCGAGTTCTCTTTTAGCGCGGGCACTTTCCTCTATCCGTTGCGATAATAGTGTTTCTTTTTGCTTAAAACGATTTTCCGCAACAGCGAGTTTATTATTTCTTTCGTTAATGTATTTTTCGTGTTCCGATTTAAGCTGAAGAAACTTTTCTTTTGCCTGTAATATTTTATCTTTCTTAATTACTTCAGCCTCGTTAGTGGCTTCATTTATTATGCTTCTACTCTTTTGTCTAAGTGCGATATTCCATATAAAATAAGAGAGAATTCCACCCCCGACAAACGCTATACCTGCCGATATGGCTAATTTCATAATCAGCGATGCATCTAATATCACTAGTTGTCCAATCATATTTGTTCACTTAAGGTTATAAAAAACCCGCATATTTCTTCAATATTTATTGAAACCCCATTTCAGCATGGGTGGAGCTGCCAAATTATTTCAGACTTCCAATGTCCCGAAGAATCGGGATCCCCGAAGGGATTATGGCCTGTCTTGGATAGTTCGAGCGGAACTCCAATTTAGTAAATGTTGAGTTTCACAAATCTTTGAAGAAACTATGCGGGCTATACGTTGATATCTTATGTAAAGAACCTAATTACTCTTCTTTTAAGTAAACTTCAATTTCATCATTTAATTCTCTGATACCATTCAACAGGGCAGAGCTTTCTTCCTTGTCTTCGAATTCCATCAGCTTTGTCACATACTGAAGTGCTGCCATAGCTAAAAAATCCTGTGTATCCTTATCAGAGTATTTTTGTTTGTATTGAAGAACTTTTTCATTTATTATTTTTCCTGCTTTCCGGATTTTTTCTTCATCCCCTTTATCAATCTTTAAGGGATAATACCGGTCGATAATATTTACTCGTATGGAGAGTTTATCATCCATTCTAAGGAATTAATTATTTAAAAGAGCAATACATTTATCAATCTCCCGCAAAATTCTGTTCACCTTTATCTTTGCATCATGATTAGATCCTGATGCATCGGTAAAAGCTCTTGCCAAGCTAGTATTGTTGTATTTTGTTTTTAATTCTTCATTTTCAGATGAAAGCATTGCTAATTGTTTTTTGAGATCTTCAAGCTGAAGCTTTAATTCCCTGTTTTCTTCTTTTTTTGATTCATACAGGTGAATTATTCTTCTGAAATTATTTCTCAATCTGGCAATTATATCATCTGTACTGGTTATCATTAAAAATACTCGTTTACAAAGTTAGTTGATACCAGCAAATATAAAAATTTATCGAATCATTTTTATCACTTTCCAAATATGTCTTAGTTTTACAGCTTTTATGTATTTAAGCCAATCTCAGGCTTGTATAAAATATTATACTCATGCTGAAGTTACTTTTTAAAATACTCCTTCTAAGTTCACTAGTTACTAGTCTCCAAGCTCAAAAAAATCCTGTAAACTATTTCAAATCGCCCCTTAATATACCCTTATTTCTATCTGGTAATTATGGTGAATTGAGAGCAACTCATTTTCATTCCGGAATCGACCTTAAAACACAGGCAGTTATTGGTAAGCCGGTTTTTGCCTCGGGTGATGGTTATGTTTCACGAATCAATATTCAAAGCGGTGGGTATGGGAAATCGCTTTATATCACACACCCTAATGGATATACAACTGTTTATGCTCATTTGGAGCAATTTAATCCGGCCATACAAGCCTATGTTAAGAAAAATCAGTACAATAAAAAGAAATTTGAGATCGAGCTGTTTCCTCCGGCTGATATGTTTACCTTTAAACAAGGGGACCTGATAGGATATTCCGGAAATACAGGAAGATCAGGCGGACCACATCTGCATTTTGAAATCAGGGAATCTGCATCACAGGTGCCATTAAATGCGTTATTGTTTAATCTTCCGGTTGCCGATTTAATAGCTCCTTCTTTTACCACCCTTTATTTATACAGCTTCCCATATGAGAAACCTGTAAGAAATGCAGGTGAGTCCAGAGCTGAATATACTGTCAGACGTAGAAATGATACCAGTTTCTATATAAAGGAGACCATTCCGGTTTCAAGTCCTTTCTTTGGTATTGGAGTAGAGGTATATGATTATCTGAATGGTTCAGCCAACCGCTGTGGTGTTTACTCGCTTCAGCTTAATATCGATAATAAGCCCTCCTTCGCCTTTACCATCGATAAAATATCTTTCCAGGACAGCAGATATGTGAATGCTCATATGGATTATGAACTTAAAGTTACCCAGAAAAAAAGCGTCCATCGTCTTTATTTATTGCCAAACAATAAATTATCAATCTATAGCTCGTATAGTAGCAATAAACTTCTGTCTGTGTCCGATAATGATATCCATAAAGCGGAAGTTATTGCATATGATGCATATGGGAATAGTTCGCGGCTTAATTTTTCTTTTCGTCAGAATGTAAAAGAAGATTCATCAGTGAATTATGCAGATAGTATAAATTATATCCGATGGCAGGAGGGGGCCATCTTCCGTTCGAACCGTATAAATATTGAGATACCTCCATCGGCTCTTTACGAGGATGTTTATTTTAATTATTCTTTATTCAGCGCCGATGACAGCGTGACAACCGATACTTTTTCGATCTTCATATCCGCAGAGCCTATCCATGAAAATTATCGTATCGAGGTTCCATATTCGATGAAGGATGTCTCGCTACAAGATAAGGTTATTTTTGCACGAATTGATGAAGACAATAAACTGGTATATGCCGGGGGAGAATATAAAAATGGCTTTATGAAGTTATCTACTCGTAACTTCGGTAAGTTTATCATTTGTTATGACACTCTTGCCCCGGTGATTTCGCCGGTCGGTTTTGTAAATGGTAAAAAATATACAGTTGGTCAACGGCTTACTTTCAGGGTTGTGGATGATTTATCGGGATTAAAATCGTATGAGGCTTATATCGATGGAGCATGGGCATTATTGGAATACGATGCAAAATCTGATACCCTATTCTATGAAATAGATAGTGATAAGTTAACATCAGGCCTGTCGCACCTGATCAAACTAATTATGGTAGATGGAAAAGAAAATCGTTCAGAATTTGAGGGGCAGTTTATATACTGAAACGAAGAATCCATCAATTGTTTATGGATTAATGTCGGGTACAAGCCTTGATGGTGTTGATCTGGCCATATGTTCCTTTCTTTTGAATGAAGGGATATGGAATTACAGGATAATGTATACACATACCTATCCTTACACCCGTGATTGGACAATACAACTTGCAAAAGCGCATAAATTTTCGGGAGCAGATCTTATTTCACTTGACCGCAACTATGGCCATTTGCTTGGAGAATTAATAAATGATACTATTGTTAAAACAAACCTGAAGCCGACTTTGATTGCTTCTCACGGACATACCATATTTCATTCCCCTGTTAATCATTATACATTTCAACTTGGCACCGGTGCAGAAATTGCTGTGATGACTGGTGTTCCAACAGTATGTGATTTTCGATCAACAGATGTGGCTGCAGGAGGACAAGGAGCGCCCCTGGTACCAATTGGAGACAAATTGTTATTTTCGAACTATGATGCATGTCTTAACCTGGGAGGCTTTGCAAACATATCTTTCGATCATGAAGGAATTAGAAGGGCATTCGACATTTGTCCTGTTAATATAGTCCTAAATCAATTTGCAGCATTGCAAAACCTAAAGTTCGACAGGGATGGTGAATTAGGTCGGGCCGGTTCGGTTGATCAGGATTTGCTGAAACGTTTAAATTCATTAGAATTCTATTCAAAAACCTATCCAAAATCGCTTGGAAGAGAATGGATTGAATCTGATTTTAATCCGGTACTATACAGTTCATCAACCTCGTTGCAGAATAAAATCAGGACCTGCTATGAACATATTGCCGTGCAGATTGGTAGAATTCTCGATTCAAACAGGATTCAGGAAGTATTGGTTACAGGAGGCGGGACACATAACACATTTTTAATGCAACTGATAAAGCAAAAAGCCAGTAGCAGAATTATTATTCCTGATAATGAAACCATTGATTATAAGGAAGCCTTGATATTTGCCTTCTTGGGATTACTCAGGTTCAGGGGAGAAATCAATTGCTTGTCCTCTGTAACCGGAGCTGATCGGGACTCGATCTGTGGTTCAATATACCTTTAAAAAGAACGGGCATATAGCCCGTTACTTTAACCCTAACTATTAATAACCTGATTACTACTAAACCACCAACATTATAGACTGTATGATTTTTGTCATACCAGAGATGTTGGCACTTAACCCTATTACCTGACTGCAAAGGTATTATACACCAAACGAATCTTCATCAAATAAAGTGTTCGTTTTTATAAATGCATCAAAATAAATGACGAATTGTTATATTTAACAAATGAGGAAATATACCAATGTTGAACATCACAAATAAAATTACATTATGGCTCGCATTCTTGTTTCATTATTTATTCTCGCTGTCAATTATGAGATCTTGATTTCATGTACAAATTTCCTTATAACCAAGGGAGCATCGGCTGATGGTTCAACCATGATAACCTACGCAGCCGATTCCCATACATTATTTGGAGAACTTTATTTCAGACCTTCCGCTGATTATTCACCTGGCGATTCGGTTGATATCTATGAATGGGATACCGGACATTTGCTGGGTAAGATAAAACAGGCACCTCATACTTATCAGGTTGTAGGCAATATGAACGAACATCAGCTTTCGATAGGTGAAACCACCTTTGGAGGAAGGGAAGAATTACAGGATTCTCTCGCAATAATCGACTACGGAAGCTTGATTTATCTTGCTTTACAAAGAACAAAAACAGCACGCGATGCCATCCGTCTGATGGATGCGCTGGTTACGGAATATGGCTATTTCAGTGAGGGTGAATCGTTCTCAATTGCCGACCCAAATGAAGTATGGATCATGGAAATTATCGGGAAGGGAAAAGGGAACAGAGGTGCCGTATGGGTGGCCCGAAGAATTCCTGATGGATATATTTCCGGGCATGCAAATCAGGCAAGAATTACAACTTTTCCATTGAATGACTCTGAAAACTGCCTTTATGCTGCCGATGTTATTTCTTTTGCCCGTGAAAAGGGATACTTTACAGGAAGAGACGAGGATTTTAGCTTTGCTGATGCCTATGCTCCTTTGACATTTGATGGAGCCAGGTTCTGTGAATCGAGAGTATGGTCGGGATTCAGAAAGGTGAATTCAGACATGGATAAATATGAAGATTATGCAATGGGGCTTAATCTTAAAAACAGGATGCCCTTGTGGATTAAACCCGATAGGAAAATCACAGTCGGCGATGTGATGGGAATGATGCGCGATTATTTCCAGGGAACCAAGATGGATATGACACAGGATATCGGTGCAGGTCCATTTAAGTGTATTGTTCGTTGGCGCCCGATGGTATGGGAACTGGATGGCAAAACATATATCAATGAGCGTGCAATCTCGACTCAACAAACCGGATTTTCATTCATCGCCCAAATGCGTTCATGGCTTCCTGATCCTATCGGTGGTATTTTCTGGTTTGGTGTTGATGACACATACAGCACTGTATACAATCCTATCTATTGCGGAATTAATAGAATACCCGCAAGCTATGCTCAGGGTAATGGCGCCATGATGGAGTTTAATAACAATGCCGCATTCTGGGTATTTAACCAGGTATCTAACTTTGCATATACCCGTTACTGTGATATGATACCCTATATTCAGAAAGTTCAGTCGGAATTGGAAACAAAATACATGGAACAGACAATAAAAGTTGATCAGGAGGCATTGGCTCTTTACTCGAAGAGTCCGAAGAAATGTATTAATTACCTGTCCAACTATTCTGTAGAAACAGCTGACAATACAGTAATACGGTGGAAAGAACTTTATGCTTTCCTGTTTACGAGATTTGTCGATGGGAATGTGAAAACTCCTGTTCCCGGAGAACAGAATCCTAAGCTTGAACAACCGGGATATAACGAAGAATGGTACAGAATTCTGATTGAAAAAACAGGCGACCATTATCTTTATCATGGAAGTGATTCCCATTAATGTTGAAAACTCGATATTTTATAATTCTTTCTATTGTGTTGAATGAAAAAATATTCGTAATATTGCGACCTGAAATTTTAGAGATAAAAACGTTAAAATATATACGAGGATGGACTTATTGAAAGCTGTAGAAGGACAATTCAATACAAAAAAGGAATTTCCGGACTTTAAATCAGGCGATACAATTACCGTGCACTATAAAATTAAAGAAGGAAACAAAGAGAGAATTCAGAATTTCAGGGGTGTTGTTCTGCAGCGCAGAGGCTCGGGAATTAAAGAAACATTTACAGTGCGTAAGATGTCAGGTAATATTGGCGTAGAAAGAATATTTCCGCTGTCATCACCGTTTATCGAACAGATTGAAATTAACAAAAAAGGTCGTGTTCGTCGTGCGAAGATTTTTTATTTACGCGATCTGACTGGTAAGAAGGCTCGTATCCAGGAAAAGCGTATTTAATTTGAATATCACAGTATAAAAAAAAGCCGTTTAAGATAGTTCCTAGACGGCTTTTTTTAATATATCTACCCTATACTTATTGCAGTAACCTGTCGGATTTAGCCTTAGCCTCAGTCAGTACTTTATTGGCTTTTTGGTCTGCTTCCTGCTCTATCTTCTTGGCTTTTGCTTCTCCCTCATCCCTGATCTTTTTTGCCGATACTTCAGCAGCCCTTTTGGTAACAGGGTTCTTGGCTTCATTTACGACTCTGTTAGCATTTGCATTTGCTTCGGCCCTTACAGCATCGGCTGCTCTTTTAGCTTCGGAACGTATTGATGCAGCTTGTTTTTCTGCTTCTTTCATAATCTTATCAGCCTCTTCACGGGCTTGTTTCTTCACATCTTCTTTTACTTCCTCCTTTTTAGTTTCAATGACCTCTTTTGCCGATTCTTTAATAGTCTCTTTTACATCGCTGACGACATTCGAAGCACTTTCTTTCAGATCTAGTGATACTTTGGGATCTTTCAATTCACCCGTGAGTTTTACCAGGAGATTTACCGTTTCAGACGGTGTAATATTGATACCTTTAGCCGTAGCATTTTTATACAGGTTATTCAGTGCTGGATTTTCAAGCCCAAGTAATTTTCTGGGAGCACTCAGATTTATAGAATAATCGAGAGTTTTCCCGAACGATTGCTGTCCGCCGATGTTCATTTTTACATCTCCCATGCTGGTTTCGAATGGCTGAACCGTCAAACTACCGTTTTGTATTATAAAATTAAGGTCAACATCTTTCAGTGTCATATTTTTCAAGGCATCGGTTTTAAGTGCATCTCCTATGGCGCTAAAGGCTGTTGAACTTTTAATGCCGATTTCTCTGGAGGATAGATTTCCACTACCTGACACAGAACTCAGAATAGGTTTCATATTTTCGCTGAGGAATGAGGAATAAGTCAGACCAAGATTTACTTTTCCGCTTGCCTTTGATGCTATGGGAGCAATTTTCCCTAACAAGTTGAAAGCAACAGTGCTTTTGGGTATGTCTATCCCGGTAGCATTAATATTCAGATCCACCAGTGGATTTTTTATATCCTGTGTATTGTATTCGCCCGATAAGGCAAGACTTCCATCCAGCGTATTCATGCTTAGTTTCTCCAGCTTGACTTTTTTATCTTTCATATGAATAATACCCTGCAGATTACGAATATCGAGCTTATCGAAGAGTACTTTCCCAATAGTTGATACAAATCTGAAGTCAATATTTCCAGGAACCTCAAATACCTCCATCGCAGATGTATCTTCAACAGCAACAGTTTCTTCCTCAGTTTCGGCATCACTCATAAATTCATTAACATCAATAAGGTTTGATCTCAGTGTAAGCTCACCCTTCACAGTTTTATCTTTTAACACATAGGGTATATAGTTTGACAGGTTACCCTGAAGACTAAAATCGCTCGAACCCAGTGTAGCCTCAAACGCAGCAATTTCGAGCGCTTTAGGCGAAAACCGGATATCGGAGTTTTTCAACGTAAATGTTTTTGGCAGATCGGAACTGCGATATACCAGGTCGTTGATTTTTATAGTGCCGTCTGCTTTAAAATCTTCGTATTTTTCCGTTTCAATACTCGACATTTTACCCATCCAGTCAAGTTTTGCATCGATCCGGCCTTTAATTTCTGTATCTTCCAGGGGGATCACATCCGTCAGGGTTTGGAGATCGATCACAGCCATCAGCTTTCCATTGGTAAACGGATCACTCATGGGCGTTTTGAGGTTCATGGTCAAATCAACCGGATTATCGCCCAAATCAACATGAAACTTATTGATATCGACGGTGGTATTATCAGCTTGTTTTCCATCGTAATGAATATTGACATCAAGCTGGATATTCTTTGCAGATTTCGGCAGGTCGGGATAGCTGAAGGTAGCGTTATTTACAAGTAATTTTGCATCGACATCGGGAGTGGTTGTTTCATTCACAGCCCCAATGACCTTTCCTTCAAGTTTCAGGCTTCCGGTTGTTTTCAGATCGGAGAAATCATTCAAATATATTGCTGGTACAAGCGATAGCAAGGTTTTAAAATCAGTATTGCTGGTTTTGAAATCGAGATTTGTAATGATATCGCCCGACTCAGGCATTTCAAGACTACCATTCCACGAAAGGGTGAGGTCGTTCAGTGAAAAACTGTTCTCATTCAGTTTATATATAGCATCTTTCAAATTGGCATCAACGCCAACATGCATTTTCATAAGCACATCTTTAAGGTAACGAATCCCGTCCATAGTCAGGTTAACCTTGTCTGTTTCTGAATCGATTAGGAGCTTAGAAAAATCCTGCGAGAAGTCGCCCGATAAAGTAAAATCAAATTTATCCAGGGAAGCTTTAATATCGGACTTAAGATCCGTATAGTTAATGATTGCCTGGTTGATCCTGAAAAGCTTTAACGAAATTTTACCTGCAAATGAAGAAGTTGTTGTATCAACAGGTTCCTGCACTGTAGTATCGCCTTCAGGGAAAATATCCCAGTTTGCTGTTCCATCGGCAAGAACAATTGCATTTATATGAGGCTGGTTGATGATAATTTTTTTCACCTTGATATTTTCCATCTTAACAGCACTGATGATGTTCACTGCAAGATCAAAAGATCTGACTGATAGTAATGTATCTTTTGCAAATGGGTCATTACCAACTACGCAAAGATTTTTCAACCGGATAGCCAGGTTTGGAAAATTTCTGAACAACGAAATATTCAGATCGCTGAAAGAAGCTTTTGCATTTAAATTGCTGGACAGTTGTTCATTGGCAAGCTTGATGATCTTACCTTTAAACAGGACTGGTGCGGTTGCCAAAACTACAATAAGGATCAATAATACTATGCCTAGGATTTTCAGGAACTTTTTCATATTCTTTTAAGTTTTAAAAAGATACGGTTTCGTTATTGTGAGATTGAAATTAAAGTTATTAAATAAGTTTTTATAGCGTAGACTGTTATCAAAGAATTATAACATTTTATTTAAAAAACCGTAAAGTAGATTGCTACCTTATATTATTACCTATATGTTGGTTGTTAAATATTCGTCACCTCTTGACAGTTCGAAATTTCCACTAAGTGACAATCCATTACTTACCGCACTTTTCAATGACGCGCCGGATGCCGTTTTTCTTCTGGATTCAAAAGATTATTCCATACTCGAATGTAATAAGCGGGCCTTGGAATTGTTTGAAGCGGAAACAAAATCGAGTCTTATTAACCTTCCCTCCTTCAGGCTTTATGACAGCGAACCGATTGAGTTTTCAAGGAATATCCTTGAAATGAACATAAAAAATGAAGGGGAACATACCCAGGAACTGGCATTTCGAACGTTAAAACAAAACGTATTCTGGGGAAAACTAATAAAAAAGGCTGTTAAGACAGATAATTCCGAATACATCATTCTACGTATAAGTAAAGCTGTTGAATATCTTAGAGCTGAAGAAGCATTATCTGCATTGCTCCGCGGAACAGCTAAAGTTACAGGCAATAAATTCTTCAAAGAGTTATCAATACTGCTATGCCGAACCTTCGATGTTAAATATGCCTTCATAGGTAAAATTTCAAATAACAGAAAGACATTAAAGATCATTGAATCGTGCGGACCACTTAATGATTCGGGAATAGAGAAATACCCACTTCAGGGTACACTGGTAGAGAATGTCCTCCGGGGATTTACTACTTTCTATCCTACAGGTTCATTCAACCTGTTCCCAAACGATTCATTTGTAGTGAAGAACAAGATTGAAGGATTTATGGGCACTCCAGTCTTCGGCAATTCAGGTGAAGTAGTTGGACTGATAGCCTTCATGCATGATAAACCAATCCAGGAAATTCCCAATTCACGCTATATACTTTCGATATTTGCATCGCGAACCGCCGCCGAATTTCAGCGCATACGGTCAAAAGAAATCCTGAAGGAACAAACGAGGGAATTGGCCAATGCCAATAATTTGAAAGACAAATTGCTGTCAGTGATATCTCACGACCTGATCAATCCAATGCATAATGTTATGGGCTTTACCGAATTGCTGAGAAATAAGGCAACTACGTATTCTAAAGAAAAAATCATTGAAAGGGTAGAGATAATTGATAATTCAGTAAAGAATATCTATTTTTTATTGGAAAACCTGAATGACTGGTCAAGTATTTTCAGGGAAAGGGTTCGTCCACATCCGGAATATTTCCAGCTTTTTGAGCTGATCAATGAAAAACTTATGTTGTTCCGCTTTATTATCGAAATTAAAGATTTAAATGTTGAAATGGACAAGACGATTGATCCGTTTGTGAATACCGATAAACATATGCTGGGGAGCGTTATTCGGAATCTGTTATCGAATGCAGTAAAATATACATTGAAAGGAGGCAATATAACGATATCTGCTGTCGATCATAAAAATGAAGTTGTCATTCAGGTAAAGGATTCAGGAATTGGCATGTCGCAGGAGGATGTTGAATTCTATATGAACCTGGATAGTAATATGCAGGATATTCCTTTGTATAAAAACAAATCAGCCGGATTGGGATTGGTTCTTTCAAAAAACTTTATTGAAAGGATACATGGAAAAATATTTATAGAGAGCATCCCCGATAAAGGTACAACGGTATATTTAAGCATACCTAAGGTGTAATCCGGGAATATTTCTTTAATAATATCGTTTGATTCATCACAATTTCTTGCCAGTTCTCTGAAAATAGAGTAACTTAAAAGTAGTAAAGCTATTTTTATGTTTATCTCAAGGCATCTTTCAGGAACAAGTTTGTTTATTGTGCGCTCCGTATTCCTGATGGTGGCGATTTTTATCTCTTCAAAAGCAGGGCTTATTCTTGCTGCACCACCTTATTTCGCGATACCTCTCTGGTTCTCATTTGGCGTATCGGTGGGCATATTAATTCTTTATGGTCTGGGCTATATTCTACCCATTATTGCAGGATTATTCTTTTCTTTTTTTTTCCACGATTATGTCACCATTGAGTTGGTGTTTCAACGGTTAAATATCGCATTGACTTTAACTCTTGGTGGAACACTGTTCATTTTCATCAAATATTTATTCACCAACTGGTTTATTCCTGCCGATCGTAACATGACAACTACTGCATCGGTTATTAAATTCATCATACTGATGACGGCGTTGTCGTCGATGACATATATAGCGGCTGCTGTCTTTTTCATTGTTACCGATTTTATTCCTCCCGATTTGATAAGACCTGCTCTTATTGCCTGGATTCTCGCTGATCTGACAGGCTCAGTATTATGCATACCTTTCATTGTGAGTTTGCATGGAAAGGTAAATGTTACATTAAATGTTAAAAAGAATATTGATTCTATTCTGTTCTTTGTCATGCTGGCAGTTGTTTATATACTGCGATCATTCGTCATAGGTTTTTTTCATGATTTTTATGTTTTCATCACATTACCTTTGTTTATTTGGATAGTGTTTCGGTTTGACAGGCGTCTTACTGCTTGCTACCTGGTTCTGATAATGCTTCTGGCAACACACTTCGTTAATGATGATCTTTATAATAAAACGCATGAAAATTATTTTCATCACCTGTACTATTACCAGGTATTCATGTTAATCATAGTCTCGTTTTTTTTCTTATTGAATGCCATTGTTCAAACAAGGCATATTAGGCCATTCGACTTCCTCTTTTTCAAAAGCAGGGAATATGATGCAACTGCTTATGAAGCTATTAAATTCGAAAAACAACTAAATCTGCTTAAAACTGCTATTGATCAAAGTCCGGGTACCATTTTAGTGACAGACCCAAATGGAAGGATATTATACGTAAATCCGGCTTTCACTGAGATTACCGGATATAGCTTCGAGGAAGTAATTGGAAAAAAACCCAATATTTTAAAGTCTGGCTATCACTCACCTCAATACTACACTAATTTGTGGAATGAAATCAAATCGGGTAATACATGGAAAGGAACCTTCTATAACAGGAAGAAAGATGGGACCTATTACTGGGAGGAGGCTACCATTGGCCCCGTATTTAATGAGGGAGTGATAACACATTTTATTTGTACCAAAGCTGATGTAACACAACGTAAACTTTCAGAGGTAGCGTTAAAAACAAGTGAGGCAAAATTCAGATCATTCTTTGAACAAACCAGCGCAATCATTCTCTTGATTGATCCTAAGAATGCCAGGATCGAAGCTGCGAATAATGCTGCATTAAATTTCTACGGATATGATATTAATGAAATTACTGGACTGAGCATGGCCGATATTGTGATTGGTTATGAGGAATTATATTTGGAAAAAGTCAACCGGATGCTTGAAAGTTCAAGTGAAATACTTTCCATGCAGCATAAACTAAAGAACGGGCGAATAAAAGATGTAGAAGTATACCCCACAAGAACCCAGATAGGTGAGACCGATCTGTTATTCACCATCGTTCAGGATGTAACACGTCGAAAGAAAGCTATCTCGGCGTTAAAGGAGAGTGAAGGGAAGAAGCTGGCCTTGCTAAAAGTGATGCCTGATCTGATTTTTGTGATCAACCTCCAGGGATTGATCGTGGACGTTTATGCCGATGTACCGGCAAAGCTTTATATTCCTGCCGATCAATTACTTGGCAAAAAATTTCTGAATACATTACCTGAAAAAATCAGAAAGAAATTTAGTGAACGAATCACAAAGACCATTGACAGCCGCAAAGTGGTGACCTTCGACTATTCCTATAAAAAGTCAGGGAAGATTATTTTCGAAGAAGCAAGGCTCATTATGAGCAGCGAAGATGAGATGCTGATAATCCTGCGCGATATTTCCGAATTAAAGCATAATGAACAGGAACTGAAAAGAGCATGGGAAGAAGCAGAAAGAGCCAACAATGCAAAGAGTACATTTCTTGCAAACATGTCACATGAGATCAGAACACCCATCAATGCCATTATCGGATTTACCGAAATACTCGCACGTGAAATACCAGAATCGAAACAGGAATCAATAAATTATCTGAATTCAATTAAATCAAGCAGCAAAATACTGTTGAGTTTGATTGATGATATCCTGGATCTTTCGAAAATTGAGGCAGGAGAATTTACACTTAAACCGGAATATATATCCATCAGATCGGCCCTGGATGAGATAAGAAATATCTTTTGGCTGAAAATGAAGCAGAAAAAGATCCAGTTCGAAATAAATATTGACAACGATTTTCCTGATACGGTCCTTCTTAATGAAGTTCGTTTGCGCCAGATCCTGTTAAACCTGATCGGGAATGCCTATAAGTTTACTGATTCAGGGAAGATTGCTGTTGAAATAAAAGCGGAAAATAGGCATGAAGTCGAAAATTCGTTATTTATTGATTTGGCTGTTTCAGTCATCGATACAGGAATCGGTATTTCGAGCGAATATCAACAGACAATTTTTGAGGCATTTAAGCAGCAGGAAGACCAGGATAGCAGGAAGTATGGTGGAACGGGTTTAGGATTGGCGATTACAAAACGGATTGTTGAAATAATGGACGGGACTATCAGTCTTGTGAGCAAGCCTGCCGAGGGTAGTACATTCAATGTATTTATTCCGAATGTGAGGACCGGCGTGTATAAACCTTTAGAAGAAAAGCAGCCCATAAGTGAGGTTCGTCGTGTAAATTTCGACAACGCGTCAATTTTAGTTGCTGATGATGTGGATACAAACCGCGAACTGATAATTGGAATTATCAGAGGTAACAATCTGAAAGTATTTGAGTCTATAGATGGAGAAGATACGATAAAAAAGGTGGAAGAAATAAAACCTGATCTGCTTATTCTCGACCTGAACATGCCCAAAGCCAGCGGATTCGAAGTAGCTGAATATATGCGATCCAACGATACTCTGAAAAAGATACCAATCATTGCCATATCGGCAACCCGTATATCTGAAAAAGAAAAGAACAAAGCGGCACTTTTCAATTCTTTTATTGCAAAACCTTTCACAGTTAAATTACTGATAAACGAAATAGCAAAGTATCTTCCTCATTCTGAACTACCGGAAATAAAGGGTTCAGACAAAAAAGTTATAAAAAGTTCAAAAACACTCAATCTGTCAAAAATAAATGATGGCGGCATGTTCCGGGCGGATATTGATAAATTGCTTACAGATCTTATTCAGATATCGGAGTCATCGTCCTTTAACGAAATAAAGAATTTCAGCCGAAGGATCAATAGTATCTCTGACAACTATGGGATCAGGCAATTATCGGATGCAGCCAATAAAATGCTTGTTGCAGCCGGAAATTTTGATATTGAAAGTATCCACCAACATATATCCGAATTAAACGAACTATTAAATAAGATAATCACTGAGTGGGAAAATGAAACGAAGCAAGAATAATTGATTAACCACCCCTATAAGAGATTAATAGATAACTATGATAGTTATTTGCCTGCAAGGGCGGGTGGGCATCTGAAAATTAGGAAAACAATAAGCAGATGAAATGCTCATGTTTTGGATACTAAAAAATAAGGTGAATATAAATTTAACATGGAGGCTACCTGTCGGCCTGTTCATCCTCCGCAAGAAGGGCAGGCAGGTATCAGACCATTAAAAATTAATTGTTATGTTGATGAAAAAGGAAAATAGACTTCCAGGCGATATTTCTGTATTGATTGTGGATGATATGGCCAAGAATATTCAACTGGTAGCGAAGTTTTTAACAGATGAAGGATATAATTTATTCTTTGCGCAGAGCGGCGAAGCAGCCTTAAAACAGTTCGGCAGCAGGGATTTTGATTTGGTATTGCTGGACGTTATGATGCCCGGAATGGATGGCTTTGAAGTATGTCGCCGGATGAAAGAAAATGAGAAAAACAAAATGATTCCGATTATTTTCCTTACTGCCAGGACCGACGATGATGCAATTAAAAAAGGATTTGCGATTGGCGGAGTCGATTATATCACTAAACCATTTAATCCGGTTGAACTGGTGGCTCGGGTGAAAACACATATAAACCTGAGGTTGAGAGAAAGGGAACTTAACGACCTGAATACAACAAAAGATACCTTGTTATCTATTATCAGCCATGATCTGAAAACGCCATTCTTTAATATTATGGGACTTGGTGAGTTGATCCTGAAAAGCTATGATGAGTACGACGATGCCATGAAGAAGGAGTTAATTTCGAACATAGTTGAATCATCAAGAATCTCTCATAATTTACTTGATAATTTATTGAACTGGATAAGGGTTCAAACCGGCAAAATAAAATTCAGCCCCGAGAGCATACTAATGAAAGATTTGATAATTGAAGTAACACAATTACTGCAAACACAAATCAATAGTAAGGAGGTGAATCTTGAAGTAGAAATACCATCGGCGATGAGAGTATTTGCCGATCCGAATATGTTAAAAACAATTATCCGGAATCTTCTTTCTAACGCGGTAAAATACACCCCACGGGGAGGTAATGTTTCAATAAAATCGGTGGAGGAAAAAGATGCAGTAACAACGTTTGTAAAGGACAATGGTATTGGTATGTCGGATGAAACGTTGGAGAGTCTTTTTAAAAGTAAGTTGGTTTCTTCGACACCTGGTACAGAAAACGAGTCCGGATCTGGGTTCGGACTAATTATTATTAAAGAGTTTATTGAAATACATAAGGGTACAATAATGGTTGAAAGTGAACCCGGTAAGGGCACGACCTTCCGGTTTACCCTTCCTGTAGCAGGGAGTTAGTCATATTCATATTTAATATGTTAACATTAATTTAATTGAATAATTTCTATATTTGCAAACCAATTTTGGCCCCGTAGCTTAATTGAATAGAGCATCTGACTACGGATCAGAAGGTTACAGGTTTGAGTCCTGTCGGGGTCACTTGTTCTCTTTGGATAGAGAAGTTA